>NZ_JBEZDS010000003.1:107485-545085 GCF_040648435.1 Dactylosporangium sp. NPDC049140 | reverse complement strand
GGCCCTGCACGGCCAGGCCCTCGAGGCTCCGAGCTGAGCCCATGATGACCGGCCCCTCCGCTTCGCTGCGGACCGGTCATGCGCCCTCCGCTTCGCTCCGGCCGCACGACCTCCGAGCTGAGCCCATGATGACCGGCCCCTCCGCTTCGCTGCGGACCGGTCATGGCAGCTCGTCGAGGACGGCGCCGAGGCCGGCGAGCCGGGCGGCCCAGAATTGCTCGAACGGCTCGAGCCAGGCGCGGACGTCCTGGAGCGCGGCGGGCTCCAGACGGTACACCCGCTGCCGCCCTTGGCGTGTCTCGCTGGCGAGGCCAGCGTCCCGCAGCACCTTGAGGTGCTCCGAGAAGCTCGGGCGGGCGAGCTCGAAGCGGGCCGACAGGGCGGCCACGGGCTGGGGGCCCTCGTCGCGCAGCACCTGAAGGACCTGGCGGCGGACCGGGCTGGCCAGCGCCGCGAAGACGGCGGTCTCGGGCATGCCGCCGACTATACGTCGGAAATTTCCGACGTGTCGATCGGGGTGGGCGCCCCGCCGTGCGGCGGGGCGCCCGGTCGTGCCTAGGAGCCGATCAGCAGGCCGTAGTCGGCCATCGCCATGGCGATGTCGGACTGGGCCCAGAACCGGTGGAACGTGAACGTCGGGGCCGAGCCGCCGTTGAGGTACGACTGCACGGCCGGCCAGTTCGGGTCGTTCTTGTAGAAGGAGCGGATGTCCAGGAAGGACTTGCCGGGGGCGATCACGTCACCGTTGGGCATGACGCCGCTGTACCCCGACGGGATGTACAGGCCCTGCTGGTTGGACGAGGACCACACGTCGTCGAAGCGGTTGTAGTCCGTCCGGGTCTCCGGAATGCCCACACCCTGCGTGTCGGTGTGCAGCCAGATGCCGTCCAGCAGCTTCTTCGCCGTCGTCTTCGCCGAGGTGTTGTTCGCCTTGGCGCCGTAGTACGTCAGCAGCCGGGCGTACGCCGCGGCCACGCCGACGTCGGTGCCGGTGCTCACGACCGACACGTGCAGGTTGGTGTTCGCGGCCGGGCTGGACGGGTTCCAGGTGGCCGGGGCACCGGTCCAGGACAGCGTGTCCGGGATCTTGAAGTCGCCGTTCGTAGCGAAGGTGGTGTTCGCGATCGCCCAGCTGACCCACTTGTCGAGCATCGTCTTGGCCTTGGCGTCACCGGTCGCGTAGTAGTACTCCGCCACGCGCTCGATCGACCAGGCCTGGAAGCCGAACCACTGGTTCGACGGCGGGTCGTGGTACACCGGCTGCACGTCGTAGGCCATGCCGTAGAACGTCGGCGTGCCGGACGGCGGGGCCGAGTAGTTGCCGCCCCAGCTGTTCGTCGCGCCGCCGGCGAAAGCGCCCTCGGACGACTGCAGCCACTGGTAGAACTCGAGCTGGCGGCCCAGGCTGGTCTGCCAGTCGGCCTTCGCGCTCGGCGACTTCGGGGTCAGCGCCGAGACGTTGGACAGCGCCCACGCCGCGAGCGGGTTCTGGTAGCCCTGGTGGTTGTGGCTGGAACCGATCCGCCACGCCCACTGGCCGCTCGCGTCGCCGCCCCAGGCGTAGTACCACGACAGCAGGTACGCCGCCGAGTCCTTGCCGGTGCCGGCCGCGCAGGTCGGCGAGGTGCAGCCCGGCTTCTTGAAGTACTTGTCGTACATCGCGTAGCGCAGGTAGTCACCCATCTTCGCCGCCTTGGCGACGGTTGCCGCCACGTCGGCCTGCTTGTTCTGGGCCGTGGCCCACTGCAACGCCCAGTAGGCGGCCTCGACCGCGCGGGAGTCGGCGTCCGGGGCGTCGGTGTAACGCCACTGCTTCGCCGGGGTGCCGTCGATGAACAGCGGCAGGTACCCGCCGTTCTGCTTGGCGCCGTAGGCGAACGTCTCACAGGACGGGTGGGCGACGGTCTCCCACACCGACTCCTGCGGGCCGCGCTGGTACGTGTTGATGAACGACACCTTCGAACCGGCCACCGGGGTGCAGGAGCTGTAGCCGTAGACGTTGTCGACGTCCTCGATCCAGTGCATGGCGTACACGTCGGTGTTGCCGTACGTCGACGTCAGCTCGCTGTACAGCGGGTCGGCGCCGACCTTGATGGACGAGTCCAGGTGGCCACCCTGCTGCGGGTACAGGCTGGGCTGCTCGGCCTCGGGGGCGTAGTCCGCCGGGTCGCTGGCGTTGTAGCCGCCGGTGGTCTGGTTGGCGTGGGTCGGGATGATGTACTTCTCCATCGTGTCCCAGGCCTTGTTGAACGGGGCCCAGTCACCCTTCACCCGGCCGTACTGCGCCTCCATCCAGATCCAGAAGCTGAACGCCTCCGAGGTCGTCTCGTGACCCCAGTCGGGCGCCTCGACGACGAGGGTCTCGATCGCGTGGTACGGGACGCCCTCCGAGGAGAAGTACCCGTTCGCGTGGATCTTCGTGTACTGCTCCAGGAAGCGCTGCACATACACGCCGCCGGCCACGTCGTCATCGCTCTCGTTCACGGCGACCGTCGCCGACTGCCAGCCGGAGGAGCTCAGGGTGAGCGTCGCCGTGCCGTTCGTCGTGTCCGCGTCCTGGGCCGCCGCGAGGGTCACGTTCTGCGCGGTGTTCCAGTTCGACGTGGTGAAGGTCAGCGACGCCGGGCTGGCGGTGATGTCGGTGTCGCCGGACTTGGCCACCGCCACCGTCACGCTCGACGACGGGGCCTGGTTGAGCTTGACCCCTACCGTCGCCGTGCTGCCCTCGGGCACGCTCAGCGAGGTCGGTGAGGCGATGATCGACGGCCCGGTGACCGGGTCGACGAAGACCGGCACCGCGGTGGAGGTGCCCACCGCGCCCTTGCTGTCGTAGGCCTTGGCCTGCAGGCTGTACGCCGCCGTCTGGGCCGGCACGCCGGTCCAGTTGTACGTGAACGGCGCGGTGGTGTCGGAGCCCAGCAGCAGCCCGTCGTGGTAGAACTCGACCTTCGCGATCGAGTCGCCGGTGTCCGGGTCCGTGGCCGTGGCCGTCATCGGGATCGTGGCCGGCGCCGAGTAGCGGGTGTTCGCCGCCGGGGCCGTCAGCGAGACGGACGGGGCCTGGTTCGGGCCCGTGCACGGGGTGCCGTTGAGCGAGAAGCTCGTCGGGTTGGTGTTCGTGCCGCTGTAGCTGGCGTTGAAGCCCGGGTTGACCGTCCCGCCCGAGGGCAGGTTGCCGTTCCAGGCCGCGTTCTTGATCGTCACGTTCTTGCCGGACTGGGTGAAGTCGCCGTTCCAGCTCTGCGTGAGGGTCTGGTTCCCGGCGTAGGTCCAGGTGACGTTCCAGCTGGACACGGCGTCACCCAGGTTGGTGACGACCAGGTCGCCGGTGAAGCCGGTCGGCCATTGGCTGCGCACGCTGTACACCACCGAGCAGCCGGTCGCGGCATGGGCGGTGCCGGCCGGCAGTGCGACAAAGCTGGCGGCGATCAGCGCGCCGACGGCCAACGCGCGGAGCCGAAGTTTCGGCCCGCGTTGGGGTGTGGTCATCTCGCTCCTCGTGAAAGTTACGAACCGGGGGACAGGCACCGCACAGCGCAATGGCGTTGGGTGGCAACGGCATTGCTGGCAGTGCCCCGGCGGCTCCCATCCGCGAGGTGACGTGGATTCTGGCATGGGAGCGCTCCCGGGACAAGCGGCGTTACCGTCACCGCACCCATCGATCGTCATGGAGGTGATGCCGAACCCCCACTCGCGGCTCCCACGCGAAACCAGCCGGACGTGGCGGAGCAGGGCGTTCGCAGCGCCGGCCCGCCGCGTCCGGTCCGCCGATAGTTCAGCCCGGCAAGAGTGTTAGTTCCACGCGGATCGGGTTAGTCCACCCCTCATCCGACCGGAAGGGGGTCGTCATGGTCCGACCCATCGCAGACCTCGAAGGGCACCCGGACATCGTCGAAATGCGCGCACGGTACGACCAGGTGGCGGAGACGCCCGCCGCGCGCATCACCGACGGCGCCCTGATGCTGGCGGGGCTCTACCTCGCGGTCTCACCGTGGATCGTGGGGTTCCCGCCCTTCGAGGCGAACCTGTCCGTCAACAACTTCATCTGCGGCATCGCGATCGCCGTCCTCGCGGGCGGGTTCGCCGTCGCCTACGGCCGTACGCACGGCCTGGCGTGGCTGCCGGTGGTGCTCGGCGTGTGGACGATCGTCGCGCCGTTCGTCATCCTGCGCGGGTACGCCACGGGCGGCACGATCGCGAACAACATCGTGATCGGCGTTATCACGATCTGCCTTGGGCTGGTCGCCATGCGGCCGGGGATGGTGGCCAGCAAGCGAAGGTGACGGACGACGGCTCGGCTGAGCCCGCCCGCCGCGGGCTCAGCCGGTCTCGCCGTCGATGCGCTGGCGCAGCAGGTCCGCGTGGCCGTTGTGCCGGGCGTACTCCTGGATGAGGTGCAGGTACACCGCCCGCAGCGACATCGGGCCGCGCTGGGCGTCCTCGAAGGCGTCGTCCAGGCGGCTGTCCGCGACCGCCGCGCGCGACGAGCGCCACTCGTCGATGAGCCGGGTGTAGTCCCGCTCGGCGTGGGCCGGGTCGACCTCATCGAAGGCGGCGTCCTTGGCGTCGGGGCGGCGGTATTGGTACTGCACCGTGCGCCCGTGGAAGCGGGCGTGGAACCACTCGCGCTCGACGTCGGTGAGGTGGCGCACGAGGCCCAGCAGCGACATCGTCGAGGGCGGGACCGACGGCTCGGCGAGCTCGGCGCCGGTCAGGCCCGTGCACTTGCCGGCCAGCACCGCCCGCTGCCAGTCGAGCCAGCCTTCGAGCAGGGTTCGCTCGTCGGCGACGAGCGAACCCCCGAACGGCGGTGCTTGCGGTGCGACCCAGGTCATGGGTCGATCCTAGGCGGTCACGATCTCCGCGCGGACCGCGTTGAGCGTGTCCTCGACCGCGGCCACCACGTCGCGCGGGGCGTGGGCCTTGAACAGTGCGGCGAGGGCGAGGTCGACGACCCGGGTGTAGTGCTCGTCGGTGATGTGCAGGCCGTCGTGGGCGGGGCCGAGCTCGCGCCCGCCGTACTCCTGCGGGCCGCCGAGCACCTGCGCCAGCAGGGCCGCCATGTGCCGCTTGAGCTCGTGCACCGTGACGTCCTCGAAGTACGGGCCGAGCTGCTCGTCGGCCAGGATCCACGTGTACAGCAGGTCGACGACCTGCTTGACGGCCGGGCCCCCGCCGACCCGTGCATACATCGTCGTCGTTGTCACGGCGGCAGTGTACGGCGGCGCGGGTTGCGCCCGCTGCCCCGTCCGTCGTGTGCCGGGCGTTGGGACGTGGCAACGTATTGGCCATGTCCGTCCATGCCCGCGCCGGTCAGCCCGCGCAGCGCTCCGATCTCGTCGACGTGCCGCGGCTGATCACCAGTTACTACGCCGTGCACCCCGATCCGGCCGACCCCGCCCAGCAGGTCGCGTTCGGGACCTCCGGTCACCGCGGTTCGAGCCTGCGCGGCTCGTTCAACGAGGACCACATCGTCGCGACCAGCCAGGCCATCTGCGATTACCGGGCGGCCCAGGGGTACACCGGCCCGCTGTTTCTGGGGCGGGACACCCATGCGCTGTCCGAGCCCGCGACCGTGAGCGCCCTGGAGGTGTTCGCGGCCAACGGGGCGAGCGTGCTCATCGACAGCCGGGACGGCTTCACGCCCACGCCCGCGGTGTCGCACGCGATCCTCACCAACCGGCACCGGGGGGCCGACGGGGTCGTGGTCACCCCGTCGCACAACCCGCCGGAGGACGGTGGCTTCAAGTACAACCCGCCCAACGGCGGCCCGGCCGACACCGACGTGACCAAGTGGATCCAGGACCGCGCGAACGAGCTGCTGCGCGGCGGCCTGGACGGGGTCCGGCGGGTCACCTACGCGCGGGCCCTGGCGGCGGAGACGACGCAGCGGTACGACTTCCTCGCCTCCTACGCCGACGACCTCGGCTCGGTCATCGACCTCGAGGCCGTGGCCGCGGCCGGGGTGCGGATCGGGGCCGACCCGCTGGGCGGGGCGAGCGTGGCGTACTGGGCGTACATCGGGGAGCGGTACAACCTCGACCTGACCGTGGTGAACCCGGTGGTCGACCCGGCGTTCGGGTTCATGACGCTCGACTGGGACGGCAAGATCCGGATGGACTGCTCGTCACCGAACGCGATGGCCTCGCTCATCGGGCGCCGCGCCGACTACCAGATCGCCACCGGTAACGACGCGGACGCGGACCGTCACGGGATCGTCACCCCCGACGCGGGGCTCATGAACCCCAACCACTTCCTCGCGGTCGCGATCGATTATCTGTACCGCAACCGCTCCGGCTGGCCCCTCGGCGCGGCGATCGGCAAGACCCTGGTGTCGTCGTCGATGATCGACCGCGTGGCCGCCGACCTCGGCCGGACCCTCGTGGAGGTGCCCGTCGGGTTCAAGTGGTTCGTGCCCGGGCTGCTGGACGGCACGGTCGGGTTCGGCGGGGAGGAGAGCGCCGGGGCGTCGTTCCTGCGCCGCGACGGGTCGGTGTGGACGACCGACAAGGACGGCCTCCTGCTGTGCCTGCTCGCGTCGGAGATCCTGGCCCGCACGTCCCGCACGCCGTCGGAGCACTACCGGGACCTGGTCGGGCGCCACGGTGAGCCGGCGTACGCGCGGCTCGACGTCGCCTCGACCCGGCAGGAGAAGGCGGTGCTCGGCAAGCTGTCGCCGTCGCAGGTGACGGCCACGTCGCTGGCCGGGGAGCCGATCACGGCGAAGCTGACGGAGGCCCCGGGGAACGGGGCCGCCATCGGGGGGCTGAAGGTGGTCACCGGCTCCGGGTGGTTCGCGGCGCGGCCGTCGGGGACCGAGGACGTCTACAAGGTGTACGCGGAGTCCTTCAAGGGGCCCGAGCACCTCGCGCTGATCCAGCAGGAGGCGCAGGGGGTCGTGTCGGCCGCGCTGGCCTCTTAGCGTTGGCCTTTTGAGGCTTTTGCGCTTCATTAGGCTTTTACGCGTTTTGTTGCTTTCGGGCGTTTGGTTGCTGTTGCGGGTTGGGTCAGGCCACTGCCTTGTCGGCGGTGGCCTGACGCACGTGCGTGTTGGGGCGCTTGAAGGCGCGCTGCAGCTGCACGATGATCGACCACGTGACCTCGGACACCGGGCGGGCCCCGTTGACCTGGATGAGCAGCTCGCGGGACTGGTAGTACTCCAGCAGCGGGCGGGTCTTCTCCTCGTACACCTTGATCCGGTGCCGGATGACGTCCACGGTGTCGTCCGCGCCGCGGGCCCGGGCCAGCATGCGGCGGATCAGCTCTTCCTCGGGCACGTCCAGGTGCACGGCGATCTGGACGCCGACGCCGAGGCTGCCGGCGGTTCGGTACGCGGCCTCGGCCTGCTCGACCGTGCGCGGGAAGCCGTCCAGCACGTAGCCGCCGGTCTCGCTGGCGGACAGAACGGGCTTGCGCAGCATGTCCATGATCACGGCGTCCGGGACCAGCTCGCCCTTGTTGACGATGTCCTCGACGGTCTTGCCGATGGTCGTGCCGTCCGAGATGTGCTTGCGCAGCAGGTCGCCGCTCGCGATGTGCGAGATGCCGAACTGCTTCGCGATCGCGTCGGCCTGGGTGCCTTTTCCGGCGCCCGGCGCTCCAACCATCAGGATCCGCTTTGCCCGCGGTGCCGCCGACTGCGTCGTCATCTGCACACCCCTTCGTATGCCCGCTCATCGGCCCGCCGCCGATGGTCCAGCATCGCATCTCGATCTGCCGAGTGCGCTGTGGGACGGCTGTGAATTTCCGCATTCCCGGCTGCGGGGATTTTGTCCCGACAGCCGGGAATTGGGGTGCTTCTTCCGGCGTTGACCACCCGGTTCGGAGCTATTTCCGGTCGTCGCTGCGTCCCGCGTTTTGGTCGCGCGGCGGTTCCCGGCCTCCGTTGCGGGCCGACGCTCAGTTGGTGCCGAGCAGGTCGACGACGAACACGAGGGTCTCGCCGGGCTTGATCACGCCGGCCGCGCCGCGGTCGCCGTAGCCCAGGTGGGGCGGGATGACCAGCTTGCGGCGCCCGCCGACGCGCATGCCCGCCACGCCGCGGTCCCAGCCGGCGATAACCTGACCACGGCCGAGGCCGAAGTCGAAGGCGCCGCCGCGGTTCCACGAGGCGTCGAACTCCTTGCCGGTCGACAGCGACACCCCGACGTAGTGGACACTCACCTGCTGACCGGTCACGGCCTCGGGGCCGTCACCCACGGTGATGTCCTCGATGACGAGGTCGGCCGGCGGCGGACCGTCGGGCAGGGTCACTTCGGGCTTGCTCAGGGCCATGCGCTTGACTCCTTCGTTACGAAACGTCGCCTCCATCCTGCCCTATACCGTCGTACCGTCGGCGTGTGCATCCCGTCCGGGTGGCTTTCCGGCTGGTGACGGCGTGCGCCGTGCTGGAGCTCGGCCAGGCCGCCACGGCGGGGTTTCTGCTGCTGCGGTACGAGGGGCTGGTCGACGCCCTGGGCCCGTGGTCTCGCAACGAGGCCCTGCTGATCGAGACTGTCTATGTGCACCTCACGGGCGCGTCGGTGCTGGCCACGGGCCTGGCCGGGCTGCTGTCGGGCACGGCGATGGCGATCCCGCGGCGCACGCCGTACACCCGCACGGTGGTCGGCTGGATGCTGCTGCTGGTGACGCTGTCCCTCCTGCTGGGCGTGGTCTTCAGCCCCGACGCGGTGCTGCTGCCGGACAACCAGCTCCAGCTCGACCATCTGCAGCCGTTGCTGCCGCTGTGGTACTCCGCACAGCAGGGCCTGACGGTGACAACGGTGATCGGCTGCGCGACGGCGGCGGTGATCCGCCTGGGCGGCGAGACGGCGAGGGAGTATTACCAACGCCACGACCCGACCGCCACCTGGCACGGTTTCACGTCGTGGCTGGACGTTCGCTTCCAGGACTGAGCGGGCCTTTCAGCCACGGAGAGTGATCGCCCCCGATTTACCGGATTAGCGAATCCAGTAATCCGGTAATCCGCTAATTCGGCAATCCCGGCTCCGCGGCGCCGCCGGCCCGCTCCCGGCGTGCAGCGGGTTCGTGTCAGGCGGCGCACCGACGCCCGAGGGTCCGTGTCGCCTGCGCCCGAGGGCCTGCGTCCCTGACGGTTGACCGGCCGGCCGGCCGCGTCGACCCGGGGGACGATGTCAGTGCTTGGTATTGCCGGAATTTCGCGAGGGATGTCGAACCCCGGTCGCCGGCGTCGACCGGTTGGCATGATGAAACGCTCACCGTGGCTGGGCCTGGCCGTGCTCGCCCTCCCGGCCCTGCTGGTCTCGATCGACGTGTTCGTGCTGCTCCTGGCCATGCCCCGCATCGGCGCCGACCTGCACGCGAGTAGTACCGAGCAGTTGTGGATCCTCGACGTGTACGGCTTCCTGCTGTCCGGCTCCATGATCACCATGGGCACGCTGGGCGACCGCATCGGGCGGCGGCGGCTCCTGCTGCTCGGCGCGGCGGCGTTCGGGGCGGCCTCGATCGTGGCCGCGTACAGCACCGGGCCGCTCATGCTCATCGCCGCCCGTGCCCTGCTCGGCATCGCGGGGGCCACCCTCGCACCGTCGGCTCTGGCCCTGATCAGCGGCCTGTTCCCGGACCCGCGCCGCCGCGGCCTGGCGATCGGCGTGTGGATGGTCTGCTTCATGAGCGGCGCGATCATCGGGCCGTTCGTGGGTGGATTGCTGTTGCAGCATTTCTGGTGGGGGTCGGCGTTCCTGCTGGGCGTACCGCCGATGGTTCTGCTGCTGATCCTTGGTCCGCTCCTGCTGCCGGAGCAGCGGCATCCGGGTGCGGGGCGTTTCGACCTGCCGAGCGTGGCCCTGTCGTTGGCCGCGATCCTTCCGCTGGTCTACGGAGTGAAGGAGCTCGCCCGTGACGGCTGGCGCCCGCTGCCGGTTGCGGCTCTGCTGATGGGTGTGGCCCTGGGGGTCGTGTTCGTGCGCCGCCAGACCAAGCTCGGTGCGGACATCCGCTCGGCCGAAGCCGCGTCCGAGCCCGGAGGAAAGGACGCGTTCGGCAAAGGCGAGGGCGGGCGCCGGCGGGAGCCGTTGCTCGATCTTCGGTTGTTTCGCGATCGGGCGTTTGCCACGGCGCTCGGCGGGATGTTTGTCGGCACGATGTTGACCGGCGCCATGATGGTGTTCATCACGCAGCATCTGCAGCTCGTCGATGGGCTTTCGCCGCGCGATGCCGGGCTCTGGATTCTGCCCGCCGCTATCGCGACCGCCGGCAGTTTTCAGGTTTCGCCGTTGCTCGCCCGGCGCGTTCGGCAAGGGTGGCTCATCGGCGGCGGGCTGTTGTTGTCCGCGGCGGGAGTGGCGAGTGTCGTGTTCGTTCCGGCGTCGGCGGGGCCGTTGCCGATCATCGCGGCGTTCATCGTCACGAATCTCGGGATGGGGCCGATGGTCACGCTCGCGACCGGGATTGTGCTCGGGGCGGCGCCGGTGGAGCGGGCCGGGGCCGCGGGGGCGCTCAACGAGGTCAGCGGGGAGTTCGGGTACGCGCTCGGGATCGCGTTGCTCGGGAGTCTCGGGACGGCGGTGTACCGGGCGGTGGTCGAGCTGCCGGGTGGGCTCTCCCCGGATGCGGCCGGTGGGGCCCGGGACACGGTTACGGAGGCCACGGCCGTTGCGGGGACGCTGCCCGGGCCGATGGGGGAGCGGGTGCTGGATGCAGCCCGGGACGCGTCCACGGCGGGGCTGCACGTGGTGGCGGCGGTCTGTGCGGTGATGCTCGTCGGGCTGGCGGTGGTGACGTTCCGGATGCTGCGGGATCTGCCGCCGTTGACCTCGGCCTCCGCAGGCATGGGAACGGAGCCGGCCGCGGAAAGCAGCGGCGGGGAGCCGGGCAAGGAGGTCAGGACGGGGACCGGGGGCGGCGGCGCAAGTGGTACGTGACGGCGGCGGTGCCCAGGGCCGCCCCCCACACCACCCACAGCAGGCCCGGCGCCGTGACGCCCCAGGTCGAGGCGGTGATCGGCAGGCGGGCGTTCATCAGGCCGGCCGGGATCAGCACCACCGCGACAAGCATCGCCGGGGCCACCGCCAGCAGGGGCGGGACCCGGCGGCCCGACAACCACAGGGTCCAGCGCGGGAAGCGTTCGCCCCACGGGCGGACCAGGCCGTGGGTCAGGACGCCGCCGCCGATCGAGGCCACCGCGCAGCCCAGGCCGACCTCCAGCATGCCGGGTGTGGACTGCATCATCGTGAGGAAGTCGCGCGGGATGCCCAGCGGGACGCCCAGGAACCAGGCGATGCGCGTGACCTCGTACGGGACCGGGGCCAGCACGGCCACCCACACGGCCCGGCGGCCCCAGCGCAGCAGGGTCTCCGGGGGCGTGGTGGACGCCACCGCGCGGCGGGACGACCGCAGGGTCGCGGCCGCCCACAGCAGGCCGCCCGCGAAGAGGATCAGCAGGTTCGTGCGGTGCCAGTACATGATGTCGCCCAGGCCGTCCTGCGGGCCCGGTACGCCGGTGAAGGCGAAGACCAGCAGGAGCGGTGCGAAGGCCACGAACGCCAGCAGCGAGTAGTCGGGCAGCAGGAGCGCCAGGACCGCCGCCAGGGTCCAGCCGAAGGCGAGCGCGGCGCGGGCGCGGCCGCCGCGGGCGAGGTACACCCCCAGCAGCGTGGCGGCCAGGCACACCAGGGCCATGATCGGGGCCACGACCGCCGGCGCGGTGCCCTCCAGGAGCGACTGCGAGCTGTGCGCGTCGTCGACGCGGGCGAACGGGTAGTCGCCGCCTTCGGCCCACCAGGTCACGGCCAGCGCGCCGTAGCCCGCGGACCAGGCGGCGGCCGCCCACGCCGGCAGGGCCCGGGCATCGAGGATCGTCATACGGCGATCCTCGATGTGACCGACTGTGACGGTACTGAGTCAGGCTGAGAGGGCCATCAGGATCGCCTCGGCCACGCCCTGCGCGCTGGCCGGGTTCTGGCCGGTGACGAGGCGGCCGTCGCGGACGACGTTCGCGGCGAACGGCGGGCCGGGGCGTACCACGGCGCCGCGGGCGGTCAGGCGCTGCTGGAGCGAGAACGGTACGACCTCGGTGAGGCCGACCGCGGACTCCTCCTCGTCGGTGAACCCCGCGACCTCGCGGCCCGCGAGGAGGTGGGCGCCGCCGGGCAGGACGACCTCGGTCAGGCCGGCCGGGCCGTGGCAGACCGCGCCGACGACGCCGCCGCGCGCGTACACGGACGCCAGGAGCGCGGCCAGGGCGCCCGACGACGGGAAGTCCCACATCGTCCCGTGGCCGCCGGCCAGGAAGACCGCGTCGTAGCGGGCCGGGTCGGCACCGGCGACGGGCAGCGTGCCGGCGGCCGCGACCGGGCGGAAGTCTTCGAAGCCGTCCCAGTCGCCGTCGGACGGGGGCGTGCCGCCGGCGATGGAGGCGAGGTCCACGGTGTGGCCGGCGGCGGTGAAGGTGCGCCACGGCTCGGCCGCCTCGGAAACGTAGTAGCCGGTCCGGCGGCCCGTCTCGCCGAGGGAGGCGTGGCTGGTCAGCACGGTGAGGATGGTCGACATGGGAACCAGGCTGCCGTGCCCGGTGCCATCACGACCAATAGGGAGGCGACGGCGGTACCATCGGAAAGGTTATGGCTTTGTCTTTCGATCTGTTGCGGACCTTCCTCGCGGTGCACCGGGAGGGGTCGGTCACCGCGGCCGCGCGGCGGCTCGGGCTCTCGCAGCCGGCGGTCACCGGGCAGGTGCGCTCGCTCGAGGCCGCGCTCGGCAAGCAGCTGTTCGTGCGCCAGCCCCGCGGCGTCGCGCCGACGCCGGCCGCGGACCTGCTCGCACGGCAGGTCGCCGGGCCGCTCGACGCGCTCGAGGCCGTGGCCGACCCCGCGCCGGACGCGGTCACCGGGACGGTGCACCTCGGCGGGGCGGCCGAGTTCATGACCGAGAAGGTGCTGCCCGCGCTCGCGACGGCGGGAATCCGGCTGCGGGTCACGCTCGGGCTCAACGACGACCTCGTGCGCGGGCTCGAGGCCGGCGCGCTCGACCTGGCCGTGCTCACCACCCGCCCCCGGTCGCGGCGGCTCGTCGCCGAGCCCCTCTACGACGAGGAGTTCGTGCTGGTCGCGGCGGTGGCGGGGGACCCCGGGCACATGCCGCTGGTCGCCTACGCCGAGGAACTGCCGATCATCCGGCGGTACTGGCGCAGCGTCTACGGCACCCGCGCGACCCGCACCGCCGAGGTGGTCGTGCCCAACCTGCACGCCGTGCTCGCGGCGGTGCGGGCCGGCGCGGGGTTCAGCGTGCTGCCGGAGTACCTGTGCCGGGCCGACCTCGCCGAGGGGCGGCTCGTGGTGCTGGAGCATCCGGAGGTACCGCCGCTGAACACGCTGTTTCTCGCATGCCGGGCGGGCGCGGCGTCCGCTGCGGTGGTTGCCGTGCGCGGCCGGCTCCTGGAGGCGGCGGGAACCTGGTGATCCGAGATAGTGTTCGCTGATGTGACTGTGACGCCAGACCAGCCCCTGGACCTTCCCCGCACGGCAGGCGAGCTCCGGGCGAGCGGCCACCGGTTCCGCACCGTGAAGGAGGAGCTCCGCGAGAACCTCCTCGACCGGCTGCGCTCCGGCGAGCCGCGCTTCCCCGGCATCGTCGGCTACGACGACACCGTCCTGCCCGAGCTCGAGCGCGCCATCCTGGCCGGCCACGACGTCGTGCTGCTCGGCGAGCGCGGCCAGGGCAAGACCCGGGTCATCCGCGGCCTGATCCACCTGCTCGACGAGTGGACGCCGATCATCGCCGGCTCGGAGCTCAACGAGCACCCCTTCGAGCCCATCACGCCCGCCTCGCGCCGGCTCGCCGCCGAGGCCGGCGACGCGCTGCCGGTCGACTGGGTGCACCGGTCGCTGCGGTACGGCGAGAAGCTCGCCACCCCCGACACCAGCGTCGGCGACCTCATCGGCGACGTCGACCCGATCCGGGTCGCGCAGGGCCGCACCCTCGGCGACCCCGAGACCATCCACTTCGGCCTCGTGCCGCGCACCAACCGCGGCATCTTCGCCGTCAACGAGCTGCCCGACCTCGCCGAGCGCATCCAGGTGTCGCTGCTCAACGTGCTCGAGGAGCGCGACATCCAGGTCCGCGGCTACCAGCTGCGCCTGCCCCTGGACATCCTGCTCGTGGCCAGCGCCAACCCCGAGGACTACACGAACCGCGGGCGGATCATCACGCCGCTCAAGGACCGGTTCGGGGCCGAGATCCGCACCCACTACCCGCTGGACCTCGAGCTGGAGATGGATCTGGTACGCCAGGAGGCCCAGCTCGTCGCCCAGGTCCCCGACCACGTCATCGAGGTCCTCGCACGCTTCACCCGCGCGGTGCGCGAGTCCCCGTCGGTCGACGCCCGCTCCGGCGTCTCCGCCCGCTTCGCCATCGCCGCCGCCGAGACCGTCTCCGCGTCGGCGCTGCGCCGCGCCGGGCTGCTCCGCGAGGACCTGCCGGTCGCGCGCATCGGCGACGCCGAGTCGGTGACCTCGACGCTGCGCGGCAAGGTCGAGTTCGACAGCGGCGAGGAGGGCCGCGAGGTCGAGATCCTCGCCCACCTGCTGCGTACCGCGACCGCGGAGACGTTCCGCGGCCGGCTGGCCGGGCTCGACCTGTCCGGCTTCACCGACCTCGTCGCCGAGGGCCAGGTCATCGAGACCGGCGAGCTGGCCGGCGCCGACGAGATCCTGCGCCAGGTCGGCACCGTCCCGGGCCTGGCCAAGGTGCTCGACCGGCTCGGCCTCGGCGACGCGCCCAGCCGCGGCGAGGCCGCCGCCGCCGTCGAGTTCGCCCTGGAGGGCCTGCACCTGACCCGGCGGCTGTCGAAGGACCTCACCGACGACGGCCGCACCGTGTACGGAGGCTGATCTTGCGCCACAACAGGTTCCGCTACGGGGCGTGGCGCGGCGGGCCCGACCCGCTCGCCCCGCCCTACGACGTGCGGGCCGCCGTCGACCAGGTGGGCCAGGAGGTGCTGGAGGGCGGCAGCCTGCGCGACGCCCTGCGCAACCTGCTGCGCCGCGGCCCTCAGGGCGGCCGGGGCCTCGACGACCTGCTCGCCCGGGCCCGCCGGATGCGCCGCGAGGCCATGCGCCGCGGGCAGCTCGACGGCGCGGTGACGCGCTCCACGCAGCTGCTCGACCAGGCGCTGGCCTCCGAACGTGACGCGTTGAGCCGGCTCGACTCCGACGACGCCCGATTCGCCGAGGCGCAGCTGGACGCGCTGCCACGATCGACCGCACGGGCTGTTTCGGAATTGTCCGAGTACAACTGGACATCTCCGGAAGCGCGGCAGCTGTACCAGCAGATCCTCGACGAGCTCCGCCAGGAGGTCGTCGAGCAGCGCTTCCAGGGGATGCAGCAGGCGTTGCGCGACCCCGAGGCGCAGGCGGCGATGCGCGAGATGCTCCAGGACCTCAACGCCCTGCTCGCCAAGCACGCCCGCGGCGAGAACACCGACGACGCGTTCGCCGAGTTCATGAACCGCCACGGCGACTTCTTCCCGGAGAAGCCGGCCAACGTCGACGAGCTCATCGACGCCCTCGCCCGGCGGGCCGCCGCCGGCGAACGGCTCATGCGCTCGCTCTCGGCGCAGCAGCGGGCCGAGCTGCAGGACCTCATGGCCCAGTCGCTCGGCGACATGGCGGGGGAGTTCGCCGCCCTCACCGACAACCTGCGCGCGCTGCGCCCCAACCTCAACTGGGGCCGCGGCGAACGCATCCGCGGCGAGAACGACCTCGGCTACGGCGACGCGGCCGGGGCCCTCGAGGAGATCGGCGACCTCGACGACCTGCTCGACCAGCTCGGCCAGGAGCACCCCGGTGCGACCCTGGACGACGTCGACGTCGAGGCGGTCGAGCGGCAGCTGGGCCGGGCCGCCGCCGACGACGTACGCCGGCTGCGGGAACTGGAGCAGCAGCTGCGCCGGCAGGGCTGGGTGACCCGCGGCGACGACGGGCTGACCCTGAGCCCGAAGGCGCTGCGGCGGCTGGGCGGCACCGCGCTGCGGACCGTCTTCGGCCAGCTGCACGCCGGGCGGCAGGGCCAGCACGACCTGCGCGACGCGGGCGCCGCCGGGGAGCTGACCGGGGCGTCACGGCGCTGGCAGTACGGTGACGAGCAGGCCCTGGACGTGGTGCGCACGATCGGCAACGCCGTGCGCCGGCAGGCCACCGGCGGCGCCGCGGTCCTGCCGATCGGGCTGGACGTCGAGGACTTCGAGATCGCCGAGACCGAGCGGCGCGTGTCGGCCGCCGTCGCGCTCTGCGTCGACCTGTCGTTCTCGATGATGGCCGACGGGCGGTGGGGCCCGATGAAACAGGCCGCCCTCGCCCTGTCCCACCTCGTGGCGACCCGGTTCCCGCAGGACGCGCTGCAGATCATCGGCTTCGGGCGGTACGCCTCCACGCTCTCCCAGGAGCAGCTTGCCGCCGTCGAGCCCGACATGGTGCAGGGCACCAACCTGCAGCACGCGCTCAAGCTGGCCGCCCGTCACCTGCGCCGTCACCCGGCGTCCGACCCGGTCGTCCTCGTCGTGACCGACGGCGAGCCGACCGCCCACCTGCTCGACGACGGCGAGTCGTACTTCATGTGGCCCTCGACCCGCGAGACGGTCCAGGCCACGGTGCACGAGGTCGACCAGCTCACCCGCTACGGGGCGGTGCTGAACTTCTTCATGCTCGGCGAGGATCCGGGCCTGCGGCGCTTCGTCGACGCCGTGGCCCGCCGCAACGGCGGGCGGGTCTTCACCCCGGACGCCGACGACCTGGGTCGTTACGTCGTCTCCGACTACATCCGCGCGAGGCGGGGCCGCCGCGGGTGAGTTGTGTTTGATAACCGGGGCCTTGGGGGTACCAGATCCACGTAGATCGGTACCCCCACTCCTCCCGGGAGCTGACAAAATGATCGTCCTAGGTCTCATCCTGTTCCTCGTCGGCCTGTTCCTGCACGTCGGCATCATCGAGACGATCGGGATCGTGCTGCTCATCGTCGGCGCGGTGCTGTGGATTCTCGGCGCGGTGGGCCGTCCGATCGCCGGCCGCCGCCACTATTGGTAACCCGCGTTCGTGAAAAGGGCCGGCCCATCGGGCCGGCCCTTTCTTACGTTGATGATTACTGCTTATGCGCGGCGGCCGAACCAGCGTCGTTTCCGGCCCGGCGCGGGCACGGCCGCCGGTGGCGTCTCGTCCGGCTCGTCGGCGCGGCTGAGCAGTTCGCGGGCCAGGCCGGTCACCTCCGGCACCATGTCCGGCGTGGCCAGGACCAGCGTGGCCAGCGACTCGCGGATCGTCACCACCCGGGCGCGGGACTGCTGCATCGCGTCGAGGAAGCGGCGCCCGATCGTCTCGCGCACCTCCGGGCGGCACGCCGGGTCGAGCCACGCGGCCACGACCAGGGCGAACACCGCCGCCTCGGTGGTCCAGTCCTCGACGCCGTAGACGATCGAGGTGAGCAGCTCGCGCGGGCGGGCGGTGTCGCCCGGCTCGGCGCCGGCGCGCAGCTCGTCGCAGTGCAGCAGGCCCAGGCAGCTGTACGCCTGCGCCGCCCGCTCCCACACCCCGTCGGGCAGCTGCTGGTCGCGGCCGGCCGGCGGGTGCACGAGCAGCGCGACCAGCTCGGCCGCGGGCAGCTGGCCCAGCGGCAGCGCATGGTCGTAGGCGGCCACCGGGTTGGGCCAGAACGGCCAGACGACGCCCTGGAGGAGCTCCAGGGATCGCGGTGACGGCAGCGGTACCGCCGGCGACGCGACGAGCCCCGCGTAGGTCCACAGCACCCGGCCGCCGGGCCGCTGCGGTGCCACCATGTCCGGCGGCGGGTCGCCCTCGATCGTGAGGTCGAGGCCGGGCAGCTCGCGGTGCACGACGCGCAGCGCGCTGGGCACCTCGAGGGCGGAGACGGTCGCGGTGCCGGCCATGGCGCGGTCGGCGCGCGGGATCTGGTGCAGCAGGTTGATGACGGACTCGGCGGGGCCGTTGACCGTGCCGAGCCAGGGCCGGCCCCGGCAGGCGCCGTCGAGGTCGCTGTGCTCGTGGCTGGTGACCGGGTGCTCGCGCATGAAGTCGACGAGGCCCACGAGGTGGCGCACGTCGGCGTCGCGCTGGAAGCGCAGCCGGGCGGCGGTGTGCACGGCGCAGTCGTACTCCGGGGCCCGCCGGATCGCCGCGTCGAGCAGCTCGAGGGCCTCGTCGAGGCGGCCGGCCTCGGCGAGCCAGTTGGCCATGTCGGCGCACAGGTCGACCTCGTCCGGCTGGGCCTGCCACGCCTGGCGCATGACCTGCAGGGCCTGGTCGAGGCGGCCGTCGGCCTTGAGGGCGTACGCGTACCAGACGGCGGTGAGCTTGTCGGGGTGCAGCCGGTGGCCGTGGGCGCCCCACCGGACCGCCTCGGCGAGGACGCCCGGCACCTGGGCGGTGAAGCGGCGGGCCAGGCCGGCCGCGGCGCCGTGCAGCAGCGCGCTGCCGGGGTGGGCGGCGCAGGCGCGGCGGGCCAGGTCGAGGTACACCTCGTTGACCCGGGCCACCACCTCGCCGGCCGGATCGCCGAGCCCGGGCATGACCGCCACGAAGAGCCGGGCCAGCTCGTCGGGGTCGAGCCGGCGCGGTTCGAGGGCCCGCACCCAGGTCACGTCGGCCCAGGGCTGGGCCGGGTCGAACCGGGTCGCCTGGGCCAGCATCCGCAGGCCGCCCATCGGGTCGTGGCGGCCCTGCAGGTGGGCGCGGGCGACGACGGAGCCGATGAACGCCGGCTGCTCGACGGGGAACAGTGCGATGGCGCCCTCGTCGCCGGCCCGGGCGACGAGGGCGGCGAGCAGCTCGTGGACCTCGGGCAGGCGGGGCGCCCAGGCGATCGCGCCGGCGACGTGGCCGGCCGCGTGCCCGAGGTCGCCGTCGGCGAGCGCGATGCGGGCCAGCGACAGTTCGCCGTGGGCCTGCGCAGTCGGGTCGTCGCGCTGCTCGTCGGTCACGCCTGGAGCGTATTGCGTTCCGCCCGGATTCGGTGGCCCGCCCGGTCCGCCCGATTTTGCGCGTCGACATTGGCGGTCAGCGCGGCGAGCACGGCGGGCAGGGCGGCGACCGTGTCCGCGGGCAGCCCGGCGACGGTCTCCTCGGCGAGGTCGCACCAGAGCGCCTTGACCCGCTGGGCCAGGGCCCGGCCGCGGTCGGTGAGCGCCACGACGGTCGCCCGCTTGTCGGTGGGGGCGGGGCTGCGGCTGATGTGCCCCGACGCCTCCAGCTTCTTGGTCATGAGGGTGACGCTGGGCGGCTCGCAGCCGAGCGCGTCGGAGAGCTGGGCCTGGATGCGGGGCCCGGTCCGGTCGAGCTCGAGCAGCAGGGCCTCCTGGCCCGGGTACAGCCCGAGCGGGGCCAGCAGCGCCGCGGCGCGGGCCCGGTGGCGCAGGCTGAGCAGCCGGATCGCCTGGTTGAGCGCGTCGGCGGCGGCGAAGTCCACGGCCCCTCCTTGACAGAAATAGTTATGCGCATAACGTTATGCGCGTAACTAAATCCTACACGGGGAGCCCATCGTGCCGAGAACCGCCTGGCTGGTCCTGCCGCTGGTGTGCGCGTGCCAGTTCGTGGTGATCCTGGACGCGTCGATCGTGAACGTCGCCCTGCCCTCGATCCGCCGCGACCTCGGCTTCACGCCGACCGGCCTGGCCTGGGTCGTCGACGCGTACCTGCTGACCCTCGCCGGCTTCATGCTGCTCGGCGGCCGCGCCGCGGACCTGGCCGGACGCCGCCGCCTGCTCGCCGGCGGGGTGCTGCTCTTCGCGCTGGCCAGCCTCGCCGCCGGCCTGGCCCCGACCGCGGGCGTGCTGGTCGCGGCCCGCGCCGTGCAGGGGCTCGGCGCCGCGCTGCTCGCCCCTGCGACCCTCGCCGTCATCAGCACCGCGTTCACCGCCGGCGCGGCCCGGGCCCGGGCGTTCGGCGCCTGGTCGGCCGCGGGCGGCGTCGGCGGGATGGCGGGCGCGCTGGCCGGTGGCGCGCTCACCACCGCCCTGTCCTGGCGCTGGGTGTTCCTCGTCAACGTGCCGATCGGCGCCGCCCTGGTCGCCGTGGCGTTCGCGGCACTGCCCGGCGACCGGCCCGGCCCGCGGGAACGCCTCGACGTGCTCGGCGCGGTCACCGGCACCGCGGGCCTGGCCGCGCTCATCTACGGCGTGATGCGCGGGCACGGCGGGACGGTCGCGGCCGGCCTCGGGTTGCTCGCCGTCTTCGCGGTCGTCGAGTGGCGGGTCGCCGCGGCGCCGATGCTGCCGCTGCGGCTGCTCGCCCGCCGGGGCCCGGCCGCCGCCGACGCGATGCTGCTGCTGTTCGGGGCGGCGGCGATCGGGCTGTGGTACTTCTCGTCCCTGCTCCTGCAGAACGTCCTCGGCTACAGCGCGCTGCGGGCCGGGCTCGGCCAGACCCCCGCGGCCGTCCTGTTCGTGGTGGTCGCGCACTGGGCGGCGGTACTGCTGCCGCGTCTCGGTCCGCGCGTGCTCGTGCTGTGCGGGTCGGTGTGCCTCACCGCCGGATTCGCGTGGCTGTCGCGGGCCGGGACCGGCTACCTCGCCGGGGTCCTCGGGCCGACGCTGCTCGTCGCGGCCGGGATCGGCCTGGTCTTCCCGACGCTCATGGCCGCCGCGACCGCGGGGGTGCCGGAGGGCGACGCGGGGACGGCCGGCGGGCTGGCCAGTACCGCGAGCCAGGCCGGGTCGTCGATCGGCCTCGCGCTGCTCGCCACCGTCGACGGCTTCGACCGGGTGTTCCTCGCCGCCGCCGGGATCGGGGTCGTGCTGGCCGTGGCGAGCACGCTCCTGCCGCGGCGTGAGAACGCCGGAGCCGGCGTCGGCGGGGGCAGCGGCGATACGTCGGCCGGGCTTCAGCCGCGCCGCGCCGCGTGAGGGTGCCGGTGGCGCGTCGGGCCGAACTTCAGCCGCGCCGCGTGAGGGTGCCGGTGCCCGTCGCCGGCCTGCCTCGGCGCGCCGCGTGACGGGAGCGGCGACCGGGGCCGGTGCACGGTATGTTGCCCGGCATGAGCGATGTCCCCTCGCCGCCCCCGGCCCGGCCGTTCCGCGAACTGCTGCCGCACTTGATCTGGGAGGGCGTCCTCCTACTGGCCGCGATCGGCGTGACAATCGCGCTGTACAGCGGCAAGGGTCAGCGACTCTTCGAGACGGGCAGCATCTGGCTGCCCATCGCCTCGCTCGGCTTCGCCGCGGCCGGCATGTCCCTGTCGCTGCGCACCGGCACCCCCAACCTCGCCATCGGGTCCCTGGCCCAGCTGTCCGCGTACCTGTACGCCGACCAGGGCATGGGCGTCGCGCTGTTCGCGGTCGCCGGCATCGGCCTGGTGCTCGCCCTGCTCGTCGGGCTCACGGGCCTGCCCGGCTGGGCCGTCACGCTGCTCGGCGGCCTCCTCGTGCAGGCCGTCGTGATCGGCCTCGACGACGGGCAGACCATCGTGCTGCACGACCGGCCCGACACCTACTGGCCCTGGGGCGTCGCCTTCATCGTCCTGTCCATCGCCGGCGGGGTCGCCTTCGCGTTCCCGCCGGTCCGGCGGTACCTCTCCGCCAACCGCCCCACCGGCGGCGAGGCGGGCGCGTTCAGCCTCGCCAAGCTCGTGGGCGCGCTGGTCGGGGTGTTCGGCTCGAGCGTCGCCGCGGCCGTGGCCGGCGTCGTGCTGACGATCCAGCTCGCCTCGGCCAGCCCGGTCGACACCGGCCTGACCCTCGCCGCGCTGGCCACCGTGCTGCTGGCCGGGGTGAGCCCGCTCGGGCGCCGGGCCGGTGTCCTCGGCGTCGTGCTCGCCGTCGTGATCTACGCCTGCACCCGGTACCTGCTGCTGCTGCAGAATCTCAGCGCGTGGCAGATGCTCCTCGTCGAGGCCCTGTTCGGCCTGTTCGGGGTCCTGGTCGTGTGGCTGCTCGAGCTTATCGGGCGGCGGGCGTCGCCGTTCGTCGTGGCGCGGCCGGCCCCGGTGCTCGCCCCGGGCTTCCCGCCGCCGGGCGCTTTCCCGCCGCCGGGTGGTTATCCGGTACCGGTGGGCGGCTACCCGGCCCAGCCCGCGCCCGGGTATCCGGCTCAGCCCGGTTATCCGGCCCAGGCGGCGCCCGCCTCACCGTATGCGCCGGCCGGTCCCGTGAGCCCGGCCCCGCCCGCCTACGGTCCGCCCACGTCCGCATCCGCGCCTCCGGCGTCGGCGCCGCCCGCGTACGGTCCGCCCACCTCGGCCCCGCCCGCGTCCGCGCCGCCGTCGTCCGCGCCGCCGTCGTCCGCGCCGCCGTCGTCCGCGCCGCCCGCGTACGGTCCGCCCACCTCGGCCCCGCCCGCGTCCGCGCCGCCGTCGTCCGCGCCACCCGCGTACGGTCCGCCCACGTCGGCGCCGCCGGCGTACGGTCCGCCGCCGGCCGGGATTCCGCCGCTGCCGGGTTCGCCGCCTCCGCCGCCCTCCTCGGGGCCGAACTGGCCGCCTGCGCAGTGAAGGCCGCCGGTGCTCGGCGGGATCGACCGGGCACCGGCGGTACACCCGCAATCGGTTCGAAAAATCAGACGGCGTTGCGCTCCCGGATCGCGGGATGTTTCGACCCGGGGGCGGTGAACCAGGCCGCGGGCTCGTCGCGCAGGGCCTGCTCGATCCGCAGCCGGGCGAACGCCTCCAGCGGCGGGAGCCCGCCGGGCGCGAACCAGCGCATGTCCAGCGACTCCTCGTCGTTGACGCGGGCCTCGCCGGAGACGTACCGGCAGCGGAACCACACGTTGAGGTAGTCGCACTGGTCGCCGTTGGGGTAGGTGACCGGGTGCATCGCGACCCCGGCGAGGCGCTCGACGGCGATCTCGACGCCGGCCTCCTCGCGCACCTCGCGCACGATCGCGTCGGCGGGCTGCTCGCCGGGGTCGACCATCCCGGCGAGCAGTGACCACGTGCCGGTGTCGCTGCGCCGGCCGAGCAGCAGCTCCCCGGCGTCGTTGAGCACCACCGCCGACACGCCGGGCAGGAGCACGAGGTCGTGCCCGACGTGCCGGCGCAGGTTGCGAAGGTAGCTAGACATCCCCATGCGCGGGGACCTTAGCGGACTGCGGTACCGCCGCGGGCCCCTCCACGCTGTCGGCGACCAGCACGGGGCCCTCGCCGACGCCGACGGTGACCGTGTCGCCCGGCTTGATGCCCGCCGCCTGCGGGGACGGCAGGTCGACCAGGGCCTCGTCGCCGTCGCCGAGGCGGACCGCCAGGCGGGTCAGCGCGCCGTGGAAGGTGCGGACCACGACGAGCGCGCCGCCCTGGTCCGACGCCTTCAGGGTCATCGCCTCGGGCCGCACGAGCACGACCACGGCGCCCGGGGTGGCCTGGCTGGCGTCGGCGAGCGGGCGGTCGGCGCCGAGCACGCGGACGGTGCCGTCGGCCCCGAGGACGCCGGGCAGGCGGTTCATGGTGCCGACGAACTCGCCGACGAACGGGGTGGCCGGGCGGTGGTACAGCGTGTCGGGGTCGGCGAGCTGCTCGAGCCGGCCCGCCTTCATGACCCCGACGCGGTCGGCGACGCTGAGCGCCTCGCCCTGGTCGTGGGTGACGAACAGCGTGGTGATGCCGAGCCGCTGCTGGATGCGGCGGATCTCGTCGCGCAGCTGGACCCGGACCTGCGCGTCCAGCGCCGACAGGGGCTCGTCGAGCAGCAGCACCCGGGGCTCGATGGCCAGGGCGCGGGCCAGGGCGACGCGCTGCTGCTGGCCGCCGGAGAGCTGGTGCGGGTACCGCTTCCCGACCGGCCCGAGCCCGACGAGCTCGAGCAGGTCGGCGGCCCGCTTGCGCCGCGCGCCGCCGTCGACGCCGCGCACGCGCAGCCCGAAGGCGACGTTGTCGGCCGCGGTGAGGTTCGGGAAGAGGCTGAACGCCTGGAACACCATGCCCATGTCCCGCTTGTTCGGGGCGAGGCCGGTGATGTCCTTGTCGCCGACCCGGATCGTGCCGGCGTCGGCGGTCTCGAACCCGGCCAGGACCCGCAGGGCCGTGGTCTTGCCGCAGCCGGACGGGCCGAGCAGGGCGATGAACTCGCCGGGCTCGATGACGAGGTCGAGACCGTCGAGCGCGTGGACGGCCCCGAAGCTGCGGCGCATGCCGAGCATGCGCACACCGAGGGCGCTCATGTGTCACTCCGTGAGGTTCGGCGCCGGTCCGCCAGGGACACGACGAGCAGCAGGACCCAGGTGAACAGCAGGCTGGCGGTGGAGACGGACACGGACAGCTGCCCGTTCTCGCCCGATATCTTGACCAGCCACGTGGGGAGGGTGTCGAAGAGCAGGATGCTGGCGATCGTGTACTCGCCCAGGACCAGCCCCAGCGTGAGGAACGCTGCGCCGAGGACCGCGCCGCGCAGGTTGGGCAGCAGCACCCGCCACACCACGTCGAACCAGGACGAGCCGAGGCCGCGCGCCGCGTCCACGAGCGTGCGGGCGTCGATGGCGCGGATGCCGGCGTCCAGCGAGCGATATGCGAACGGGGTGGCCAGCACGATGTACACCACGATGAGGATGATCGGCAGGTCCGGGTCCTGCGAGGAGACCAGCGCGTCGCCGAACGGGGTGCCGGCGAGCTGGTCGGGGCCGAGCGCGAGCATGTCGCGCACGCCCGCCACGAGCGCGATCGGCGGGATGACCAGCGGCAGCAGCGACAGGCCCTCGACGATCGGGCGCAGTTTCGGCAGCCGCAGCGTGACGGCGAGCATCGCGGGCACGGTGACGAGCAGGACGCCGAGGACGGTCAGCACGGCCAGCGACAGCGACCGGCGCAGCGCCTCGGCGAAGCCCTCGGCCTGGGGGATGCTGGTGTAGTACTCGCCGGTGACCCCGCCGTTGACCTTGTCCTGGATCGTGAACCAGATCGCGGCGGCGAGGGGGACCAGGAAGTAGACGCCGGCGACGGCGAGCACGACGATCCGGCCGAAGTTCGTCCTCCGCCGGGGCTTGTGGACGACCTCGGCGACCGGCCGGGTCAGGACCGCGGTCATCGCAGCCACCTCGCGGTGCGCCGCTCGATCGTCCAGTACGCGGCCATCACGACGCCGACCATGATGATCATCTCGATGGCCAGGGCCGCGCCGACCCCGGCGTTGTCCGCCGACACGTTGCCGGACAGCGCGTTGGCGATCTGCAGCGTGACCAGCGGTACGGTGCCGCCGACCATCGCCTGTGCGGTCGCGAACGCCGACAGGGAGCCGCAGAACAGCAGCAGCGCCCCGGCCATGACCGGCGGGGCCAGCAGCGGGCCGGCGACGTGGCGCCAGTACTGGGCCCGGGTCGCGCCGAGGTTCTCGGCGGCCTCCGACCACTCCGCACGCACGCCGTCGAGGGCGGGGGCGATGACGATGACCATCAGCGGTACCAGGAAATAGAGGTAGACGACGGCGAGGCCGCCGAACTGGTAGAGGCTGAACGGCGAGTCGGCCAGGTCGAAGCCGGTCCAGTCGTGCAGCAGGCTGGTGACGATGCCGGCGTTGCCGATCGTGGCGATGAACATGAACGCCAGCGGTACGCCGCCGAAGTTCGCCAGCACCCCGGACGCGGTGAGCACCAGCCGGCGCAGCACCGTCCCGCCCGAGAGGACGGCCCGCGCGACGAGCAGCCCGGCGCCGGCCCCGAGCACGGCGCAGACCACGGAGAGCTTGACCGAGCCCCAGAACGCCGAGCGGTACCCGGAGTTGAAGGAGCTGGCGAACGAGTCGCCCTCGAACGCGCCGGTCGCGAGGGCGATCACCGGCAGCACGAGACCGACGAGCATCACGATGAGGAACGGTGCGACCGCGAGCCACGGGCCGCACCGCCGGACACGGCCCGCGAGGGACCGTGTCCGGACGGCGGGTGCTGCGGGGGTCGTCACCCGGTCAGCGCCTTCGTCCAGCCGTCGGTGAGGACCTTCTTGGCCGCGTCGATCTGGTCCGGGCTGGGCAGCTCGGACTTGCTGGTGTCGACCTTCGGCAGGGCGGCGACGAGGGTGGCGTCGGCCTTGCCGGACGCGGTCATCTTCGGCAGCCGTACCGGCCGGGCCGAGCCCTTGAGCCACAGGTTCTGGCCCTCGTCGGAGAACAGGAACTCCTCCCACAGCCGCGCGGCGGCCGGGTGCGGGGCGGTCTTGTTGATCGCCTGGCAGTAGAAGTTGCCGTAGACGCCGTCGGTGGGCACGGCGACCTTCCAGTCGATGCCCTTGGCCTGCAGCTCCTTGGTGTAGCCGGCGTTGAGGTAGTCCCAGTCGATCGAGATCGGGGTCTCGCCCTTCTCGATGGTGGCCGGGGTGGACTCGACCGGGATGTAGTTGCCGGACTTCTTCAGCGCGGCGAAGTACTCGATGCCGGGCTGGATGTTGGTGAAGCTGCCGCCGTTGGCCAGGGCCGCGGCGAAGACGCCGGCGAACGCCGAGCCGGACTTGGTCGGGTCGCCGTTGAGGGCGACCTTGCCCTTGTACTCGGGCTTCTTCAGGTCGGCCCAGGTCTGCGGGCAGTTGGCGATCTTCTTGGCGTCGCAGCCGATGGAGATGTAGCCGCCGTAGTCGTTGAACCAGGCGCCGGAGGCGTCCTTCTGGTTGTCCGCGATGTCGGCCCAGGTGGCGACCTTGTACGGGGCGAACAGGCCCTCCTTCGCACCCGACTGGGCGAACGCGCCGCCGAGGTCGAGCACGTCGGGCGCGCGGTCCTGGCCCTTGAGCGACTTGACGGCGTTGATCTCGTCCTGGCTCGAGCCGTCGGGGTTGTCGCTGTTGACCTTGATGCCGTACTTCGTGCTGAAGGTGTCGATCAGCTCGCCGTAGTTCGCCCAGTCCCGCGGCAGCGTGATGACGTTGAGCTGGCCCTCGGCCTTCGCCGCGGTGACGAGGGCGTCGAGGCCGCCCAGGTCCTGCGCCGACGTCGCCGAGGCGGCGCCGGTCTTGTTGTTCTGGGCGTCCGCGGCCTTCTTGGACGAGCCGCAGCCGGCCACGGCGGCCAACACGGCCACCGAAAGCAGGCCGGCGGCGAGTCCGCGCCGGACGATATTGCGCTGCATGAAATGCTCCCGATGATGAGGAGCCGAAACGGCTTCGGCGGGCTCAGCGTCGGGTCGGGTGCTTGCCTGTTGTTGAACGCTGGATGTCAGTGCGGACGATAGGTTCCCAACACCCTCAGTACCGTGACCATGATCACGACGCGGTCGGGATTCTCGCGCGGCTGTTTGTATCTACGTGCGTATCTGCGTTCGGCGTCCCGCACTGCTTCCGGATCGCGTTCGATCACGGCGTCGCCTTCGATGGTGCTCCAGCGCCGTCCGTCGATCTGACATATGGCAATTTTGCCGGTGTACCCGATATTGCGGACTTTTTGCGATTTGCCGGATGTGATGATCCAGGCTTTCGCGGTTTCCGGGTCGTAGATCGCGCCCACCGGCACGCTGTGCAGCGTCCCGTCGCGGCGGACCGTCGTCACCGTGCACAGGTGGCGCTCGGTCCAGAACTCGGCCAGCTCGCTCACGACGCGGTCACCTTGCCGTCCTCGACCCGGATGTGCCGGTTCGTGTGTACCGCCTCCAGCATCTGCCGGTCGTGCGTCACCAGCAGCAGCGTGCCCGGGTAGTTGTCCAGGGCCGACTCCAGCTGCTCGATCGCCGGCAGGTCCAGGTGGTTGGACGGCTCGTCGAGCACGAGCAGGTTCACGCCCCGGCCCTGCAGCAGCGCGAGCGCGGCCCGGGTCCGCTCGCCGGGGGAGAGGGCGGCGGCCGGGCGGTTCACGTGGTCGGACTTGAGCCCGAACTTGGCCAGCAGTGTCCGCACATCGGCGGGATTCTGCTCCGGTACCGCCAGCCGGAACGCGTCGAGCAGCGAGTCCCCGCCCTCGAACAACCGCCGGGCCTGGTCCACCTCGCCGACGACGACCCCGGGGCCGAGGTGGGCCCGGCCCTCCTCCAGCGGGATACGGCCCAGCAGCGCGCCGAGCAGCGTCGTCTTGCCGGACCCGTTGGCGCCGGTGATCGCGACCCGGTCGGCCCAGTCGATCTGCAGGTCGACGGGGCCGAGGGTGAACGTGCCGCGGCGTAGCACCGCGTGCGACAGGGTGGCCACGACCGCCCCGGCCCGCGGCGCGGCGGCGATCTCCATCCGCAGCTGCCACTCCTTGCGCGGCTCGTCGACGACCTCGAGGCGCTCGATGAGCTTCTCGGTCTGCCGCGCCTTGGCCGCCTGCTTCTCCGTCGACTCGATCCGCTTCGACTTGCCGATCTTGTCGTTGTCGGGCTGCTTGCGGCGGGCGTTCTTGACGCCCTTCTCCATCCAGGCGCGCTGCATGCGGGCGCGCGCCTCGAGGTCGGACCTCTGGTCGGCGTAGTCCTCGTAGCGCTCCCGGGCGTGGCGCCGGGCGATCTCGCGCTCCTCCAGGTAGGCCGCGTAGCCGCCGCCGTAGAAGCGGACCAGTTGCTGGTGCAGGTCGAGCTCGAGGACCGCGGTGGCGGTGCGGGTCAGGAACTCCCGGTCGTGGCTGACGATCACCGCCCCGGCCCGGAGCTGTCCGGTAAAGCGTTCCAGCCGTTCGAGGCCGTCGAGGTCGAGGTCGTTGGTGGGCTCGTCGAGGAGGAAGAGGTCATAGCGCGACAGCAGCAGGCTGGCCAGGCCCGCGCGGGCCGCCTGACCGCCCGACAGCGCGGTCATCTCCAGGTCGAGGTCCACGGCCAGGCCCAGGTCGGCCGCGGTCTCGGCGGCCCGCTCGTCCAGGTCGGCGCCGCCCAGCGCCAGCCAGCGTTCCAGGGCGACGCTGTACTCCTCCGCCGCCCCCTCGTCGCCGCTGAGCGCCTCGGCCGCGGCGTCCATGCGGGCCTGCGCCTCGGCGACACCGGTGCGGCGGGCCAGGAACGCGCGCAGCGTCTCGCCCGGGTGCCGCTCGGGCTCCTGCGGCAGGTAGCCGATGGTGGCCGTGGGCGGGTTGAGCTGCACGACGCCCTGCTCCCGGGGGAGCAGCCCGGCGATGGTGCGCAGCAGCGTGGACTTGCCGGCCCCGTTGACCCCGACCAGGCCGATCACATCTCCGGGGGCCACCACCAGGTCCAGGCCGCTGAACAGCGCCTTGTCCCCGTGTCCGGCCGCGAGATCCTTGACCACGAGCGTTGCAGCCACGCCTGTCGTTCCTCCATTTTTGTCGTACCCCGGGTCTAGTGTCCCTGGTGCATGCAGGGTGGTCGCCGCGCCCCTTCGGCGATCGAGGAGTAGCGTGAATTCTGAAACGCTGACGGATCGAAACGGCTTGCTCTAACAGGAGAGACGCCTTGAGCACAACAGCACCTGCGGCCGCGGGGGAAGACACCGAACTGACCCACCGCCAGATCGTCACGATCCTGGTCGGACTCATGATGGCGATGTTCCTGGCCGCGCTCGACCAGACCATCGTGTCGACCGCGATGCGCACCATCGCCGACGATCTCGGCGGCTTCTCGTTGCAGGCGTGGGCGACAACGGCGTTCCTCATCACCTCGACGATCTCGACGCCGCTGTACGGGAAGCTGTCGGACATCTACGGCCGCAAACCGTTCATCCTGTTCTCGATCGGCATCTTCATCGTCGGCTCGGTGCTGTGCGGCATCGCGACGTCGATCTACGAGCTGGCCGCGTTCCGGGCGGTGCAGGGCATCGGCGCCGGCGGCCTGTTCTCGCTCGCCTTCGCCATCATCGGCGACGTGGTGCCGCCCCGCGAGCGGGCCAAGTACCAGGGATACTTCCTCGCCGTCTTCGGCACCTCCAGCGTCCTGGGCCCGGTGCTCGGCGGCTTCTTCGCCGGCGCCGACAAGATCGTCGGCATCACCGGCTGGCGCTGGATCTTCTACATCAACGTGCCGATCGCGGCCGCGGCCTTCTTCGTCGTCATGCGCTTCCTGCACATCCCGCACCGCCGCCAGGACCACCGCATCGACTGGCCCGGCGCGGTGGCGCTCATCGTCTGCCTGGTGCCGCTGCTGACCGTCGCCGAGCAGGGCCGCGAGTGGGGCTGGGGCTCCGGCCGCTCGCTGCTGTGCTACGGCATCGGCGCCGTCGGCCTGGTGCTGTTCCTGCTGGCCGAGGCCGCCTACAAGGACGAGGCGCTGCTGCCGATGCGGCTGTTCAAGGGCCGCACGTTCTCGGTCGCCTCGACCGCCAGCTTCATCCTGGGCATGGCGATGTTCGGCGGGCTGCTGACCCTGCCGCTCTACCTGCAGATCGTCAAGGGCGCGACCCCGACCAAGGCCGGCCTCATGCTGCTGCCGCTCGTGCTGGGCATCATGACCGGCTCGATCGTCTCGGGCCAGACCATCGCCCGCACCGGCCGCTACCGGCTCTTCCCGATCGTCGGCTCGGTGCTCATGCTGGCCGCCCTCGGCCTGTTCTCGCAGATCGGCGCGGACACGCCGCTGTGGCGCACGATGCTCATCATGGCCCTGATGGGCCTCGGCCTCGGCGGCAACATGCAGCCGGTCATCACCGCCGTGCAGAACGCGGCCAACCCGCGCGAGATCGGCGTGGCCACGTCGACGGTGACGTTCTTCCGCTCGATGGGCGGCACCCTGGGCGCCGCGGTCTTCCTGTCGGTGCTCTTCAGCCTCCTGCCGGACAAGATCAAGGGCGCGTTCGGCGCCGCCCAGTCGACCCCGGACTTCCAGGCGGCGGCTCGGGCCCACCCGGACCAGGCGCAGGCGATCCAGCAGATGTCGAAGGCGGGCTCGGCGGCCACCTTCAACGACACGTCCTTCCTGAACAAGCTCGTCGCCCCGCTCGCGCACCCGTTCAAGGTCGGCTTCTCCGAGTCGATGAGCGTCGTCTTCATGGTGGCCACGGGCATCATGGTCGTCGGCCTGATCGTGATCCTCTTCCTGCCGGAGATCCCGCTGCGCTCGATGTCGGCCGCGCAGCAACGCGCGGCCGAGGACGCCGCCGAGTCGGGCGCGGGCTCGGGCTCGGCTCCTTCGAGCGGCGCCGCGCCGTCGACCACACCGGCGCCGCCCAGCGGTGCCGCGCCGTCGGGCGCACTCGCATCGCCCAACGGCGGTTCGCTGTCCGGCGCATCCGCGTCGCCCGGCGGCGGCTCGGTGTCGGGCGCGCACAAGTCTTCGAACGGCGGCCTGTCCGGGCCCTCCGACGATGACTCGCCCGCGTCGCCGAACGGCGGCTCGGCTGCGTCCTCGCTCGCCGGCTCGACTTTCCCGGGGGCGGCCGGCTCGCCAGTGTCCCCCAACGGCGGCTCGGCCGCTTCCTCGCTCGGCGGCTCGGGTGTTTCGTCGGTCGCCGGCCCGCCCGCGGCCGCCGGCTCCGCTGCTTCCGCGGTTGCCGGTTCATCGGGTTCCTCAGCCGGCGGCTCGACGGCACCCTCCTACGGCGGCTCCCCGACAACGGCCTTGGACCCAACTGCGTCGACCGGCGGTAACGGCGCCACGTCGGCGGGCGGCGCCCACGAGGCTGACGGCACGGCCCCGCCGATCGACCACACGCCGTCACACGCGGCAGACGGCGGCGCCCACGAGGCCGAGGGCGAGGCAACCCCGTCACCGGAGACCCCGCCGCGCCACGCACGCTGACACCTTCGGCAACGCCCGGCTCTACAGAGGCCTACCCGCGCCGCCGCCCGCTGCCAGTCCGCCAGCGGGCGCCGGCGCGCCGGAGTCGCCCGCGCCGTGTCCGCTGGCGCGCGGCGTTGCCCACGCCGGAGTCCGCCCGCGCCCCGTTCGCTACCGCGCCGCGCTGCCCACGCCGGAGTCCGCCCGCGCCGTGTCCGCTGGCGCGCGGCGTTGTCCACGGCGGAGTCCGCCCGCACCACGCCCGCTGCCAGTCCGCCAGCGGGCGGCGGTTCGCCGGAGTCCGTCCGCGTCCCATTCGCTGCCGCGTGGCGCTGCCCACTTCGGAGCCCGCCCGCACCACGCTCGCTGACAAACAAAGACGCGGCGGCTCCCTCCATTGGAGCCGCCGCGTTCTTTGGTCTGGTGGTTGTGACGGACCGGCCCGACCACGAGCTGACTCGCCGCCGTTCCGGTCACTGACGTTGCCGCCGCTCGGGCGCAGCGGGCGCTTGGGAGCCCCTCTTCTGCGGGTGCTTCAGCGCGCATCGGAAACCTTGGTTCGGTGCGGCGAGTTTCTTCTGCCGGAGGACGAGCAAGCGACCCTCGACGCGATCCGGCGGGATTTCCCGGGCTCAGATTCACCTCGTCACCGGCGCGCGCCGACTGCACCGGCCCGGCCAGCACGGAACGCGGTAGTCATCGACTCCCGGTCCGCACGCCCCCCTGGTGTCGGTGCGTGTTCGGTCGAGACCCTGTGCAGCGACTACGTCGTCGAGTGGCGACGCACCTGCTTCGTTCAGCCACTTAACCTAGCATCCTAGGATGCCTTAGCGGGTGTGGCCCGGGTCCCGTACCGGTCTCGTCACCGCTCATGCCCGGCCGCGAGCCAGGCGAGGTAGTCCGCAACCGCTCGTTCGAGCGGCCACTGCGGCGCCCACCCGTCGCCGGCGAGCCGATCGGTGTCGAGGTAGGGGAGCGGCCCCGGGCTGGAGGCCCCGTCCGCGAGCGCCGGTTCCGCTTCGGGGTACACGGCGGCAATAGCCGCGGCCACCTCGGCGTTGGTGGTCGCGCGCCCGGACCCCACGTTGTACACCCGATGCCGCAGCGCCGGCGCCGTGGCCAGCCGCGCGAGGGCGGCGCCACAGTCCCGCGCGTACAGAATGTCGACCCCATCCCCGGCGTACACCGTCCCCGCCCCACCCGCGCCCCGACGACCACCGCGATCCGGCCCGGCGCGGTCATGCGCCTCCTCGCGGTGCGGTTGGGCTCGGTCGCGAAGTTCCTCACCGCGCTGCTCTTTGCCGTGGTCCCGGAGTTCCGCACCGCGCTCTTCGGCGCGGTTCTGGGCTTCTTTGCCGTTCTGGTTCTGGGCTTCCTCGCCACGCGGTTGGGTGCGGAGCTGGTCGCCCTTGTCGCCCTGGTTCTGGGCTTCGTCCCCGCGCCGTTCGGTGCGGCGTTGGGCGGCCGCGGCGTGGATCAGGGCCGGGGCCGCGATGAAGGGACTGGCAGTGCGGCCCTGCGGACCCCAGATGCCGCCGATGCGGGCGACCACGACGTCCAGACCGCTGGCCAGGGCGACGATCTCCGCCGTCTTCTTCGACGCCGGGATGGGGTGCGGCGACGTGAGGGGGAGCGGGGCTTCCTCGCGCCAGGGGTACTCCTCGACGCCGGCGTACACCCCGATCGTGCTCGCCAGGACCACGCGCCGCACATTCCACTCGGCCGCGGCGCGAAGGATCGCGAAGGTCGCCGCCGTGTTCTGTTGCAGGTCGTCCAGTGGTGTCCCGCCGAGCGGTGCGGCGGCCAGATGCACGATCGTGGTGATGCGGTGTCGGCGGCCGAGCGCGGAGAGTGACTGCGGGTCGGTGCAGTCCACGACCGCCGTCTCGACCCCGGAGGGTAGGAGCGGTGATGACTTCGGGTGACGGGATGCGGGCAGGGCGGGGGCGCCGAGGTCGAGCAGGGCGCGGGTGGTGTGCGTGCCGATGAAGCCGAGGCCGCCGGTAATCAGGATCAAGGCGCGGATCTCCCCAGGTCGCAGCGATCGATAGCGTGCTAGCGAAATGTAGCCGGAAAAGTCGTTAGCATGCAAACGTGGCTGACCTGATCCGATTGCTGACCCGCGCCCAAAAGCTGCTCCGTGCCGCGGCCGACGAGGCGATGAGCGCGCACGGCGTACGGATCGGCCAGAACCTCGTCCTCGAGGTGTTGTGGGAGCGTGACGGCCTGTCACCGGGAGAGCTGGCCGCGCGCCTGAACGTCACCACGCCGACGGTGGTGAACACGGCGACACGCCTGGTGAACGACGGCCTGATCGAGCGCCGCCCGGACCCGACCGACAGGCGTCTGGTCCGCCTGTACCTGACCGAAAAGGCCCGCGCCGCCGAAGCCCCCATCACCGAGGCCCGCCGGAACCTGGCCGATCACGCCTTGGCGACCCTGACCGAGGAGGAGCGCGAGGTCATGGCGGTCGCCCTCCAGAAGATCATCGACCGCATGCAGTCACCGCCGACACCGACGTAGGCGTGTGCAGAGTGGTGCGCGGGCCCGCCGCTGAAGGGCGTACGGGCTGTGCGTGACAACGCGTCGGTCGTGCCTTCCGGGAGCTCGGACGGTTCCGGTAGTGCCTGCGCCGCGCTTCGACCGTTGGTCGTGAGGACGTGGCCGCCGTGCCATTGCTGGCGCGGCGGCCGGCGTTCAGTTCGCGGCGCGCCAGTTCTGGCGGGTGATGAGGACGCGGGCCTCGTCGGCGTACTCGGCTTCGACCGTGACCGCGTACTGCCCGGCCTGCAGTGAGCTGCGCGAGGTGAAGTCCCGGCGGCCGCCGGTGAGCGCGTGGGCGATCGCGCCGAAGACGCCGCCCCACAGTGCGCCGATGAGGATCGTCGTGAGCAGGATGCCGAGCCAGTTCGAGTTGCTGAACAGCGTGAAGAGGATGCCGACGAAAAGCCCGAACCACGCCCCGCTGGCGACGCCCGCTAGCGCGGCCCGCCCGATGGTGAGGCGGCCCAGGACGTTCTCGACGAGGCGGAGGTCGGTACCGATGATCGCGGTCCGCTCGACGGGGAACCCGTTGTCGGAGAGGTAGTCGACGGCCTGCTGCGCCCCGGCGTAGTCGGCGAAGCGGGCGACGGTCACGGTGCTGCGGTCGAGCTCGACGAGCTCGTCGATGTTCGGGTCGGGCTCGGGGGGTTCTTCCAACGGAGGCGTCGTCATGCGGGTCAGGGTAGAGACGTCCGGGGCATCCCGCCCGTCACGCCACGACGATTTTGAGCGGACGGTCATCGCCCTGGCATCCAACAGTCCTCTCCGCGAGCCGGCCCTCACCGAGCGTGCCGCCGAGGGCCGGACGAGCCACGCAGGCCGCCGACCCTGAGGTCGTGGGCGGCCGCCTCGGGGTCGGTCGCCGGGCGACCGCGCCATCACACTGCGGAAGCATCCGGGGCGTGACTCAGGGATTCTTCGGGGCGTCACCCGAGGTTGTCGGGGAACTTCAGCGGGCAACCTTGCAGGCATGACCGACATCAAGCGCCTCCGCCGATCGCGATCCGACCGGACCGTCGCCGGCGTGCTGGGCGGCATCGCCGAGTACCTCGGGACCGACCCCACCATGGTCCGCGCCGTGTTCCTGTTGTGCATCCTGCTGACCGGCGGCCTGGCCGTCCTGGCGTACCCGATGCTCTGGATCGTCATGCCCGACTCCCCGCCGTCGCCGGTGAGCCCCGCCCCGAACGATCACCTGACCTACGGCGCGTGAGCGCCAGCGGACTTTTTGGGTGTACTTCCGGCGGCACACCGTATGCCCAATCCGGACACGCCATCCGCAATCGATCCGGGAAGCGACCGTGCGGCCCGGTTCGAGGCGCCGCTGTCGCCGGTGAGCACTGCGCCGGACGATCATCTGCCCTATGGTGCGTGAGTGGCCCGTGACATCCGCGTGATGATTCAGTCGCGGATCGTGCCGCCCTCAGTGCCTCCGGTGAGCGAGACGGTGCTGCTGGCGCACGATGGGCCGGAGTATGAGCGAGTTGCCGGGCTCAGCGGCCGCTTCCCGCACGAGCACGTCGCGCTGCTGTCACCGGGCAGTCGCAATGAGTGGTACTCGGCCAACCCCGCCTACGCCACCGCTCTCACGCGCAACGTGTTACCGAAGCTTCCGCCCGGGCCCGTGGTCGGCCTCGGTGCGAGCCTCGGCGCGCTGGCCCTGCTCCACGCCGAGACGCGCCACCCGGGCAGCTTCGCCGGGCTGTTCCTGCAGTCGGGGAGCTTCTTCACCGCGGAGCTTGATCCGCAGGAGGCGGGCTTCCCGTGGTACCGCCGCATTCTTGCCTTCGTCCAACGCGCCCGTCCCGTCCGATCCCGCGTCGTGCTGACGTGCGGCAAGGACGAAGAGAACCTGCTCAACAACCGGGCGATGGCGGCCCGCCTCGGCGTGCCGCTGCTCGAAGTGCCAGGGGGTCACTCGATGACCACCTGGCGTGACGCGCTCGATCCGCACCTGCACCGTCTCCTGCAGGAGGTCAACGATGACCACATCGGAACCCACCGTGACGATCCCGCCGCCGACCATCCAGACGCCGGCGGGACCGCCCTCGTCTGACCCGCCAAGTACCGGAGCTGTGCCGGGCGGACGAGCCGGCGGCCCCGAACCGACGCTCTCGATCCGAGGTGATCCGGCCCGCGGCGGCTTCACGGACCGCGCCGGCTTCACGGACCGCGACGGTGTTGCGGCGCCTTCGGAGACGGCAGCCGCTGATGATGTCGGCGCCGCGGCCGAGGTTCGAACCGGTGGGGGCGTGCCGCGGCAGCGGGTGGCCGGCGAGCCTTCGCCGGCGGGGGAGGGCGGCGACCCCGGTGTGCGTGAGCATCTCGTCGGGCTGCTGCTGGGCACGGAGCAGGACTGGCCGCGGGCGTACGAGGCGCTCGTCGGACGGCTCGGGACGGTCACGGCCGGTGACGGGAGCCGGCATCGGCTGCGGACCGAGCGGGTCACCATCGAACCGTTCAGTCTCCGTGACCGTCCGGCACATCAGCTGGTCATCGACCGGCTCGCCTACTGGTACTACCACCCGCGCGAGTGGCTCAAGAAGATCGCGCTCATGGACGACGTGTACCTGCTCAACAGCCCGTTCACGTTCCAGTCCATGGAGAAGCACGCGGCCTACTGCGCCATGATGCGGCTCGGGCTGCAGGTGCCCGAGACGGTCCTCGTGCCGTACAAGAACCCGGTCGACCACGCGAAGTGGGCGTACACCGCGGAGCGTTACAACCGGCAGTTCGACCTCGACGCCGTGGCGGAGCGCCTCGGGTACCCGCTGTTCATGAAGCCGTACGACGGCGGCGCCTGGGTCGGCGTGTCCCGCGTCGCCGACAGCGAACAGTTGCACACCGCGTACGACCAGTCGGGCGAGCGCCTGATGCACCTGCAGCAGTCGATCGAGCACTACGACGTGTTCACGCGGTCGCTCTCGGTGGGTCCCGAGACCATGGTCATGAAGTTCCGGCCATCGTTGCCGATGCACGAGCGGTACGAGGTCGCCCACGGGTTCCTCACGGATGAGGTCGGCGACGAGGTCGTCACGATCTCGCGGCTGGTCAACGCGTTCTTCCGCTGGGAGTTCAACTCCTGTGAGTGCCTGGTCCGTGACGGTGTGGTGTACCCGATCGACTATGCGAACGCGTGCCCGGATGTCGCGCTGACGAGCCTGCACTACTACTTTCCGTTCGCGATGACGGCGTTGCTGCGCTGGTCGGCGTTCTGCGTGGTGACCGGACGGCCGGCGCGCCTGGACATGGACTCGGCCCGCTACTTCGAGATCGGCGACAACACGCCCGACTACCGCGAGAAGCTGCGCGGCTACCGGGCGCTGGCCGACGAGTACTTCGAGATCGACCGGTACCGCGAGTTCTGCGACACGACGCTGCGTCACGTTCCCGAGCTGGTCGCCGAGTGGGTGAGCTCCGCCGAGTTCGACGAGCTGCTCGTGAGCACGGTCCGGGCCACGTACCCGGCCCACGAACACGATCGGTTCATCGCCCACTTCCGCGGCCTCATCGGACAGTGGCGACACGAGAACGCATCGTAACCGGGGTGATGGCGCTGCCTGGGCGGCCCGCCCTCAGAGTGCTACTGCATGGCAGCCAATCCTCTGTGGGAGGTGCTTGTGGCGCGGCCGGGAGGGCCGCGGGCGTGCACGGTAGCGACGGCTGCGGCGAACGCCGTCAGTAAAGGGGAGCGGTCAGCGGGGCCAGTCGCGCAGGCGGAGACGCAGTGCGGCGATCCGCGACTCGTCCAGGCCGTAGAAGGCGAACCGGCCGTCGTCCAGGCGGTCCAGGTAGCGGCCCGCGGCCACCACGTCGTCGAGCTCCAGGGCCGGATCCTGGCGGCGGGCCAGTTCCAGGAGCTCACCGACCGAATACCGCTCCATCGCCGCGGCCACGTCGATGTAGTCGCGTACCTCGCGGCGGTTGACCAGCGCGGCCACCTTCGTGGCGATCAGGTCGTCCAGGTGCATGACGGGGCCGACGTCCATCATGACGGGGCTGTGGCGGCGATCGAGGCGAGAGAGCGTCAGCCGTACCGTGCGCGCTCCGTCACCCACCGTAAACTCCCGCTGGTCGAAGCCGGCGAACAGTTCGAGCAGGTCGTCGGCCTCTTCCTCGTGGACGGTGTAGCCGGCCTCACGCAGGGCCGCGCAGACGGCGTCCGCGGCCGCGCCCGCCGCGCCGTCGGTGTCCGTGAAGAGGTCCACGTCCTCGGTCGGGCGCTCGACCAGGCCGTTGATGAGCCAGGCGAACCCGCCGCCCAGGACGAAGCCGTGCCGTTCGGCCACGGCGAGCGCGACGCGGGCGACGTCGGTGTAGAAGGGGATCACGTGACGCGCTGCGGGATCACCGGGCGCGCAAGGCGGTGTGACGGGCCTCCCACGCGCGGCGTACGCCGTCGGGCAGGTTCAGCTCCGGCCAGACCCGCACCAGGATCTTCTTGTTGATGAACCGGCGCAGCTCGTCGTGGCGGATCGCCTCGCGCAGCACGTTCTCGTACATCCACAGGAGCAGGTCGTGGTTGTCGAGGTCGAACGCGCGGTGCGGGTTCCACATCAGCCGCTGCGGCAGTTCGACGATGCCGCGGACGGGTCCGCGCAGCTCATCGAGGGTGCGGGCGACGAGCGCAGGGCGGTGCGGCCGGGCCAGATAGGCCAGGGGTCCGCGGGCCGGCTCGTCGTGCATGGCCGAAGTGTACCTGTATTCCGCTTTCGCAGAACCTCAGCGCGCGTTCTGCCGCGGAATGACGACCTCGCGGAAGATGAGCTGAATCGCGGCGACGACCGGAATGGCGATGAGCGCGCCGACGACGCCCATGAGGGCCACGCCGACGAGTACCGAAATGATGGCCGCCAGGTCGGAGACCTTCACCGCGCGGCGCATCACGTTCGGGTAGATGAGGTAATTCTCGACCTGCTGGTAGATGACGAAGAAGATGACGCACGCGATGCCGGCCTGCAGCGAGGTCGCGAAGCCGACAATGGAGACGACGACGGCGCCGAGCGTCGCACCGATCTGCGGGATGAGGTCGGTGATGGCGACGAGGACCGCGAGGGCGTACGGATAGGCGACGCCGAGAATGAGCAGGAACACGAACGACGACAGGCCCGCGACCACGGCGATCGCCAGCGCACCGCCGAGGTAGGCGCCCACCTTGGCCAGGATCTCGTCGCCGAGCAGCCGCACGCGCTCGCGGCGGGTCGCGGGGACGAGCTTGTAGCCGCCCTCCTTGAGGCGTTCGAAGGCGCCCATGAAGTACACCGTGAGAATGATGACGGTCAAGATGTTGAACAGTGCCGAAAACGCGACCTGGACCCCGCCCCAGACCCCTCCCAGGGCCTTCGTGATGTTGCCCGCGGTGGCGACGTTCTTGAGCTGGTCGAGCAGCTGGTAGTCGTCGTTGAGCTTGTTCAGCTGGTCATTGCGCTGGAGGTTGTCGATGTACTGGGGCAGGTTCTCGATGAGGTCGTTGCTCTGCTGCACCAGCGGCGGAATGAGCGCGACGATGCCGCCGCACAGGACCAGCATCGCGCCGATGCCGACGGCGGCGACCGCGAGCCCGCGGGGCATGCCCCACTTCACCAGCCGTACAACTGCGGGATTCAGGCCGATCGCCAGGAACATCGCGATGAAGATAAGGATGAGAATCGAGCGGACGTTCTGCACGGCGAGATAGGCGCTGTAGGCCAGGAGCAGGCCGAGCCCGGCGGTGAAACCGATGATCAGCGGCGAGCGGCGCATCGGCGGCCCGGGCGTGCCGAAGCGGGGAGGCTCCTCGATGACCACGACCTCGACCTCGACGTCGGGCGCGTCGTCCTGGGCACGCTCGGCGGGGGCGGCCGGCTGCAGCACCTCGTCCTGCACTGTGAACTCCCTGGGAAGTCAGATGGTCTTGGGGCAGGGTACCGGGTGCGCGCGCGGGAGGACCGCTAGCGTTATGACATGGCAGATCTGGTGTACCCACCGGTCATCGCAACCGCGAGGACTGCGTTCCGCGCGCTCAACATGAAAATCACGATCGAGGGCGAGGAGCACGTCCCCACGAGCGGGGGCGCCGTGATCGCCTGCAACCACATCTCGTACCTGGACTTCATCTTCTGCGGCCTGGGCGCGCGCAAGTCCAAGCGGCTCGTGCGCTTCATGGCCAAGGAGTCGATCTTCCGCAACCGCATCGGCGGCCCGCTCATGCGCGGCATGCACCACATCCCCGTCGACCGCGACGCCGGGATGGCCTCGTACAAGGCCGCCCTCAACGCGCTCAAGGCCGGCGAGGTCGTCGGCGTGTTCCCCGAGGCTACGATCAGCCAATCGTTCATGGTCAAGGATCTCAAGAGCGGCGCGACCCGCCTCGCCGCGGCGACCGGCACCCCCCTCGTGCCGATGGTCCTGTGGGGCACGCAGCGCTTCTGGACCAAGGGCCGGCCGCGCGAGCTTACGAAGCGTGGTGTCGCCGTCACCATCATGATGGGCGAGCCCCTGCACCCCGAACGGCGCGACAATCAGGACTCCGTCAACGGGGAACTGCGCGCACGCATGACGTCGATGCTGGATCGGGCGCAGCGGGCGTACCCGCAGCAGCCCGCCGGCCCCGATGACTCCTGGTGGTTGCCCGCTCACCTGGGCGGCACCGCACCCCTTCCAGCCGTTTACGAATCGGAGGCCCAGTGAGCCCGGCCGAACCCACCGACCTGCTCGTCCTGCTGAGCGAGCTCGAGCCCGTCGTCGAGGAGAACCTCAACCGGCACCTGGCCACGGCCAAGGAGTGGTTCCCGCACGAGTACGTGCCGTGGAGCGAGGGGCGTGACTTCGACGGTGTGCTCGGCGGCGAGGCGTGGGCGCCGGGGCAGTCGAAGCTGTCCGAGGTCGCCCGGGTCTCCCTCGTCGTCAACCTGCTGACCGAGGACAACCTGCCCAGCTACCACCACGAGATCGCCACGGTGTTCGGCCGTGACGGAGCGTGGGGGACCTGGGTGCACCGGTGGACCGCCGAGGAGGGCCGGCACGGCATCGCGATCCGTGACTATCTGCTTGCTACGCGTGCGGTCGACCCGATCGCGCTGGAGCGGGCCCGGATGGCGCACATGGAGGGCGGCTTCCAGAACTCCTACGAGGGGCTCATCGAGTCCGTCGCGTACGTGTCGTTCCAGGAGCTCGCCACGCGCGTGTCGCACCGCAACACCGGCGCGATCTCCGGCGACCCGGTGTGCGAGCAGCTCCTGGCGCGCGTCGCCGCCGACGAGAACCTGCACATGATCTTCTACCGCAACCTGCTCAACGCCGCGTTCGACGTCGCGCCCAACACGGCGATGCGGGCGGTGGCCAAGGTGGCGTCCTCCTTCCAGATGCCCGGGCACACCATCGAGAACTTCGGCCGCAAGTCGGTGCAGATCGCCAAGGCCGGCATCTACGACCTGCGGCTGCACCACGACGATGTGCTCACGCCGGTGCTGCGGCAGGTGCGCGCGTTCGACCGCCCGCTGTCCGGTGACGGGGAGGCGGCACGGGAGGAGCTCGCGACGTTCCTGGCCGACCTCGACACGCAGGCGACGCGGTTCGTGGAGCGCCGCGACGCGCAGCGGGCGCGGGCCGCGGCTCACGCGTGATCGGTTCGCTCTAGCGCGGTTCCCTCCCCGCGTTCCCTGTGGTTCGTCCCGCGGGCGTCGCCTTTCCCACTGGCGGCGTCCGCGTTTCCATGTGCGGCGTTTGTTCCTCGACCTGCTCGTCGCCTGGCGGCGCTCGGTCGTCCGCTTGCCGCCCCGGCACGCTCTGCTCGGTACCGACGGCTCGGCGCCCAGCGGCTTCTCCTGGCCACTACTCGGTGTAGTCGACGATCGCGGTATCCGTCACCGGCGCCGTTGCCTGGCGTTGATGTGGGGACCGTCACGTTGCGTGGACGATGAGGATGCTCGCCGTGGCTGCGTTGCTTGTCAGGCGGGGTGTGGGTATCGAGGGCGCCGGTTGCCTTCCGTGAGCGTTGCAGTAGGCTGCGACGACCGTTCCGTGCCTCTCACTGCCCGTCTGACCGATTTCATCGGGTCCGGCGGCGGGATGGGGGCTGCGGAATTTCACTCCCCGTATTCTTATCGGAGGGCAGCATCGCCATGGCCAGACGCGTGATACATGAGCTGATCGACGACCTCGACGGCGGCCACGCCGATGAGAGCCTCAGCTTCGGCCTCGACGGCGTGCAGTACACCATTGATCTGTCTGCGAAGAACGCCGCCGATCTGCGCGACGTCCTTGCGCCTTTTGTCGCGGCCGCCACGAAGCTCGGCCGAACCTCGGCGTCGGTCGTGCCGGGGCGTGGCGGCCGGGTCCGTCCGGTTCTGTCGGCCCGCGCCGAGCGGGAGCAGAACCGGGCGATCCGTGAGTGGGCGCAGGGCAAGGGGCTCGAGGTTTCCGACCGTGGCCGGATTCGAGCGGACATCGTGGAACGGTTCCACGCCGAAGCGGGAAGCTGAACAGGGGGCGCCCAGCACGGGCGCCCCCTCTGTATGTGGGTACCGCGGCCTTCCGTCCCTGCGGTGCCGCTGTCGCTCCCATGCGGCCGCGTGCTCCGTCCGTTTGTAGTGCCGCGGTCCGCGGCCGGGCGCCTTCTCCCACGTGATCGCGCGCCCCGTCCGTTTGCGCGCCGCGGTCGAGCGCCTCGACGCGCGCCCTGGGCAGCGCGGTCGCCGTGCGGACCCTGCCCGTGCTCGTGGCCGCCCCGGCGGTGGGCTCCGTGGCCGGCGTCGCGGCGCTGACCCTGTCGCTGGCCTGCCTGGTGGCCCTGACCCGCGTCCGCGCCAGAAAAGCCGGCGCATCCCCTGCCGGGGTATAAATCCGAAATGTCGCGCGCCAGCGATGATCTACCATCGTCGGCATGGCGACGCGGCTCGTTCAGGTCAACATGAAGGCACACGACGACGCCGCGCTCGGGCGGTTCTGGGCGGCGACGCTCGGCTGGGCCCTGTCCAGTGAGGGGCCCGGGGTCACCAACCTCGAGCCCGAGGGCTTCGTCTACCCCGACCCCGTCGCCGTCTGTCTCGACCTCGTGGCCTCGCCGGAGCCCAAGACGGTGAAGAACCGGGTGCACCTCGACCTCGCCACCACCTCGGCGGCGCATCAGGCGGAGCTGGTCGCGCGCCTGCAGGGGCTCGGCGCGACCCTCGCCGACGTGGGTCAGGGTGACGTGCCCTGGACGGTGATGGCCGACCCGGAGGGCAACGAGTTCTGCGTGCTGGACTCGCTCCACGACGACACCGGGCCGATCGCGACGGTCGTGGTCGACTGCGTGGACCCGCAGGCCATGGCGCGTTTCTGGGGCGAGGCCATGGACTGGGTCCCGCTCACGGTGACCGACCACCACGCGGTACTGCACTCGGCCGCCGGCGTCGGGCCGTACCTGCAGTTCCTGCGCACGCCCGACGTGAAGACCGTGTGGAACCGTGTCCATCTCGACGTGCGGCCGTACCCGGGCGACGACCCCGAGGCCGAGGCGGCCCGGCTGCTGGCGCTCGGCGCCACCGCCATCGAGCTCGATGTGCCGTGGACGGTCCTCGCCGACCCGGAGGGCAACGAGTTCTGCCTCCTGGCCCCGGGCTAGGCGGACTCGAGCGGGTCGGCGAACAGCGGCTCGAAGGCGAGCTCCGCCGCGCCGATCAGGGCGGCGTCCTGGCCCAGCTGCGGGGTCCGCAGCCGGACGTGCTCGCGGCACGCCGGCAGGCCGTTGCGGTTGAGGCGGGAGCGGACCTGGGCGGCCGAGGCGAGGTACACCTCCCGCAGCGTGCCGCCGAAGATGACCATCTCCGGGTTGAAGATGTTCACCAGGTTGGCCACGCCGAAGCCGAGCCAGTCGCCGACCTGGCGCATTGCCGCCTGCGCGGTGTTGTCGCCGCGCGAGGCCGCGTCGACGACGGCCAGGATGCCCTCGCGGCCGGCGGTGGCGTTGCGCCCGGCGGCGGTGAGGAGGGCGTGCTCGCCGATCTCGGTCTCCCAGCAGCCGCGCGAGCCGCAGCTGCACGCCTTGCCGTTGGGGTTGACGACCATGTGGCCGACCTCGCCGCCGTAGCCGCCGTGGCCGGTGACCGGGCGGCCGGCCGCGATGATGCCGCCGCCGATGCCGGCGTCGCCGTAGAGGTACACGAGGTTGTCGCAGCCGGCCGCGGCGCCGCGGGTGTGTTCGGCCAGGGCGGCCAGGTCGGCGTTGTTGCGCACGGTGACCGCGCGGCCCTCGCCGACCAGGCCGCGCAGGGCCTCGCCGAGGGGCTGGTCGGCCCAGCCGAGCTGCGGGCCGAGCCGGACGAACCCGTCGTCGCGGCGCACCATGGCCGAGACCGCCGCGCCGCTGCCGATGAGGCGGGCCCCGGCCGGGGCGGAGAGCTGCATCTTGCGCACGAAGTCGGCGATGGGGGCGATGACGGTGGCGGCGTCGTGCTCGCCGCGGGGGCGGGCGGCCTCGAAGCGGTCCAGCACCGCGCCGCCGAGCCCGACCCGGGCGGCGACGATCCGGTCGACCTCGACGGCGAAGGCGAAGACGTACACCTTCTCCGACTCCGGGCGCACCACGAGCGACGGGCGCCCGGCGCGGCCGCGCTGCTCCCGCGGTACGCCCTCGCTGACGAGGCCCGCGGCCGCGAGGTCCGCGGTCAGCGCGCCGATCGTGCTGCGGTTGAGGCCCAGGCTCGTCGTGAGGTCGGCGCGGGACATCGCACCGTGGAGGTGCACGGAGCGCAGGAGCGCTCCGAGGTTGCTCCGCCGGATCTCCTCCTGGCTGGGGCCAACGCGCATGCTCGGCTTTCTTCGATCGGGGTGGCGTAAGCAGAGTAGTTCAGCGCAGGCCCGCCGCGGCCGCCCGCCGCCGGGTCAGCGCGTCGATGCCGGCGGCGAGCAGCAGTACGACGCCGGTGACGACGTACTTCGTACCGGGGCTGTACTCCATGAGCCCCATCCCGTTCTCGATGACCGCCACGACCGCGCCGCCGAGCACCGCGTTGAGCACGCGGCCCTTGCCGCCGAAGAGGCTGGTGCCGCCGATGACCGCCGCGCCGACGGCGTAGAGCAGCACGTTGCTGCCGCCGGTGTTCGGGTTGACCGAGGCGTCCCGGGACGCGGCGATGATCCCGCCGACCGCGGCCATCGTCGAGCAGATGACGAACACGGCGATCCGGATGGCGTCGACGTGGATGCCGGCGCGGCGGGACGCCTCCCGGTTGCCGCCGACGGCGTACACGTGCCGGCCGAACGCGGTGCGGTTGAGCACGAACGTGCACAGCCACAGCAGCAGCCCCAGGATCGCCACCACCATCGGCACGCCCCGCTGCGAGATGGCGTCGTTCTTGGAGCGCTCCAGGTTCAGCGTCCACACCGCGGCGCCGAGCAGCACGGCCGCGGTCAGCACCCGCAGCGCGACCACCGACAGCGGGTCGGCGGCCAGCCCGTGCCGGACCCGGCTGTAGCGCTTCCACAGGTGCAGGGCGAGCATCCCGGCGATGGTGACGCCGTAGAGCACCCAGCCCTGCAGCGGCGTGAACCGCCCGTCGAAGTTGATCTTCTTGATCGTCGGGTCGTCGACGGCGACGATCGTGCCGCCCTTCATGAGCAGCAGCACCGCCCCCTGGAAGGCCAGGAACGCGGCCAGGGTCACCACGAACGACGGGATGCCCAGCTTCGCCACGAGCAGGCCGATGACCAGGCCGATCGCCGCGCCGGTGGCGACCGCGCCGAGCACGGCGACGTACCAGGGCAGCCCGAAGTTCGTGAGCAGCACCGCGAGCACCGAGGCGCAGACGCCGCTGGCGAACCCGGCGGACAGGTCGATCTCGCCCAGCAGGAGCACGAACACCAGGCCCATCGCGATGACGGTGACCGCGGCGCCCTGGTGCAGCAGGTTCGCCAGGTTGCCGGCGGTGACGAACTCGGGCCGGGCCACCGAGAAGGCCACCACGAGCGTCAGCAGGCCGAGTACCGCGGGCAGCGCGCCCATGTTCCCGCCCCGCACCCGCGCCAGGTAGTCGCGGGTGTAGGCGCCGAACCCGGCCGACGGGTGCCGGCCGGTGCGCTCCTGGGCGTCGAGCATCGACACGCTCATACGGTGGCTCCTTGCCCGCGCAGGCCCAGCTCGCCGCTGCGGCCGGTGGTGATGAGCTCCACGACCTGCGAGTGGGTGACGTCGGTGGCGCGGACCTCGGCGGCCATCTGGCCCAGGTACAGCGCGGCGATGCGGTCGGCGACCGCGAACACGTCGTTCATGTTGTGCGAGATGAGCACGACGGCCAGGCCGTTGTCGGCCAGCCGGCGCACGAGCTCGAGGACCTGGGCGGTCTGGGCCACGCCGAGGGCGGCGTTGGGCTCGTCGAGGATGACGATCCGGTTGTTCCACAGCACGGCCTTGGCGATGGCGACCGTCTGGCGCTGGCCGCCGGAGAGGCTGGAGACCGGCTGGCGGACCGATGCGACGGTCCGCACCGACAGGCTGGCCAGGGTCTCGGCGGCCTTCTGCTCCATGGTGATGTCGTCGAGGACGAGGCCCCGGCGGATCTCCCGGCCGAGGAACATGTTCTGCACGATGTCGAGGTTGTCGCACAGCGCCAGGTCCTGGTAGACGATCTCCACGCCGAGCGCGGCGGCGTCGCGGGGGCCGTGCACCGACACCGGGCGGCCCTCGTAGAAGTACTCCCCGGCGTCGATCGAGTAGATCCCGCCGACGCATTTGACCAGCGTCGACTTGCCGGCCCCGTTGTCCCCGACGAGCGCGGTGACCTGCCCGGCGTACACCTGGAAGTCCACGTCACGCAGCACCTGGACGGGCCCGAAGCTCTTGCTGAGCCCCCGGATCTCCAGCAAGGGTGTTTCGGTCACAGTGCTCCTTCAAGCGGCCGGATCCCCAGGTGAGACCGGTACCTTACTTGATACCCGCCGCGGCGCACTTCGCGGCGAAGTCCGCGGTACAGACCTCGTCGGCCGACACGTAGCCGTCGTCGACCACGTCGCGGACGTTGTCCCTGGTGATCGCCTTGGGGTCGAGCAGGATGGCGTCGACGTCGCGCTTGCCGATCCGGTCGTACACCTTGCTCGTGGTGACGCCCGTCTCATGCCGGGCCAGCGCGATCGCGAGCTTCGCCGCGGCCGCGGCCTCCCGGCGTACGTCCTTGTACACCGTCATGCACTGGTCGCCGTTGAGGATGTTCTGCAGGCCCTGCGCGGTGGCGTCCTGCCCGGTGACCGGGATGTGGCCGTTGAGGCCCTGCTTCTTGAGCACGTTGATGGCGGCGTTGGCGACGCCGTCGTTGGCCGCGATGACCCCGCCGATGTTCGGCTGGGCGGTCATCATCTGCTCGAACGCGGTCCCGGCCCGGGTGTTGTCCCACTCCTCGATCCACTGGTCGGGGCCCTTGACGTACTCCCCGGAGGCGAACTTCGGCCCGAGGACGGCGTCGTAGCCGTCCTTGAACAGCGTCGAGTTGTTGTCGGTCTGCGAGCCGTTGAGCTCGGCGATCACCGGCCGGGTGGCCTTGGCCGCCTCGAGGCAGCGGACCAGGCCCTGGCCCTGCAGGGTGCCGACGGCGGTGTTGTCGAACGACACGTAGTACCGCGCCGACCCGCCCAGCGTGAGCCGGTCGTAGTCGATCGTGGCGACCCCGGCGTTGCGGGCCTTGTCCAGCACCGCCTTGCCGGTGCCGGAGTCCAGGTTCACGATCATGAGCACGTCCACGCCCTGGGTGATCATCTGCTCGGCCAGGGTGGTGAAGGCGCTCTTGTCGTTCTGCGCGTTCTGGATCTCGTAGTCGACGCCGGCGGCCTTGAACGCGGCGGCCAGGTACTTGCGGTCGGCGGTCTCCCACCGGGCCGAGGACTTGCTGTCGGGCAGGATGACGCCGACGCGCGGCTTGCCGCCGGGCCCGCCGGTGCCCGACACGTTCGCGGTGCAGGCGGCGGCTCCGCTCGTGGCCAGCGCGCCGACGGCCAGCAGGGACAGAATCCCTCTGCGCATCTGCTCGGGTCCTTTCGGGTGTCGACGCTGATCGTGTGTCGGGCAACGTATGGCGCGCCCGTTCACCGTGACCAGTCGCGGCCCGTAACAATTCCGCAATACATTGTCCGCTACCCGGCGGCGAAGGCGTGGACGGCACCCGCCCGGGTGCCGAAGTACAGCGAGCCCTTCCACACCGCCGGCGTCGACTCGATGCAGCCGCCGATCTTCACCTCCCACAGCGGCCGGGGCTCCGCGTGGGTGTCGGCGACGTCGTACGCGTGCAGTACCCCGGTGCAGTCGCCCATCAGCAGCACGTCGTCAACGATCACCGGCGACTGCCAGGTCTCGCCGCCGGGCAGGTGGAACCGCCACCGTACCGCGCCGGTGGCCCGGTCCAGGCCCAGGACGTCGCCGCCGGCCGTGTCGTAGACGGCCAGGTCGCCGTAGAGCGCGGGCGTGCCCCAGATGCCGCCGGGTTTCTGGCCCTGGTCCTTCACCGCCCAGACGACGGGGTTGTCGGGCTTGGAGGGGTCCAGCTTGAGCATCTGCCCGACCTCCCGGGACCGCGCGTTGCCCTTCTCGTACTCGGAGCCGACGTACAGGAAGCCGTCGGCGTCCACGACGATCGACGCGTCGGTGTCGTCGCCGGTCCAGAACCGGAAGGTGCGCGTCGGGGCCCGGCCCGCCTTCAGCCCGGACAGGTCCCAGCCCTGCACGAGGCCGCCGGAGTTGGCGAAGTACACCGTGTCGCGGTACACCGCCACCGAGTTCTCGATCGACACGTTGGTGTCGCCGGCGTCCTTGAGCTCCTGCTCGTCCCAGCCGGGCGTGTTGAACACCAGCTGCGGCGCGACGGTCACCTTGCCGTCCGGGCCGTAGCCGCGGTTGAGCTTCACGACGTGGAACTGGCTGTTCTCGCCGCCCTCGAGCAGGTAGTCGTCGATGACGAGCCCGGCGCCGTCCCAGTCGTCGTTCCACAGCGTCGGCTTCACCGCGTCGGCGGCGAGCTTCCACAGCTCGGTCGGCGTGCCGCGGTCGATGGCCAGGACGCGGTAGTAGCCGTCGCGGGAGCCGGAGTAGATCAGCGGGAAGCCGTCGGGGTCGACGGTGACGCTGCCCTTGATGATGTCGCCGGTCTTGAAGTCGGGCAGGATCCGCTCGCCGGTGGCGGCGTCGAGGAAGTGGATGGAGCGGTCGTAGGCGCCGAACACCACCCAGGTGCGGCCGTCGCGCTCGAACACGGCCGGCTGCCCGGTCCAGCCGGTGCCGCACCACTCGCGGGTCTCGCCCTTGTCCGCCGACATCGCGCACATCCCGCCGCTCTTCGGGAACTGCCAGCGCTGGGCGGGCGTGACGCGGGGGACGGGTCCCTGGCCGTAGTAGGTGCGGGTCGGGTTGCCGCGGAACGTGAGCAGGCCCTGGACCTTGGTGCCCTGCGGCCGGCCGACGCCCGCCGGGTCGGACCAGCCGGCGAACGGCGGGGCGCTGGGCGAGGTCGCTGGGGAGGGCGAGGCGCTCGGGCCGGTCGCGGCCTGGGCGCCGGGCCGGGGCCGGGGCTCGGCGCGGTGCAGCGCCCAGGCGGTCGTGGCGACGCCGCCGACGATCAGCACCAGCATGCCGGCTACCAGCAGCCGGAACACGCCCATCCGGGGTTCCATGGGCACAGTATGGTGCCGGTGATCACGCGGCGGCGCAATGTGACGTGTAGCGGATTCCGCATCCCCTTTTAGGGCTTTTCGAAGTGCTGGTAGTCGGTTCCGGACCTCCAGGCGCCGCCCCAGGCGAACCCCTCGGCCTGGAACGCCTTCACCGTGGCGTCCCCGGCGACGATCATGCCCGGGCGCACGTTGCGCCGGTCGAGGAAGGCCCGGCCGGCCGGCGGCATGACCTGCCCCTTCGGCAGGTACGGGTTCTCGACGGTGTTGACGTCGATCGCCCGGCCGTAGGCGTGGTTGGACCAGTGGCTGGTGCCGGGCACGTTGCGGCAGTTGAACGCCGAGGTGTTGTCGGCCGCCATCGAGGTGTCGTCGCTGCCGCCGTAGTGCTCGATGAGCTGCATCCCGCGGATCGGGTACCGCCCGGCCCGCAACCGCTGGAACACCCGCAGGGCCGCGTCGGCGATGGCCTTGTGCACCACCAGCTGCCCGGCCTGGACCTTCCCGTCGAAGTCCACATAGGACACGTGCACGAGCCGGAGATCGTCGAGCCCCACCGGGCACCCGGCCCGCCACGAGACGCCGGTCATCGCCTGGCGCAGCGCCGCGGGCAGGGCCTCCACGAAGTCCTCGGGGACCGCCGATGCGGATGGTGTACCCGTTGAGCCGTCCGGCGCCGCCGCCGACGCGCTCGGCACGCCCACGGACGCCGGCGCGATGTCCGGCGCGCCGTCGCAGCCGGACGCGACGGCGAGGACGCACACGGCCGCGAGCCATCCGGCCACACGGCGTGTCGCCGGATTTGTCCGGAAGCTTGCGCCCATGCGGTAGATACTATTGGTCGTGCCGGTCGACCAGCCCCGACGCCGCCCGGAGGTCATCCTCGCGGCGCTCGTGCCCCTGCTGCTGGTGGCGGGTTGCGCGCGGGGGCCGGAGCAGGCCGACGCGCCCGCGTCCGGCGTCGCGCCCCCGCAGCCCGGCCGCCCCGCGTCCGGCCCGGCCGGCGCGCCGGCGTCCGCGGACCCTTCCGCCCCGGGCGCCCCGGCCCCGACCGGCGCCCCGGCCCCCACCACCGGCGCGGCCCACCCCACCACCGCCGCCCCGGCCCGGACCACGCACGCCCCTGGCCCGCCGAAGGAGGACGACCCGGCGGGCGACCCGGCCCGGCTGCGGACCCTGCCGGCGAACACCACCCAGGTCGTCATCGTGCAGTCCGCGAGCCCGTCGGAGACGACGGCGACGCTGCGCACGTACGCGAAGTCCGGCGGCGCCTGGCGGCCGGCGTCCGCGCCGGTCGCGGTCCACCTGGGCTCGCGGGGCTTCAGCGACGCCAAGCGCGAGGGCGACCGCACGACGCCGGCGGGCGTCTACGCGATCGACGCCACCATGTACGGCATCGCCGCCAACCCCGGCGTCCGCTACGCCTACCACCAGCTCACCGCCGACGACTGGTGGAACGAGAACAGCGACTCGCCCGGCTACAACACGTTCAGCCACGGCCCGAACCCGGGCGGCCCGAGCGAGCCGCTCTGGCAGGTCAGCCCGCAGTACACGTACTTCGCCGTGATCCGGTACAACATGCCGGCGACGGCGGGCCGGGGCAGCGGCATCTTCCTGCACCAGTCGAACGGCAACAGCACGCTGGGCTGCGTGAGCCTGCCCCAGGGCGACCTGCTGGCGGTGCTGCGCTGGCTGGACCCGGCGGCGAACCCGCGCGTCGTGATGGCCCCGACCGGCTGGCTCGGCCGGTACTGACGACCCGTTCGATCCTAGCATCCTAGGATGCCTTAGCGAGCGTGCCTGACGGCACGCCGGAAAACCTTCCTGCCGCTACGCGGCCGGCGGCCGTGCCGGGTCCGGGTGGACGGCCGCCGTCAGGCCGCGGGTGAGGCCGGGCCGGCCGAGGACGTCGGTGCAGTCGGCGAACTGGTCGATCGCGCCGATGGCGAACCCGGGCGCGAGGGCCTCGGCGAAGCGGCCGGCGTCGATGACCGGGTAGGGGCGGTCGAAGTACGGGCGGCGGGTGGCGTCGACCGGCGGGGCGAGGCCGAGCCGGTTCTGCTGGTCGCCGCAGGCCTCGTAGGCGTCGCAGAGGGCGTCCTGGCGGGCGGCGGCGTCGCCGGCGGCGACGGCCCGGGCCAGGGCGGCGGCGACCGGGGCGATGCCGGGCAGGGCGGCGAACGCGGTGCCGAGCCACTTGCTGTACGGCGGGTAGCGGCGCTGCAGCAGCAGGCTCAGCCGCATCACGTCGCGGGCGAGGCGGGCGGCGACGATGCGGCTGCCGAGGTCGTCGCCGAGCTCGGCGGTGCGCCCGACGAAGGCCTCCTCCTGGGCGATGCGGACCCACTGGGCGGCGAGGATGCGCCTCCAGAGGGGCTCGGGGTACCAGGCGAGGTTGGCGCGGAGGCGGGTGAGCTCGCCGGTGTCGTCGTGGTAGACGGCACCGGCGGTGGCCTCGGCGAGCAGCTGGGTGGGGGTGGCGAGCCAGTCGGTGGCGGTGGCGGGGTGGCGGGCGTCGAAGCCGAGGTGGTCGCGGGACCAGGTGGCGACGTCGGTGATGTCGACGCGGTGGTGGACGGGGCCGGTGGTGGGGGTCATGACGCGGACCCGGGCGCCGGGCGGTTCGAAGCTGGTGGGCCAGCCGTGGATGTCTTTGGGCAGCCGGTGGCGCAGGGTGGCGGCGAGCTCGGCGGGGTCGGCGGCGGCGGGGTCGATGAACAGCTGCAGCCGGGGGCCCCAGTCGTGGTCGGTGGAGCGGGGGGTGTCGAAGCCGAGAACCTCGGAGCCGGGGCCGATGCGGGCGGCGGCGTGCGGGAGGTCGCCGAGGAGGGGGCGGACGCCGAGGTGGTAGAGGTCGCGGCACAGCTGCAGGCCGGGCTGGAAGGTGGGCGGCACCGGGCCACGGTAGGGGGTTGCGGCGGTGCCGTGCTTCTGGTTTTTGGCGCTTGAGCGGTGACGCCGGCCGTCCCGGGGGTACCAGGGCGGCCGGCGCTTTATCGGTGGGTCAGCGTTTGAGGCCGTGCTCGACGGCCTCGATGATGCGTGGGCGCAGTTCGGCGGCGCTGATGATGGCGTCGACGGAGCCGACCTCGACGGCGCGCTGGATGCTGTGGACGCGGTCGAACTCGGCGGCGACGGCGCCGAGCTGTTCGGCGCGGACGGCGGCCTGGACGTCGGCGAGGCGGGCGTTGAGGGCGGCGCGTTCGACGCCGCTGGCCGCGGCGACCTGGGCGTGCAGGTCGGTGACGCGGGGGTCGTTGCTGGTGCGGTTGTCGACCTCGCCGGCGAAGACGACGGCGGCGGCGGGGGCGCCGCCGAGGACGGAGGCGAAGGAGCCTTCGAGGGCGAGGACGGTCAGGTTGGGGTTGAGGGCCTTGGAGAACACGACGAAGGCGCCGCCGTGGTAGCGGGAGATGACGCAGAAGACGATCGGGCCGGTGAAGTTGACGATGGCGCGGCCGATTTCGGCGCCGTACTCGAGCTGGAGTTTGCGCATCGACTCCGGTGAGCCGTCGAAGCCGGAGAGGTTGGCGAGGACGACGAGGGGCCGGTTGCCGGAGGCGGCGTTGATGGCGCGGGCGACCTTCTTGGAGGAGCGGGGGAAGAGGGTGCCGGCGGTGTAGGTGTCGGGGCCGTCGGTGGGTGGGAAGCCGGTGCGGGGTACGGAGCGGGACTCGATGCCGACGAGACAGACGGGCCAGCCGCCGAGGCGGGCGTCGGTGACGACGGCGGTGTCGGCGTCGGCCATGCCGGCCCAGCGTTCGAGGGTGGGGTGGTCCTGGTCGGCGAGGGCGCGCATGACGGTGCGGATGTCGAAGGGCTTCTTGCGGTCGGGGTTGTGCTGGGTGGAGAAGATCTGCCCGACGGTGGTGAAGTCGCTGCCGTCGATGGTGTGCGGGTAGGGGGAGACGTCGCGGTCGGCGGGGTCGGAGGTGGGGGCGCGCCGGGGGCCGGCCTCGCCGGGGACGATGTAGGTGTGGTCGTAGTGGGCCATGAGGACGTCGCGGGCGCCGGCGAGGCTGGGGGCCCAGTACTGGGCCTGGCCGTTGGGGCCCATGATCCGGTCGTAGCCGCCGATGCCGTAGTTGTCCTCGGCGGAGACGCCGCCGGAGAAGTCCAGGGCTTGTTTGCCGGTGAGGACCATGGCGGAGTCGGGGGTCATGACGAGGATGCCCTTGGTGTGCATGAGCATGGTCGCCTCGGCGTTCCAGTAGGGCTGGGCGCCGACGTTGATGCCGGTGACGACGATGTTGATCTCGCCGCCGGCCTGGGTGAAGGTGACGATGCGCTTGAGGGCGGCGGCGACCCAGTCCATGTTCTCGGTGCCGGATGCCATGGAGATCCGGGCGCCGGCGGACAGGGCGAACCATTCCAGCGGTACCCGCATCCGCTCGGCGAGGTCGAGGGCGGCGATGACGCGGCTGCACTCGGGTTCGGAGAGGGCGCCGAGGGCCTTGGTCGGGTCGCCGAGGAGCACGACGCGGGTGATGCCTTCGGGGTGGCGGGGGGTGGGGGTGGTGACGACGCCGGCGATGATGGCGGCGCTGTTGCGGCCCTTGGGGCGCTGGACGGGTGCGAGGGTGCCGTGTTCGTCGAGGTCGTGTTCGGTGAAGGTGCCGTTGTGGCCGGCGAGGAGGCCGGTGAGCTCGTACGGGTACACGTTGCCGCGGCGGGCGGCGCGCAGGACCTTCTGCCGGTAGTCGTCGAGGGGCTGGACGGGTTCGGTGGAGGGTTTGTCGACGTTGAGGCGGGCGCCGTGGCCGGGGTCGAGGGTGATGCGGACGGCGACCTCGGACAGTTCGCCGGCGGCGTTGCGTTGCCGGGCGAGGAACTGGACCTCTTCGAGTCCGGCGCCGGCGGTGGTGGGCAGGAGCCGCTGGACGAGGGTTTCGATCTCGTCCTGGGTGAGTTCGGTGGCGGGCCAGACGTACATCATGATGCGGTTGGTGTCGAAGCGCTTGTTCTGGGGGCGCTGGGCCTGGATGTTGCGGATGGCGTCGAGGCAGCCGGTGGTGATGTCCTCGAGGGCGGGGAGGGCGACGAGGCGGCCGTCGGCCTCGCGCAGGGGGGTGAGGTCGCGGACCTGGCCCATGGCGATGAGGCGTTCGTCGGCAGGGTTGGTCTTGGCGACGGCTTTGAACAGGTAGATCTCCTCGTCGGCGGAGGGCAGCCGGGTGAGGTCGAACTCGCGGAGCCGGTAGAGCTGGAGCCGGTTGGCGATCTGCGGGTGCAGGCCGCGGATGAGGCGGTCCTCGGCGAAGGCGCCGCCGTCGGGGCGGAAGGTGAAGTGGTGGTGCATGACGGCGCCGGAGGTGCCGGCGACGGTGATGGTGATGCGGCGTACGGCGGTGGGCTGGGGGTGCTGGCCGAGGACGTCGCCGAGGCGGGCGGCGATGGTGACGGCGTCAGGCTGGTCCTCCCAGGCGACGTAGAGGTCGGCGACGAGGGCGGGGGTGTCGGCGGCGAATCCGGCGACGGCGTCGAGGGCGGCGTCGAGGGTGTCGATGTCGACGGCGGTGGTGGCGACGCGGGTCCGGTTGCCGGTGCGGCCGGTGTGTTCGGCGGTGACGAACCGTCCGCCGGCGGTGTCGGCGGTGGTGACGTGGCTGAGGCCGCGGTTGCCGTAGTAGCGGCGGGTGAGGACCTCGAGGAGGGGGGCGTGGTCGCGGCTCGGCCCGCCGGCGCGCAGCCTGTTGCTTTGTCCGATGCGCTGGCCGATGAGCCGGACGAGGGGTTCGGCGCTGGCGACCATGGACTGGATTCGGTCGGCGCGGTCGGGGGCGTCGGGGTTTTCGTCGAGGTAGCGCAGGTCGGAGCGGATGCCGACGTACACCTCGGCGCGGTTGCGGCGCAGGAGGGGCTGGGCGAACCAGCGGAAGACGATGCCGCGGGCGAGGTCGGAGACGGCGGGGAAGCGGACCTGGGTGGCCTCGATGAGGTGTTCGAGGGTGAGGCCGGCGCGTTCGGCGAGGGGTTCCAGGGGCGGGGGGCCGGCGAGCCATTGGCGGAGCAGTCCGGAGACGACGGCGACGTCGGTGGCGGTGCGCTGCTGGGCGAGGAAGATGCGGAAGACGGCGGCTTCGAGGTCGGGGGTGCGGTCGAGGCGGTCGATGCCGTAGTGGGCGAGGACCTTGGTGAGGCGGGCCTGGAACGCGGCGGGGACGCCGGCGCGGTCGACGTCGAGGCTGCCGAGGTAGCGGTGGAAGTACTCGCGGGGGGAGTGCACGGCGGTGTTGGCTTCGAGGTCGCGTTCGCCGGCGGCGGTGTTGCGGGTGAGGTCGGCGAGGTCGGCGAAGACGGTGAGGAGCTCGAGTTCGCCGGTGGTGGGCCGGGTGTCGGCTTCGGCGCGGGCCTGCAGGTAGTTGGTGAGGGTGCGGCCGCGGTCGTGGGGGTCGGTGTCGAAGCCGAGGAGGAGGGCGCGGAGGTCCCGCAGGCCGTGGGCGAGGCGTTCGGCGGTGGTGCCGGTGGTGGTCTCGGGGGGCAGGTCGATGTCGACGGCTTCGGCGGCGGGCCCGTCGGTGGTGGTGTCGTCGGTGTCGTCGGCGAGGGGTTCGAGGCGCATGAGGGGGGCGCCGGTCTCGACCTGGCTGCCGACGGAGACGGGCAGTTCGCGGACGCGGGCGCGGAACGGGGCGCGCAGGGCGGTCTCCATCTTCATGCTTTCCAGCACGAGGATGGGGGCGCCGGCCTGGACTTCGTCGCCGACGGCGACGGGGGTGGCGACGACGAGGGCGGGGGCAGGTGAGCGGACGACGCCGCCTTCGTCGCGGCTGATGCGGTGGGTGACGCCGTCGACCTCGACGAGGTGGATGGGGCCGTGGGTGGCGGAGACGAGCCGGAAGCGGCGGCCGTTGACGGTGATCTGGCCGCGGTGGGCGTCGAAGCGTTCGATTTCGACGTCGGCGGGGTGGGGGTCGGTGCCGGCGGCGACGCCGACGCGGTAGCGGGTGGGGCCGACGCGGGCGACGGCGACGCGGTAGCCGACGCCGCGGAGTTTGAGGTCGAGGGGGCGGCCGGATTCGTGCTGGACCTGGGGGCGGCCGCCGTGGGCGGTGGTGAGGAGGCGGGCGCGGGCGATCTGCTCTTCGTCCTGGTAGGCCTCGATGGCGGCGGCGGCCAGGGCGATGGCGGAGTGGCGGTGGTTGACGAGGCGGCCTTCGGCGCGGACGCGGTCGATCCAGCCGGTGTCGGCGGTGGCGTCGATGACTTCGGGCTGGTTGAGCAGGTCGATGACGAAGCTCTTGTTGGTGGCGCCGCCGTCGATGATGACGGTGGTCTCGGCCATGGCGCGGCGGAGCCGGCCGAGGGCTTCGTCGCGGTCCCGGCCGTAGGCGATGATCTTGGCGATCATGGAGTCGAAGTCGGAGGGGATGCTGTCGCCTTCGCCGACGCCGCTGTCGACGCGGATGCCGGGCCCGGCGGGCAGGACGAGGCGGGAGATGCGGCCGGGGGCGGGGGCGAAGTCGCGGTCGGGGTCTTCGGCGTTGAGGCGGGCCTCGACGGCGTGGCCGGCTTCGGCGGGGCGGACGCCGTCGAGCTTGCCGCCGGCGGCGACGTGCAGCTGCAGCTTGACGAGGTCGGTGCCGGTGGTGATCTCGGTGATCGGGTGTTCGACCTGCAGGCGGGTGTTGACCTCGAGGAACGCGAAGATCCGGTCGGTGGGGTGGTAGAGGAACTCGACGGTGCCGGCGCCGCGGTAGTCCACGGCGAGGGCGAGGCGTTCGGCGGCGGCCTTGAGCTCGGCGGTCTGTTCGGGGCCGAGGACGGGCGACGCGGACTCCTCGATGATCTTCTGGTTGCGGCGCTGGACGGAGCAGTCGCGCACGCCGAGGGCCCAGGCGGTGCCCTGGCCGTCGGCGATGACCTGGACCTCGACGTGGCGGGCGCCGGTGACGAGGCGTTCGAGGAAGACGATGCCGGAGCCGAACGCGCGCAGGGCTTCGGCGCTGGTGCGTTCGTAGGCGTCGGCGAGCTCGCCGGCGGAGGCGACCTTGCGGATGCCGCGGCCGCCGCCGCCGGCGGTGGCCTTGAGCATGAGCGGGTAGCCGATCTGCTCGCCGGCGCGCAGGGCGTCGTCGAGGGTGGCGACCTCGCCGCGGCTCCAGGGGGCGACGGGGACGCCGACCTCTTCGGCGATGAGCTTGGCGCCGATCTTGTCGCCGAGCTTGCGCATGGCGTCGGCGCTGGGGCCGATGAAGGTGATGCCGAGGGCGTCGCAGAGCTCGGCGAAGGCGGGGTCCTCGGCGACGAAGCCCCAGCCGACCCAGGCGGCGTCGGCGCCGGTGGCGCGCAGGGCCCGGCCGAGCAGGTCGTGGTTGAGGTAGGGGCGGGCGGCGGCGGGGCCGAGGGGGTGGGCGAGGTCGGCTTCGCGGACGAAGGTCGCGGTCCGGTCGACGTCGGTGTAGAGGGCGACCGTCTCGATCCGTGTGCCCGTTTCCGCGGACAGGTCACGCACGGCGTGGATGAGCCGCATGGCGGCCTCTCCGCGGTTGACGATGGCGATACGACTGAACACCGGTTGAGCCTCCTGGATTTTCCCCGCGTGTGCCGCGACGATCTACACCCTGCTTGATTACTGCCGAGTACACCAATGCGCCTGTCGACGCATCCTATGGCCGTCCCGTTGTGGGGTTTCTACAACATTTCTTGCTGACTTCGGAGCATAAATCCTAGCATCCTAGGACGCCTTAGGCAGCGTGCCTGACGGCACGCCAAAAACAATAACGATCGGCGCTACGCGCCGACCTGCTTCTGAAGGACAGCGCCTCGTTCAGACGGTCTCGCGCAGGGGCAGGACGACGGTGAAGTGGGTGTCGCCCGGCTCGGAGGCGACGCGGATGTCGCCGTGGTGCTTCTTGACCACGATGCGGTAGCTGATGTCGAGGCCGAGGCCGGTGCCCTCGCCGACGGGCTTGGTGGTGAAGAACGGCTCGAAGATGCGGGGCCGGACCTCGGGCGGGATGCCGGTGCCGGTGTCGGCGATGTCGACGGTGAGGCAGTCGCCGGTCGGGTCGAGGGCGGTGGTGATGGTGAGGGTCCCGGAGCCGCGCATGGCGGCGACGCCGTTGTCGATGAGGTTCGTCCACACCTGGTTGAGCTCGGCGGCGTACGCGGGGATGTTCGGCAGGCTGCGGTCGTAGTTGGTGACGACGCGGATGCCGTTGGGGATCTTCGCGTTGAGCATGATGAGGGTGGCGTCGAGCAGTTCGTGGACGTCGACGACCTGGAACGGGCCGCGGTCGAGCTGGGAGTACTGCTTGGCGGCGGAGACGAGGCCGGAGATGCGTCCGACGGCGTCGTCGATCTCGCCCATGAGCAGTTCGGTTTCGATGGTGTAGCACAGCCAGCGGACGGCGGGTTCGAGGTCGATGTCGCCGATGCTGGTGGCGACGTCTTCGAGCCAGGGCAGTTCGACGCCGCCGGCGACGAGGGTGGGGGCGAGGTCCCAGGCGCCGGCGACGTCGTGTTCGTCGAGCCAGTCGCCGATGGTGTCCTCGGCGTCGGAGATGTCCAGGGCGGAGCGTTTGGGGGTGTTCTGGGCCTTTTTGACGGCGGCTTCCTGGAGTTCGACGAGGCCGTGGAGGCGTTCGCCGTCGAGGCGGCCGTCGGCGATCATGGCGAGTTTGTGGCGCATGCCGGCGACCTTGTCGCGCAGGACGGCGGTGGCGCGGACGGCGGCGGCGGCGGGGTTGTTGAGTTCGTGGGTGAGGCCGGCGGAGAGGGAGCCGAGGGCGAGGAGGCGTTCGCGTTCGGCGACGGCGTTGTTGCTGTTGCGCATGCCGAAGAAGAGGCCTTCGAGCAGGTGCATGGCCATCGGGAACCACTGGCGGATGACGGGGCCGAACTCGGCGGCGGGCAGTTCGAGGACTTCGGCGGCGGTGATGGCGTGCATGGTGTTGTTGTAGAGCTGGGGGACCTGGTCGCCGAGGTAGGCCTGGGTGGCGCCGCCGTAGACGCCGGTCTGGTCGGTGCGGGAGAGCTCGACGTCGTCGCCGCGGATGTTGCGGCTGAGGGCGACGGTGCCGGAGATGAGCACGACGAAGCAGGTGGCGGGTTCGCCTTCGGTGTAGATGGCGTGGCCGGCGGGCTGGGTGACGGCCCAGCCGCGGGCGGCGAGCCATTCGAGCTTGTCGTCGTCGAGGGCTTCGAAGAGGAAGAGTTCGCGGAGTTGTGCGGGGGTCAGGCGGCGGCCGTTGGTCATTGGGACTCCAGGAGGTACCGGTGGACGAGCGAGACGGCCATGGCGCCTTCGCCGACGGCGGAGGCGACGCGTTTGACGGAGTCGGCGCGCACGTCGCCGGCGGCGAAGACGCCGGGGATGCTGGATTCGAGGTGGTAGGGGTCGCGGGGGAGGAGCCAGCCGGGTGGGGGGCCGTCGCCGGTGAGCAGGTCGGGTCCGGTGAGGACGAAGCCGCGGGGGTCGCGTTGGACGGTGCCGTCGAGCCAGTCGGTGCGGGGTTCGGCGCCGATGAAGATGAACAGCCAGGAGGCGTCGACGGTGTGGCCGGGGCCGCCGTCGACGGGGCGTAGTTCGAGGCGTTCGAGGTGTTCGTCGCCGTGGGCGGCGGCGATTTCGGTGCAGGGGTGGACCTGGATGTGGTCGACGGCGTCGATCTGGTCGATGAGGTATTGGGACATGGAGGCGTCGAGGTTGGGGGCGCGGATGACGAGGTGGACGCGGCGGGCGTAGCGGGAGAAGAACATGGCGGCCTGGCCGGCGCTGTTGGCGCCGCCGACGATGTAGACGTCCTGGTCGGTGCAGGAGGGGGCTTCGGTGGCGGCGCTGCCGTAGTAGACGCCGCGGCCGTGGAGGTCGGCGAGGCCGGGGGCGGTGAGGCGGCGGTAGGAGACGCCGGTGGCGAGGATGACGGCGTGGGAGGCGATGGTGGTGCCGTCTTCGAAGTGCAGGACGCGGGTGTTGCCGTGGCTTTCGAGGCGGGTGACGCGGCAGGCGGTGAGGAGTTCGGCGCCGAATTTGATGGCTTGGCGGCGGGCGCGGTCGGTGAGCTGGGCGCCGGAGACGCCGTCGGGGAAGCCGAGGTAGTTCTCGATGCGGCTGGATTGGCCGGCCTGGCCGCCGGTGGCGCGTTCTTCGAGCAGGACGGTGCGGAGGCCTTCGCTGGCGCCGTAGACGGCGGCGCCGAGGCCGGCGGGGCCGCCGCCGACGACGACGAGGTCGTAGAAGTCGGTGGCGGGGGTGGTGGTGAGGCCGACGTGGGCGGCGAGTTCGGCTTCGGTGGGGTTGAGGAGGGTTTTGCCTTCGGTGGTGATGACGAGGGGGACGTCGTCGGGGGTGAGGCCGGCGGCGGTGAGGAGGCGTTGGCCTTCGGCGTCGTCGGTGGTGTACCACCGGTAGCTGACCATGTTGCGGGCGAGGAAGTCGCGGACGGTGAAGCTGGGGGCGCTCCAGCGGTGGCCGATGATTTTGACGTCGGCGCTGGGCCGGTCGGGGGCGGCTTTCCAGGCGTCGAGCATGGCGTCGATGACGGGGTAGAGCTTCTCCTCGGGTGGGTGCCAGGGTTTGAGGAGGTAGTGGTCGAGGTCGACGATGTTGATGGCCTGGATGGCGGCGTCGGTGTCGGCGTAGGCGGTGAGCAGGATGCGGCGGGCGCGGGGGAAGAGGTCCATGGCGGCCTCGAGGAACTGCAGGCCGTTCATTTCGGGCATGCGGTAGTCGGCGACCAGGACGGCGACCTGTTCGCCGCGCAGCTTGAGTTCCTTGAGGGTGTCGAGGGCTTCGCGGCCGGAGTCGGCGCGGACGATGCGGTACTGCTCGCCGTACTGCCGGCGCAGGTCGCGGGCGACGGCGCGGGAGACGGCGGGGTCGTCGTCGACGGTCAAGATCGCTGGCTTGGCCATGCGGTCAATCCAACCACGCGTCTGGCCGCGCGACGAATGTGGTGCGGGCTACGGTGGTGCGATGCAGAGTGGTTGCGCGCATGTGGATCTGGTGGAGCCGGTGGAGCCGTCGGCGGATGGGTGTGAGGACTGTCTGGCGGTTGGGGGGCGGTGGGTGCATCTGCGGTTGTGTTTGACGTGTGGGCATGTGGGGTGTTGCGACTCGTCGCCGTCGAAGCATGCGACGGCGCATTTCCGGTCGGCGGGGCATCCGTTGGTGCAGTCGTTCGAGCCGGGTGAGGAGTGGGTGTGGTGTTACGCGGATGAGGCGTTGGTGGGGGTGGCGGGGTTGCCGTCGCGTTCGCACAGCTGAGCGCTTGCTGGCTGTTGGCTGCTCTGCCGGGCGGCTTTTGGCGCTGCGGTGATCGGTTGGCCGCGGGCGGGTGGTTCCCCTTTGCGGGGCTGTCGCGTCTGCGGCTGTTCCGTGTTTCGGTGGTCCGCTTCGGTGGTCCGCTTCGGTGGTCCGCTTCGGTCGTGCGGTCTGGTCGTGCGGTGTGGGCGTCCGTTTGGTTTCCGCGCTGTCGGGCCGTCCTTGCCGGTGCCGGCCGGGCGCCATCCCGGCCGGGCCCGCGTCGCGCGGTACCGGACATTTCCGATTTTCCGGTTACGGGAGTTCGACCTCGAGGCTGCCGTTGACCTGGAGCTTGCGGCGGGCGCGTTCGTAGAAGGTGGTGTAGCCGAGGCGCACCACCTTCGCGGCGGCGGGGGCGGCGGAGACGGTGAGGGTGTCGCCGGGTTTGACCTCGCCGACGACTTCGCCGTCGACCTCGACGACGAGGGGGCCGCTGCTGGGCAGCAGTTCCAGGTCGAGGTCCTCGTCGGGGGAGAGGACGAGGGCGCGGTTGAACGCGGAGTGTGCGGCGGCGGGGACGACGAGGATGCCTTCGACGGTGGGGGAGACGATGGGGCCGCCGGCGGAGAAGCTGTAGGCGGTGGAGCCGGTGGATGTGGCGACGATGAGGGCGTCGGCGGCGTAGCGGACGAACGGGTACCCCTGCATCGAGATGGCGATCGCGGCCAGGCCGTGGCCGGGGGTGCGGACCAGTGCGATGTCGTTGAACGCGGTCACGGCGGTGCCGTCGGGCAGGGTCGTGCGGACGGCCATGCGGGGTTCGACGGTGAAGCGGTGGGCGTCGATCGCGGACAGGGCGCCGGGGAGTTCGTCGACGGAGACTTCGGCGAGGAAGCCGAGCCGGCCGAGGTTGACGCCGAGGACCGGGGTGGGTTTGCCGGACAGCAGGCGCATGCTGCGCAGCATGGTGCCGTCACCGCCGAGGCTGACGACGAGGGAGGCGCGGCCGACGAGTTCGTCGGCGGTGACGGCGACGGCGGTGCAGTCGATGCGGTCGACCTCGTCGGGCAGGCCGAGGACGGTGGTGTCGCGGTTGCGGGCCCAGTCGATGACCGCGTCGATGGCCGGTTTGGAGTCGCGGCGTGGATGCAGGACAAGTCCGACGGTGTGCACCATCCCCATTGCTGCAACTTTACGGGGTCCAGGCGGGTTCCGGCTGCGGGGTGGTGGAGGCGCGGGGCCGGCGTTTGCGGGGCGGTACGGCGCGCAGGACGACGGCGGCGGCGACGAGCGCGACGGCGGGCAGGGGCCCGAGCCAGGGCGCGCGGTCGAGCAGCAGCGCGGCGGCGGCGGCGCCGGCGGGCATGGCGATGAGGGGTGCCCCGTCGCCGGCGAGGCGGATGCGGCCTTCGGCGACGCGGATGAGGGGTCCGGTGAGGTGGCCGGTGGGGGTGTCGCCGTCGCGCTGGGAGGCGGCCTGCAGGGCGACGGCGATGACGGCGAGGGTGAGCAGGGGTAGTTCGGCGGCGCCGTGGGGGTCGTGGTGGGTGGCGACCCAGCCGCCGGTGAGGGTGCACAGGGCGGCGAGTTCGGCGATGAGGCAGCGGGCGGGCGGGATGTTGCGGGCGGCGGCGACCGTGGTGGCGTAGACGGCGACGGCGAGGGCGGCCCGGCCGGCGGTGCCGGCGAGATGGTGGGGGTCGGTGGCGGCGGTGATGCCGACGAGCAGCAGGTTGCCGGTGACGACGCTGGCGAAGACGCCGCCGAGGTACAGCAGGGCGAGGCCGTCGACGTAGCCTGCGGCGAGGGCGAGGATCCACACGGTTCGGCGCACGGGTTCGGGCTTCCCCGGCGGCGGTGTCCGTCCCTCACCCACCCCGGGTGACTGTGGTTGCCGGTCGGCAAACATAACCCGAGGGGGGTTGCGGGTACCGTGACGGTACGGGCTGGGCTGAGGGGGTTGCGTGTCGATCGCGTTACGGCTGGCGCTGCATCTGCCCCGCGACGCGGCGACGGTGCCGGTGGTGCGGCGGCTGCTGGACCAGGCGCTGCGCACGCTGGGGGTGGAGCCGTCGTGCCGCGACGACATCAGCCTGATCCTGACCGAGGCGTGCGCGAACGTCATCGAGCACGCGTTGCAGATCGACGACTACGAGATCACGATCGACGTGACGAGCGCCCGGTGCATGATCCATGTGATCAACGCGGGTGCGGTGGTGGATCCGTCGCGGCTGTCCCCGTCGGCGGCGGCGCCGGTTCCCGGGGATGCCGACTTCCCGTCGGTGCCGTCGTCGGCGCGCGGCGGTGACGAGGTGGATCTGAGCGTGGACAGCGACGGCCCGCGGGGCGATCTGGTGTTCGACCCGGTCCTGGACGAGCACGGGCGGGGGCTGCACATCATCCGGTCGCTCGCCGATGAGCTGTACCTGACGCCGTCGCTGTCCGGGGGTCTGGTCCTGCAGGCTGTCACGACGCTGCGCTGGACCGCTGAGGCCGATGTGTGGCAGCGCCACTGACGGCCTGTCCGGTTGTCGTGTGTGCGGTTGCGCCGATCCGGCCGGCCACGTCGGCGCTCAGGGCGAGGACGGCCCCGGCGAGGCCGATGAGCAGTGCGGCCTGGGGCGACCACTGCTCGACGGCGGCGCCGGCGGCGGCGGTACCGAGGGCTGTGCCGGCCATCGTCGCGGTGCTCGTCCACATCCGTGCCTCGGTCGCCGTGCCGGGTGGTGCCGCGGTCTCCGTCACCTCGTACGCGACCGCGTTCAGCGGCGCCACCGGCGCGCCCGCGACGGCGAACAGTACGGCCAGCCACCACAGTCCGGCGGGTGCGAACAGTGGCAGGACCGCGGCGCACATCACGGCGGCGAGCAGCGTCGGGCGGAGCCGCAGCGCGACGCTGCCGGCGAGGCTGCCGACGGCGAGGGCCCCGAGGAGCACACCGGCGAAGCCGGGACGCCCGTGCGCGGCGGCGTACCCGGCGGCGGTCACCTGCAACGCCCCGATCGTCACACCGAGTGCGGTTCGGGACACGACGAGTGTGCGAATTGCCGGTGATCGCAATGCCCCGAGCAGGTCACGCCGTGTCGCCCCGGTCGTCACCGTCTGTTGGCCGGTGGCGGGGCCGGGCTGAGGGTGTCCGGTAACCGGACGGACCGGGAACTGGCCGGCGGCGGGGTGGATCGGGACCTGCTGGGGGGCCGTGTGGACCGGGACCGGCCCGGCAGCCGGGTCGGTCGGGGGCTGCCCGGCACCCGGGCCCGTCGGGAGCTGCCTGGTATCCGGATGAACCGAGACCGGCCCGATGGCGGTGTGGACCGGGTCGTGCCTTGTGGCCGGGGCGGTCGGCATCTGCCCAGCAGTCGGGCTCGTCGGGAACTGCCCAGCACCCGGGTGGATCGGGACCGGCGCGGCGGCCGGGCCGGGTGTCGGGCGGTGGCGGGGGTCGGCGGCCCGCGACGGTGGCAGGAGCGCGAAGACGGTTGACGCCGTGGCGGCGATCACGGCGGTCAGGGCCAGGCCCAGCGCCGGGCGGCCGACGGCGGCGACGAGGCCGGCGATCAGGGGGCCGGCGATGAAGCCGAGCTCGAGGAGGGCGCTTTCGAAGCGGTACGAGGCGCGGCGGTCGCGGTCGTTGTCCAGGATCGCCGCCCAGATGCCGCGCATCCAGGCGCCGACCGGCGGGCGGGCGGCGCCGGCGAGCACGGCGAGGGCCGCGGCGGCGGTGAGGGGGATTGCGGGCAGGGCGGCAATGGTCAGCAGGGCGGCGGCGTGGACGGCGGCGGTGCCGAGCAGGACGCGGGTCGCGCCGAGGCAGTCGACGAGCCGGCCGGCGATGGGGGCGCCGGTGGCGGTACCGACGGCGAAACATCCGGCGAGAAGACCCGCGGCGGTGAACGAGCCGCGGGTGGCCTCGGCGAACAGGACCAGGGCCAGGGCGACGGCGCCGCCGGCGAGACGGACGAGGAGGTTCGTGGCGGCCAGGCCCGCCGCGTACGGCCGGCGCAGGATCTTGAACACTCCGGAGTTTCTACGTGGCCGGGGCCGGTCGCGGCCACCGGTTTTGCGCCGCCCTGCCCCGCGCGGGCAGGGCGGGGGCCGCGGCCGCTGCAGTGGTGGCGGCGGGCAACCCGGCGGATCGCCTCCTCGGGCTCGCATCCCCGTTTGAGCGCGGTGAGGGACGAGATCGTCCTCGACGGACGTGACGAACGCGGCGGGGGTGACGGCCCGGGCGGTGCGGCGGCTGCCGGCCCGGCACCGGGTCGCGCTGAGCGCGGCGAGGACGAGATCGTCCTCGGCGGACGCTACCGTCGAGGAACACCTGGATCGGCCCCATCGCCGCACCGGGCCGGCTTGCGGGAGGTGTGGCAAGCGCGGGCCGGCGACGGCACCGCGATGGCCGCGGCATTATCGAATTACGATTACCGGATTGCCGTTAATTGATAATCCGCATCCAGGTGTTGATCGCCTTCGGGGTGTGGCTGACGCTGAGCTGCTCGAGCTGGACCGGCGGGGTGCCGGGGGCGTCGAAGAGGCGGGTGCCGGAGCCGAGCAGGACCGGGGCGATGATCGTCAGGATCTCGTCGAGCTCGCCGAGGGCCAGGCATTGGCGGGCGATGTCGGCGCCGAGGATGTTGACGTAGCGGTCGCCGGCCGCGGCTCTCGCCTCCGTGACCGCTGTGGCCACGTCGGGGACGAAGGTGATGCCGTCGGCGGGTGGGCGGGGGTGGTGGGTGACGACGTACTGGGGGCCGTCCCAGCCGCCGCCGAAGGGTTTCCCGGCGCGGTCGGTGCCGCGGTAGGGGTCGTCGCCGCCGAAGGTGCGGTTGCCGACGAGCAGGGCGCCGATGCGTGGGATGAGGTCGTCGACCAGGGGGTTCGGGGCGATGTGCGGGGTGAGCCAGCTCATGTCGCCGTCCGGGCCGGCGATGAAGCCGTCCAGGGACATGGTCGCGGAGTACAGCGTGGTCGCCATCGGTGCGGGCCGCCTTTCCTCATTCGGGATCGTTGCCCATGTGACGAGGCCGGCGGGGCGGAATCATCGGTGCCGGGAAAGCCGGCAACAGTAAAAGGGTGAGCGCGGGTGTGGCTGCATCAGTGCGGAGTCCTGGCGGTGCGTGGCCCGGCGCGTGGATGGCGTAGAGCCGGGCGCGGGTGGCGGGTGGCCGGTGGCCGGGTATTGCCGGCTACGGCCCCGGCCCCTGCTGTCGGTCGTCGGCGTCGGGCGACGGCCCCACGCCATCGACGGCGACGGCGACGGCGACGGCGACGGCGACGGCCCCACGCCATCGACGTCGACGTCGTGCACATCTACCAGCGCTGGCCGCTCGGGCGGGCTGCATGCGCTAACCCATCCCGGTGGCCCCAGGTGATGCAACCCGGGCCGCCGTGACCTGCCGGCGAGCGGCGGCGGCCCGTAACGCAGCGGGCGAGCCATCGCCCGCCCCGGCCCGCGCCGCCGCGACCGGTCGGCGATGGTGCCGGTCCGGTGATACACGCGGGGCCGCCGCGATCTGCGGCGATCGCGGCGGCCCAGGTGCGGCAGGAGACGCCGCGGGACCGTGCAGGCGCGGCGCGGGGGAACTGGTGGGGATGGTGCCGGGGTTGCGGTACCGCTGCAGGAGCGCAACCCCGGCGGATCACGTTCAGTAGCGGTAATGCTCCGGCTTGTAAGGCCCGGCCACGTCGACGCCGATGTACTCGGCCTGCTCCTTCGTCAGCTCCGTCAGCCGCACCCCCAGGGCGTCCAGGTGCAGGGCGGCGACCTTCTCGTCGAGGTGCTTCGGCAGCCGGTACACCTGCCGGTCGTAGGCGTCCGGCTTCGTGTACAGCTCGATCTGCGCGATCGTCTGGTTCGTGAACGAGTTCGACATGACGAAGCTCGGGTGGCCGGTCGCGTTGCCGAGGTTGAGCAGCCGCCCCTCGGACAGCACGATGATCGAGCGGCCGTCGGCGCGGGCCCACTCGTGGACCTGCGGCTTGATCTCGCGCTTGACGATGCCGGGCAGCTGGGCGAGGCCGGCCATGTCGATCTCGTTGTCGAAGTGCCCGACGTTGCCGACGATCGCGTTGTGCTTGAGCCGGGCCAGCTGGGCGGCGGTGATGATGCCCTTGTTCCCGGTGGCGGTGATGACCACGTCGGCGGTGTCGATGACGTCGTCGAGCTGCACGACGGGCAGGCCGTGCATCGCCGCCTGCAGCGCGCAGATCGGGTCGATCTCGGTGACGACGACGCGGGCGCCCTGCCCGCGCAGGGCCTCGGCGGCGCCCTTGCCGACGTCGCCGTAGCCGCAGACCACGACGAGTTTCCCGGCCAGCATCACGTCCGTGGCCCGGTTGAGGCCGTCGAGGAGGGAGTGGCGGATGCCGTAGGTGTTGTCGAACTTCGACTTCGTCACCGAGTCGTTGACGTTGATCGCGGGGAAGAGCAGCTCGCCGGACTCGGCGAGCTTGTACAGGCGCTTGACGCCGTTGGTGGTCTCCTCGGTGACGCCGCGGACGCCGGCCGCGACCCGGGTGAACCGCTGCGGGTCCCGGGCGAGGCTGGCGGCGAGGGTGTCGAGGATGATGCGGTACTCGGGGTCGTCGGTCTCGGCGGCCGCCGGTACCGTGCCGCGGGTCTCGAACTCGGCGCCCTTGTGGACCAGCAGCGTCGCGTCGCCGCCGTCGTCGACGATCATGTTCGGGCCGGCGGGTTCGCCGTTGTCGCCGGTGAACTGGAACAGCTGGTCGGTGCACCACCAGTACTCGGCGAGCGACTCGCCCTTCCACGCGAAGACCGGCGTGCCGGCAGGGTTGTCGGCGGTACCGGTGGCGCCGACGACGACCGCCGCGGCGGCCTCGTCCTGGGTGGAGAAGATGTTGCACGACACCCACCGGACCTGGGCGCCGAGCGCGACCAGGGTCTCGATCAGCACCGCGGTCTGCACGGTCATGTGCAGGCTGCCGGCGATGCGGGCGCCGCGCAGCGGCTGGGCCGCGGCGTACTCGCGGCGGGTCGCCATCAGGCCCGGCATCTCGTGTTCGGCGAGGCGGATCTGGGTGCGGCCGGCGTCGGCGAGGGACAGGTCGGCGACGGCGAAGTCGAGTCCGCCGCGACGCTGGAGGTACGGGTGCCCGTGCTCGACGAGCTGCTGCAGGGTGTGTTCGGACATACCTGAGGTCACCTCCCGGTGACAGGAGGCGCCCTTTGGGTCAAAGGGAGGTCAGTGGCTGGCCGAGCGTGGCGGACTCAACGGGTCCGTCGCAGCGCCTCTCGGCCCTGACCGCGGCGGTCACCCGCCGTCGTCGTCGACGTTACCGGCCGCGGCGGCGCGGCGGCAACCCCGCCTCGCGGTGGGTGACGGTGTGATAGGCGGCACGCAGCACGTCGGCGACGTCGAACCGGCCGACGGCGAGGGGCAGCGCGTCGAGCTGGTCGAGGATGGCGTCGCCGCGGCGCAGCGCCCCGGGGACCTCCGGTTCGGGCGGGTCGAGGCGGGGGCCGGCTTCCCAGAAGGTACCGCCGCCAAGGTTGTGGCTTGTCGGGGCCGGGTCCGGGCGCTTGGCGCGGGCGATGTGCGCGAGGGCGGAGACCCGGTGCGCGCGCAGCGCCTCCAGCAGCTCGTCGCGGCCGCGGCCCCGCCAGGCGAGGATCGCGAACGGGTTGGCGTCGAACTCCTCGGCCAGGACGTAGCAGGCGGCGGTCAGGTGCCGGCACGGCTTCTGCCAGCCGGGGCAGGAACAGTCCAGGACGATCTCCGACAGCGACTGCGGGAACAGCGACAGGCCGAACCCGGCCAGGATCCGTTCCAGGTTGTCGGGCAGGTGCCCGGCGAGCAGCTTCGCGGCGTGGATCGCCTCACCGGCCAGGGCCCGTTCGATGCGGGCCCAGTCGGCGGCGGTGTACGCCTGCACGCCGATCCGTGCCCGGTACGTCTCGCCGTCCTCGTCGACAACCAGCGCCGTCACAATACTGGTCGAGACGGTCACGGAGCGTACCTGCCCGGCGCGGGCGTAGCGGCGGCCCGCCGAAAATGTCGTACCCATCCGCAACGATTCCAGCATGCCCAGGAACTGCTGCGACCACGTCGTCTCAGGCATCACCGACCGCCTCCGGCGCCAGCGACATCAGCTCGAGCAGGTCGTTCGTGGACAGGCCGGTGAGCCAGCCCTCGCCGGAGCCGACCGCGACCCCGGCCAGGTCCCGCTTGCTCACCATGATCTCCTCCACCCGCTCCTCGATCGTGCCGATGCACACGAACGTGTGGACCTGCACGTCGCGGCGCTGCCCGATGCGGAACGCCCGGTCCGTCGCCTGCGCCTCCGTGGCCGGGTTCCACCACCGGTCGACGTGCACGACGTGGTTCGCCGCGGTCAGGTTCAGGCCGGTGCCGCCCGCCTTCAGCGACACCAGCAGCACCCCCGGGCCCGACCCGGACTGGAACCGTTCGACCATCCGGTCGCGGGCGCCTTTGGGTGTACCGCCATGCAGGAACTCCACGCCCGTCCCCAACTGCTGCGCCAGGTGCGGGGCCAGCAGGTGCCCGAACCGCGCGAACTGGGTGAACACCAGTGCCCGGTCCCCGGCCGCCGTCGCCGCGGCCAGGATCTCCTCCAGGCGGGCGAGCTTGCCCGACCGGCCCGCCAGCGGCGTGCCGTCGCCCATCAGGTGCGCCGGATGGTTGCACACCTGCTTCAGTTTCGTCATCGCCGACAGGACCAGGCCCTTGCGCTGCGGCCCGGCCCGGCCCTCCCGCAGCTTCACGAACAGCTCGTCGACGACCGCCTTGTACAGCGTCGCCTGCTCCAGCGTCAGGTTGCACCACTGGCGGCGTTCGAACTTCTCCGGCAGGTCCGCGATCACCGCCCGGTCCGTCTTCACCCGCCGCAGCAGGAACGGCCGTGTCACCCGCCGCAGCCGCCGGGCCGTGTCCTCGTCGCCCCACCGTTCGATGGGCACCGAGTACCGGGCCCGGAACAGGCTCGCCTCGCCCAGCAGCCCCGGGTTGAGGAAGTCGGCGATCGACCACAGCTCGGTCAGCCGGTTCTCCACCGGCGTGCCGGTCAGCGCGACCCGGTGCCGGGCCGGCAGCCGCCGCACCGCCCGGGCCGTCACCCCCGCCGCGTTCTTCACGTGCTGGGCCTCGTCGAGGACGACCCGGTCCCAGCCGACCGCGGCGAGAGTGTCGACGTCGCGGGTCGCGACCTGGTACGTGGTCAGCACCAGATCGACCCCGTCGACGGCGCCGGTGAGGCGGGCCGCGCCGTGGTGGACGCGGACCGTCAGGTGCGGCGTGAACCGTTCGATCTCCCGCCGCCAGTTGCCCAGCACCGACAGCGGGCACACCACCAGCGTCGGCGGCCGCGGCCCCCGCGCCCGCAGATGCGCCTCCAGGGCCAGGACCTGGACCGTCTTGCCCAGGCCCATGTCGTCGGCGAGGAGCGCCCCGACGCCGACCGCGTCCAGGAACGCCAGCCACGACAGGCCCCGCCGCTGGTACGGGCGCAGCTGCGCGGTCAGGCCCGGCGGCGGGTCCAGCAGCTCCAGACGCTCCGCGGCCCGGCCGGTGAGCAGGTCCGCGAGCCAGCCCTCCCCGTCGACGCCGGTCACCGGCAGCGGCAGGTCCCCGTCCGGGACGAGCCGGGTCAGGCGCATCGCCTCCCCGGCCGTCATCTCGCCGCGGCCGCCGCGGCGCAGGAACGCCAGCCCCGCCCGCAGCCGCTCCCGGTCCAGGTGCACCCACCGGCCCCGCAGCCGTACCAGCGGCACCTTCGCCCGGGCCAGCTCGGCCAGGTCCGCCTCGGACAGGAACTCGTCGCCGATGGCCAGGCCCCACCGGTAGGCGACGATCGCCGCCCGGTTCGTCGTCGTGTCCCGCAGCACCGGCGCCGCCGGCTGGCGGGTCCGGACCGTCAGCGTCAGACCCAGGTCCTGCCGCCGCTGCCACTGCGCCGGCAGCAGCACCCCGAACCCGGCGTCGTGCAGCAGCGTCGCGCACGTCAGGAACCGGTACGCGCCGGGCGTGTCCAGCCGCAGCGACACCGGCCGCGGCACCCACAGCGCCTCGTCGAGGTCCGGCCACAGCCGCCCGGCCCGGCCCAGGTCGGCCAGCAGCACGTCCTGCGGGTAGTCGACCCACTTGAACAACGGCGACGCCCCGTCGTGCCACACGTCCTGCGCCGGAACGAGCAGGCCCGGCTCGGCCGCGGGCTGCAGCAGGAACTCGACCAGCCACGAGCCGCCGTCGGGGTCGGCCCGGCCCGGCCCCGGCGTCTTGCGCCGGTCACCGGCCGGGTCGGGGGCCAGGTCGTCGTCCTCGTCGGCGGCTTCGACGTAGGAGAGGCGGAAACAGGTCCGTACGGGGGCGGGGCGGCCGCTGTCCGCCCACCGCTCGAGGACCTCCCGCAGCCGGGCCACTTCGGGCCCGTCGTCCATCGCCGGCGCGGCCCTCACCACCGCATCCGCATCCGCATCCGCAGCCCGGTCCGGCTCGCTGGCCTCGCCTTCCTCAGCCTGCGCCGCCTCGGTCGTCGCGGTTTGCCCGGCCGGGGCCTGCTCCGCGGGGGACAGCGACGGGACGGGTCCGCGGCGGGTGACGGTCGTGCGGGCAGGGCGTTCCTCGGACGGGTCCGCTTCGGTGACCGGCTCCCGGCGTGGCTGCGTCGTGGCCCTGGCCGGCTCGCCGGTGCGGGGCCGGGAATCGAGGCGGGCCATGGTCTCGTTCGCCGCGGGTTCGGGGCGGGCTGCGGCGTCGCTTGTCGCGGGTTCTGCGGCCGGGGCCGGTTCGCGGCGGGCGGCGGCCTCGGCGATCGCGCGGGCCAGGGCGCGGCCCGACCCCGCCTCGGCTGTCGGGGGCGGGACGGGTTCGCGGCTGACAGCGGACTCGTTGGTGGGGGCCGGCTTGGTCGCGGAACGCGGCGGGATCGGTTCGGGGCGGGCCGCCGACCTCGGTTCGGTTTCTGTGGTCGGGGCCGGCGCGGCGATGCGCGGAGGGGCAACTGGTTCGCGGCGGGCCACGGTGTCGTCTGCCGCGGTTTTCCCGGCTGGGACCGGTTCGCGGCGGGCGGCGGCCTCGGCGATCGCGCGGGCCTGGGCGCGGGCCCTGGCCGCCGTCGCGCCGCCGGGCGCGGCGGGGGTGTGGGCCGGGGCGGCTGTGCGGAGGCGGGCGTCGGGGGTGGTGAGCGCGGCCAGCCAGGCGCGGACGGCGGTGTCGTTGCGGACCTGGCCGTCGCCGAGCAGCGGCTCGCCGGCCAGGCGGGCGCGGACCAGGTGGTCGACGGTCGTGTCGAGGGCCGTACGGGTGGCGTCGGCCGGGGACCAGGCCGGCCGGTCGGCGGGGAGGCGGAGCCGGCGCAGGGACGGGTCGGTGGCGGACGCGGCGACGCCGGGCATGGCGCGGCACAGGGCGTCGGCCGTCGTGGCGTCGGCGCCCCACAGGGCCGGGCGCCACCTCGCCGCCGGGCCGCGGCCGGTTTCGAAGCGCTCGACGCGGTGGCCGGGCTCAGGCTGGCGGCCGGTCTCCGAGCCAGTGTCCGCGCCCGCCTCCGAGCTGTTCCCCGAGCCGGAGTCCGCACCGGTGTCCGGGCTGGGGTCCGAGCCGATGTCCGGGCTGGGGTCCGAGCCGATGTCCGGGCTGGGGTCCGAGCCGATGTCCGGGCTGGGGTCCGAGCCGCGGTCGGGGCCGGGGTGCGGGCCCGGCGACTCGGTGGTCAGGGCCGGTAGGAAGCGGCCTCGGTCGACCAGGTCGGTGGCGAACGTGACCAGGTCGGCGAGGGCGCCGATCGAGCTGCCGGGCGTTGTGTCCGGGGCGGTGCTCAGCAGCAGTTCGGGGTCGGTGGCCGGGGGGAGGACGACGATCGGGACGGTCCAGCGGGTGTGACGGCGGGCGGCCGGGCGGCGGTGGCCGGCCGGGAGGTGCGCGGTGAGCTCCGGGGACGGGACCGGGCGGTGCGGGGTGGAGGGCAGGAGCAGGTCGGCGGTGTCGACGGTGCCGGGCAGCGGCGGGAGGACCGCGAACGGGTGTACGGCCGTGGCGCGCTCCTCGGCCGGGCCGTGTGCTGCTGTCGCGCTGTGCCCGGACGGGTGCAGGGCGGCGTCCGGGGACTCGGCCCAGCAGGCCAGGGTTCCGTCCGGCAGTACCAGGCCGTGCACGACGATCACCGGTCCGACCCTAACGCGTGCCCGGCCGTGCGGTTGTCAGCGGCGCTGTGGGTGACCCGCCGGTGTCGTCGCAACGCGTGCCACCGTGCGGTGGTCCACGTCACGCGTGCCGCCGCGGGATGGTCCACGTCGCCGCTGGACCCGGGCGCTGCCGCCGAGCACGGCCCGGCCGGCGTGGCCGGCGTGGTGCGCTCGCCGCCGGCGGCGGCGAAGCCGTGCTGGGCTTGGGCGGCGTGGCCGTGCTCGGCGGCGGCGCGGAAGGTGGGCTGGGCTTGGGCGCCGTGGTCGTTGTGTCCCGTTTGTCCCATGCGTCGCGGCGTCCCGGGAAGGTCCGAGTCGGCGGTGCCGGCTCGCGGGGTCAGCGCCACTCGGGGTTCGCGCCGGTGTCGACCAGTTTCCAGTCGCCGTTGTCGTACAGGTTGTTGTCGTAGTAGAAGACCGTGTCCGGCAGGAGGTCCTGGGCGGTGAACGCGGCCCGGGCCGTCTCGTGCAAGGCCGCCGGCGGGACCGACCACAGGGACTCGGCGAGCGACGCCACGTAGGACAGGGCGTGATGGCCCATGAAGCTGTCGTACGTCAGGGAGAACACCTCGTCGGCCGCCAGCGGCACGTCGCGCGGGATGACGTTCGCCGGGGGCAGGGCGGCCGGCAGGGACTCGGCCGAACGCAGGGTGCTGTCGACGTAGATGGCGCAGTCGCGGTACAGGATCGCGGTTTCCCGGGTTGCCGGGTCGAACGCGAACAGGGTGTTCTGGCCGTGGGTCTCCAGGGGGCAGCCCGTCGCCCGGGCCGCGGTCGACCACATGCGCACCATCGGCGCCACGATGCGTTCGGCGACGAACGACTGCGGGGGTTCGCCGAACGCCTCGACGAGCTGCTGCAGCAGGGTCGGGTCGGCCGGGGCCAGCAGGTCGGCGCCGTACAGGGCGAACAGCGGCACCGTGAACCGCGGTGCCGGCACCGCCGGGCGGGCGGCGCGGACCAGGAAGCCCCACGCCTGCTCGCCCAGGCCCGGGTCGAACCAGCCGCCGCCGATCTCCGGCAGGACCGGGATGCCCGCGCGGAGCAGTTCGGCGCAGACCCACAGCTGCAGCTCGATGACGGGGCGGCGCAGCCGGCGGGTGAACCGGGACAGGCGCCGCGGGTAGTGCAGCTTCACGAAGTGCGGCTCGACCGGGCGGCCGGCGGCGGCGGTGACGAACACGGTGCGGGCGTTCGCCGACGGGACCACCGTCAGCGTCGGGCCCCGCTGCAGGCCGACGAGGACGTCGCGGGCGGCGAGGTCGGGACTGTCGAGGGTGTTCGGATGCACCGGCAGCAACATTCCGTCACCGTCCGTGTACAGGGAGGGCTGGCCGGAGTAGCCGGCGAGGGACGCCGGGACCCGGAACGTCGGGAGCTCGAACGTCGCCGCGCCCCGCTGCGGGTGGTAGGCGTCGGCGATGTCCAGGTCCGCGGCGTAGGGGCTGTACGTGCGGGTCCCGACACCGAGATACCGTTCCGCGTACTGCCACAACGCGATCGGGTCGCGGGCGTCGATGAGGCGCATCGGCGTGAGCCTACTGCGCGGGCCCGGCGCAGCTGAACGGAGTGCGGTGTCACCCAGCCCACGTGTGATCGAGGCCGCCCTCGCCGGGCCGCTGCCCGCCTACGTCTACGACCTCGCCGTGGTCCGCGGCCGCATCCGGGCGCTGCGTGACGTCCTGCCGGCGGGGACCCTCGTGGCGTACGCCATGAAAGCCAACGGCCACCCCGACGTGCTGCGCGCCGCCGCCGCCGCGGCCGACGCGGTCGAGGTCGCCTCCGCCGGTGAGCTCGACGCCGCCGCCGGCCTCGGCGTGCCGCTGATCCTGAGCGGGCCGGCGAAACCCGACGCCCTGCTGCGGCGGGCCGTCGACGCCGGCGCGGTCATCAACGTGGAGAGCCTCCACGAGCTGCGCCGCATCCCCGGCCGGGCCCGGATCTGCCTGCGGGTCAACCGGACCCACCCGGCCCTGCCCGGAACGCACCGGATGTCCGGTACCGCGACCCAGTTCGGGCTCGCCGAGGACGACATCCCCGCGGCCCTCGAGCTCGGACGCCGCCACGACGTGCAGGGCGTGCACCTGCACGCGGTGTCGAACAACCTCGACGCGGCCGCCCACGCCGCGTACCTGCGCGACTGCCTCGCCTGGGCCGCCGGCCGGGGGATCGGGCCCGTCGTCAACGCCGGCGGCGGGTTCGGCGTCGACGTCACCGGCCGGGAGACCTTCGACCTCGACCGGCTCCGTGATGTTGATCTCCCGGCGGGGCTGACGCTCGTCGTGGAGCCCGGCCGGTTCGTCGCCGCCCCCGCCGGCTGGTACGCGGCCGAGGTCATCGACCTCAAATCCAGCCACGGCACCTGGTTCGCGGTCGTCAAAGGCGGCACCCACCACTTTCGGCTGCCGGCGTCGTGGGGGTACAGCCACCCGTTCACGATCCTGCCGGTCGAGGCGTGGCCGTACCCGTGGCCGCGCCCCGAAGTCCGCGACACCCGCGTGACCGTGGCGGGGGAGCAGTGCAACCCCCGCGACGTCCTCGCCCGCGACGAACCGGTGCCGCGGCTGCGGGCCGGCGACGTGCTGCTGTTCGCCCGGACCGGCGCCTACGGCTGGGAGGTCGCCCACCACGACTTCCTGCGCCTCGACCCGCCCCGGTTCACAACCCTCGACGCGTCGGGGGGAACGCGGCCCTGACCGCCCGCAGCGCCTGCCGCCGCACGTCGCCGGTGAGGGTGTCCATGTACAGGACCCCGTCGAGGTGGTCGCACTCGTGCTGCAACGCCCGCGCCAGGAACCCCGACCCGGTCACCGTGACCGGCTCGCCGCGCTCGTCGAACCCCGCCACCGTCACCTCGAGCGCCCGCGGCGTCGGAAACGCCAGGCCCGGTACCGACAAACACCCCTCATCACCGATCTGACCGCCGGAACTGGCCGCGACCTGCGGGTTCACCAGGTGGCCGCGGCCGGCGCGGGTGCCGTACACGAACACCCGCGCCGCCACCCCCAGCTGCGGCGCCGCCAGCCCCGCCCGGCCCGGCTCCGCGTCGAGGGTGTCGAACAGGTCCCGGACCAGATCCCGCAGCGCCGCATCGAACGCCGTCACCGCCGCGGCGGGGGAGCGCAGCACCGGGTCGCCGAGCATCCGGATGGGTCGCGTCGTCACCTGCGCCAGCGTACGTCCGGGGCGGGGCACACCCCGTCTGACGGGGGCCTACACTATGCCGACTTCCCACCCCCGGAGGCACACCCATGGCCCACCCGGCCGACCGGGCAGATGTGCGGTCACACCGCCGCAGCCCAGCTCAGGACCACTTTCGCGGCACCCCGTGGATCATCGGCGGGCTCGTCGCCGCGCTCGTCGCCGGCGGCGGCTGGTTCGCCTACGGCAAGCTCGCCACGACCACCTGCACCGGTACGGTCACCGCGTCCGTCGTCGCCTCCCCGGCCACCGCGACCCTGCTGGAAGACCTCGCCACCAAGTGGTCCGCGACCGACCCGGCCGTGGCCGGGCAGTGCGTCCACGTCGCCGTGTCCGCCCGCGACACCGCCGTCATGGCCCAGGCCCTGGGCACCGAATGGGACGCGAAGACCGGCACCCCGCCAGACGTGTGGGTACCGGACTCCACCGCCTGGGTCCGCCGCGCCTCCACCGCCGCCATCGCCGAGCGGATGATGCCCGACCTGCAGCCCAGCCTCGCCCGGACCCCGTCCGTGCTCGCCATGCCCAAGCCGATGGCCGAGGCGCTGGGCTGGCCCGACGGCGAACTGTCCTGGCAGGACCTGATCAACAAGGTGGCCGCGGACCCGCAGGGCTGGGCGAAGTACAACCAGGCCGGCTGGGGCCAGTTCAAGCTCGGCATGTCCGACCCGCTGCAGTCCACCGCCGGCCTCCTCGCCCTCATGGCGATCCTCGACGGCAACGACGACGGCGAAGTCACCCCCGAGGAGCAGGCCACCCTCGCCAAGCTCAAGTCCGAACGGGCCGTGTACACCGACACCACCGCCCAGCTCCTCGACGGGCTGTCGAAGGCCGACCGGGCCGGCGCCGACGCCGGCCTGCAGTACGTGTCCGCGTTCCCCGCCCTCGAACAGGACGTCCTCACCTACAACAAGGCCAACCCGCACACCCCGCTCGTGGCCGTGTACCCGTCCAACGGCAGCGCCGACGCCGACAACCCGTACCTGATCCTCGAAGCGCCGTGGGCGTCGAAGGACAAACAGGACGCCGCCAAGGCGTTCCTCACCTACGCCCGCGGGCCCGAAGGCCGCAAGGTGTTCCTCGACGCCGGGTTCCGCGACCCGAACCGCGTCGGCGGCGCCGCCCTGTCCGGGTCCACGTTCGCCGCCCGGATCAAGACCGTGCCCCGGGCCGTGCTGCTGCCCGAGTCGGTGAAACAGTCGATGGACACCTGGACCGCCCTGACCCGCCCCACCAACGTCCTGCTCGTCCTGGACGTGTCCGGGTCGATGAACGAACAGGTCCCCGGCACCGGCAAGACCCGCATGCAGCTGGCCAAGGACGCCGCCCACGGCGCCGTCGCGCTCTTCGACGGCAACGTCGACGCCGGGCTGTGGGTGTTCTCCACGAAACAGAACGGCACCACCGACTACAAGCAGCTCGTGCCGATCGGGCGGGTCGGGGACAGCGTCGGCGGGAAACCCCGCCGCGACCAGATGACCACGTCGATCGACAAGCTCGCCGCGACCGGCGACACCGGCCTGTACGACACCGCGGCCGCCGCCCAGCAGGCCGTCGCCGACGCCTACCGGCCCGGCGCCACGAACCTCGTCGTGCTCATGACCGACGGCAAGAACGACGACAGCACCGGCGGGCTCAACCTCGACCAGCTGCGGGCGAAGCTGCAGGCCAACGCCGGCAGCGACAAGAAGGTCCCGATCGTCACCGTCGGCTACGGCAACGACGCCGACTTCGCGTCCCTGCAGGAGATCTCCCGCGTCTCCGGCGGCACCCTGTACACGTCCAAGACCGCGTTCGACATCAACGAGGTCCTCCTGACGGCGATCTTCGGGAAGGTCTAATACCCTCGGGATCATGATCGCCAAGGAGACCTTCGGAGCCGGCGACGCCCCACCGGTCGTGCTGATCGGCGGGGCGGCGTCATCGATGGACTGGTGGCACCCCGACTTCTGCACCCGCCTCGCCGGCGCCGCCGGCCGGCCCGTCATCCGGTACGACCACCGCGACACCGGCCGGTCACCCGCCTCGAAACCGGGGGAGCCGGACTACACCGCCGCCGACCTCGCCGACGACGTCCTCACCCTCGACGGCGGGCCGCTGCACCTCGCCGGCGTGTCCATGGGCGGCGCCATCGCCCAGCGGATCGCCATCGAACACCCCGACCGGGTCCTGTCCCTGGCCCTCATCGCCACCACGTTCGCGGCCGGCGCCCCGTTCGGGCTGCCCGGCCCGCTACCGCGGATCCGTGACGCGTTCGGCCTGCCGGCCCCCGACTGGTACGACCGCGACGCCGCCGCCGCGCGCATCGCCGAGGACGCCGCCCGGTTCGCCGGCACCGTCCCCGCCGACCCCGAAACGGTCCGGGACCTGGCCCGGCACATCTTCGACCGGACCACCGACATGGCCGCCGCCCAGACCAACCACTGGATCCTCGCCGACGGCCGGCCCCTCGACGGCACCTCCGCCTACATCCGCTGCCCGACCGTCGTCCTGCACGGCAGCCACGACCCGCTGTTCCCGCCCGAACACGGCCGGGCCCTCGCCGCCGCGATCCCCGGCGCCCGCTACGCCGAACTGCCCGGCATGGGCCACGAGGTCCCGCCCCCGCCGCTGTGGGACCAGGTCATCGGCGAGATCAGTGGTATCGCCGCAGCGGGTTCGGCACCGCGCACCACACGTCCGTGAGCGGGTCCGCGGCCAGCCGCATCGCCGTCGTCGCCTTCACCGGCCAGTCCTCGATCAGGAACGCGGCCCGGTCCGCGGCCGCGACACACCGGCCGGTCACCGCGGCGACGTGCGCCCACAGCCCGTCGTCGCCGAGCGCCGCGACACAACTGCCCAGCACCGTCGCGAACGCCGACGCGAGGACCTTCGTGCGCAACGCCCCCTCGTCGGTGGTCGGCAGCGCCCCGATGAGCGGCGGCATCGCGTGCCCGGCCCGGGCGAGGCGGCCCGGGTGCACATGGACACCGCCCAGGTCGCGGTAGTACACCCGCACCGGAACACCGCCGTCGACCTCGACGAGGGTGTTCTGCCCGTGCGCCTCCAGGCCGACCCCCGAAGCCAGCAGTTCCAGCAGCGGCGGCAGCAGTACCTCGGTCAAGGCGCCGAAGAACGCCGGCGTCAGCAGGTCCGGGCGGTGGGGGAGCAGCGCCAGCGGCAGCACGTCGGCCCCGGCCGGCGGCGGCTCCCGCCACACGGCGCCGAGGGCCCGCTGCGGCCGCCCCGACCCGTCCAGGACCGTCCCCGCCGACACCTCCCGCAGTACCGTCAGCCCCGCCCCGAGCCCCGCGACAAGGTCCGACGCGAGGGGGCCGTTGTGGACCGCCGCCGCCGACAGGGTCCGCACCGCCGACGTCATCTGCACCTCCACCGCCGTCTTCACATGCCACCCGGCCCACTCGCCGCCGACGACCTCGAGCGTCCGCAACGACATCAGCGGCCGCGCCGGCACGTCCACACCGGTGTCGGTGACGAGGCCGGTCGCCAGGGCCCGGGGCAGCTGCCACGGATGCACCGGGAACCGGGCCGGCACCGGCGCCCCCGCGGTCCGCCACCGGCCCGGGTCGGCCTGCACCACCCGCAGGAACACGTCCGGATGATGCTCCGGCGCGTACGCGAGCACGTCGGCGGTCGACATGCCGATCCGGGTCCGGCAGCACGGATGCAGCGGATGGCCGTCCACGATGGACTGCTCGGCGCCGGCGAGGCCGCCGAACGGGCTCGGCGGCGCCGTCAGCGCCAGCGCCAGGTTCGCGACGCTGTTGTCCAGTTCCCGCCGGAACCCCGCCGCCAGCCCCAGCGCCGCCGCGAGGGTCCCCGGGTCGTCGAACGCGCGGCCGTCGGCGACCAGGCGGGGCAGCGGCGGGCCGAACAGCGGCGGGGGAGCACCCTGCAGCCGCCGCGGATCGACGACCTGTTCACGCCACAACGCGCCGGCGAGCCGGGTCAGGATCGAAGCCCGGGCCGACGGTACCGCGGCCAGGAACGCGGCGGCGCGGGCCGCGGGCAGCGCCGCAGCCGTCGCGGCGACGTCGGGTGCATCCACCGGCCGATTCTAGTGAGGCCGCCGCGACGCCTGGGATCCACGTCATCCGTTCGAGCCCGCGGCCCCGCCTCCGACGACGGTCATCACGTCGACGTCACCGTCTGATCCCGGTCCCGCCGTGCCGGGGGATGCGCCGGCACGCCGACGGCCGGCGCATCCCTGACACCAGTCTGCGCCCGGACCGGCCCGGTTACGGTCCCGTTTCGGGGTGTAAACATCAGCCTGCGGGGCGTTGACCCGCCACCGTACGAGCCCGTGTGATGGACGCATGGGCGAAGCGCCGGCGCTGATAGCCACTCTGCTCACCGTCATCGACCGCCGCGACTGGGCCGGGCTGTCCGGTCTCGTCACCGACGACGTCGTGTACCACCGTCCCGGCTGCCCGCCGATCGAGGGCGCCGACGCGTTCGTCGGTTTCTACCGGCGGCGGTGCATCGTGTCGGCCGGGCGGCATCAGGTGGACCGGTGCGTGTCCGCGGACGGGCAGGGCTTCTGCTGGGGCCGTTTCGACGGGATGTCGCACGCCGGGGTGCCGCTGAACGAGATCTTCGCGGACTGGTACGAAATCCGTGCCGGGCGCATCGCGCGCCGCCGCACGTTCTTCTACCGCCCCGCCATCTAGATTGACATAATGTCCATTATCGAACATCTACTGCGGCCGCAGGCCCTGATCCCCGGCGACCTCGTCGTCATCGCGTCGCTGTCCGGGCCGCTGCACGAACGGTACCAGCCCGACCTCCACGCGGCCGTGGCCGTGCTGGAGCGGATGGGATTCCGCGTGCGCCTCGCGCCGCTGCTGCAGGCCGGACGGCACCACTGGTGGAGCGCGGCCCGCCCGGCGGAGATCGCCGGCGAGCTCAACGGCCTCCTGCGCGATCCCGAGGTACGCGCGATCGTCGCCCACGACGGCGGCCAGACGGCGATCGGGTACCTGGATCTGATCGACGTCGCCGCGATCACCGCCGACCCGAAACCGATCCTCGGCTACAGCGACATCTCCCTGCTGCACCTGGTGCTGTACGCGCGCACCGGCCTGGTCGGGTTCCACGCCGACCTGGCCACGCCCGGCCTCGGCGGCGCGTGGCAGCGGGCGTCCCCGCAGCGCCGGGCGGAGCTGGAACGGCTGTACACGGCGCTGCTGACCGGCACGGAACCGATCGGGGCGCTGCCGGCCGGCCCGGCGTGGGAGTGCTGGCGTCCGGGCCGGGCCGAGGGCCCCCTGATCGGCGGGGTGCTGAACCGCATCATGCGGGCGCAGGCGACCCGGTACGCGCTGCCGCTGGAGCGTTTCGACGGCGCAGTGCTGTTCTGGGAGGAGATGGGCGGGTACGCGTCGTGGGTGTGGAGCGACCTGCAGGTGCTGCGCCACGCCGGCATCCTGGACCGGATCGCCGGCATGGTGGTGGGGCTGCCGCACGCGATCGACGGCCTCGATAATCCGACGCTGCCGGAGATCGTCCTCGACGTGCTGGGCGACCGGGACATTCCGGTCGTGGGCAACGTCGAGTTCGGTCATGCGGGGCCGAACCTGCCGATGCCGGTCGGGGTGCGGGTGGCGCTGGATGCTGCTGCTTCGCTGACTCGTTTGTCACTCCTGGAGCCCGCGGTGCGGTTGGCTGATGCTTGATATGTCGGGCGCTGGCGCGCCGCGACATATCCGCATTTTTCGCCCGTCGGGGTATTCGCTGGGGTTCCCGGCGGCGTGGGCTTGGTCACGGACGGTTGCAGTTCTCCGGACGTTGGGACCCGAGCGGCGCAGGTCGGCCGGAATGGCGCCCGATCGGGTGACGGCACGCTAGGTGAGCACGTATGCGGGCGATACCCTGTGCGTATGCGTGAAGTGCGCAAGGAGCGGGTGACGGTGACCATGCCCGCCGATGACGCCGCGGCAGTGCGGCGGTTCGTGGACGCCGGCGGTGCGGAGTCCGTGTCGGCGTATGTCGCGGAGGCGGTGCGATCCCGGCTGGCCCGGGACCGTGCGCTGCTGACGCTCAACGACCTGTACGCGCAGCGGGGCGTGCGGCTCGACCCGGAGCACCACGCGTGGGCGCGTGAGGTGCTGGGGGTGGCGCCGGCGAACGGGCCGGTGTCGTGACCGCGGTCGGAGGGCGGATCCTGGACAGTTCGGCGATCCTGGGGTTCGTGGCGGGCAAGCCGTACAGTTCGGCGATCGTGTGGCACGCCGTGGACCAGGGTGTGGTCCTGGCGGTGCCGGCGGCCGCCCTCGCCGAGGCGTGGGCGCAGACGTCGCCGAAGGACTACGACGTGCTCAAGGTGCTGCTGAGCCTGCCGGTGGTGGTCGTCGACGACCTGACCGCGGCGGACGCGGTCGACTCGGCGACGCTGTTCGCCGGTGACGGCGGACCGGCGACGGTCGCGGCGGCGCACGTGGTACGCCGGGCGCAGGCCCGGCCGGGCTGGGCGATCGTCACCGACCGGGCCGACGTGTTGCGGAACCTGGATCCGCAGGCGGAGATCGACGAACTCCCCTGACGGCACGTTCCCGTTCTGTCATACGGTGTGTCGCGTTCGGAAAATGTCATAGGTGGCTGGTATGACTGTTCCGACACATGTTCGATTGACGGGTTGGGGAGGGTGCGATGGTTGCCGCGCGGACCGCGGCCAAGGGCTTGTCGACGGTGGATCTGGAGCAGATCCGGGACACCCTCGCGGCCGGCCGGAAACCGAAAGTCGTGTTCACCGAGCAGGCCGGGCAGATCGCCGGGCAGCTGGGGCAGATCGTCGCGTTGACGGACCCGGAGCTGTCCGACGAATGGGTCGTGGTCCGTTTCGGCCGCGACGAGCTGCCCTTCTCCCCCGCCGACCTGGCCATGGCGCCGAAGACGGTGCCGGCCAAACGTGCGCCAGCCGTTCCCGCACCTCGTGAGGAGAGCCCCGTGCCAGCCCCTTCCGTTGCCGACTCCCCCGCCGCCGTGAGCGACGCCGCCCCGGCGCCGGACTCCCCCGGCTCCCCCGCCGCCGAGGCGTCCCCGGCCGCGGACCCCGTCCCGGCCGCCCCGGCGCCGACCGGCTCGGGCGGTGATTCGTCCGATTCGTCGGCCGGGTCGAAGAACACCCCGGGCAAGCCGGCCGCGAAGAAGGCGGTCCCGAAGGCGAAGGCGCCGGCGGGCCTGACGGTCACCCTGGCCTACGCCGAGGGCGAGTGGACGGTGGCGGCGAACCAGGGCGCGAAGGCCCTCGCCAAGCCCTACGTCATCAAGGCCGGCGAGGCGTTGAAGATGGTCGCGATGCTGGACGTGCCGGGCGTGCACGAGGCGGTCGAGGAGATCGTCTCCGCGGCGCGGGCCGAGGCGGAGACCCAGGCGGAGCGGCTGCGGGCGGAGCTGGCCGAGATCGAGGCGCGGCTGGCCGAGCTGCGCGAGGCGGAGTAACCGGGCGTCGCGTTCCGGGCCGTCCGGTTCCATCGGGCGGCCCGGGGAGCGCCCGTCGTCTCGGGCCGGGTTCCGTTGATGCCGCACGGCTGGGTCGTGCGGGCGGAACTGAACATGAGCCGACGGGATGGTGTTGTCGGCGGGGCCCGGCGCTACCGTGTCCGGGACACGCACCTGCGGCCAGAACGGACATGAGCACGTGAGCGACGGGGAGCCAGCCGGGCGTACGGCCGAGGACAGCACCATGGCGACGGCCCGGACCGTAGCGCCGGCGCAGCTGCGTCCGTCCGTCGATGCCGCGGTCGGGAGCGCGTCGGTGGGTGGCGTCGTGGCGGGGCAGGCTCCGGTCGCCGGCGCCGATGGAGCCGCGGCCGGTGCGGTGGCGGGCGACGGGTTGACGCTGGACGATGATGCCGGCATGGCGGTGGCGGGCGGCGGCTCGGCATCCGGACTGGACGTCGTCGGAACCCAGGCCTTCGAACAGGACACTGTCGGACGTGCGGCGTCCGGACTGGACGTCGTCGGAACCCAGGCCTTCGAACAGGACACTGTCGGACGTGCGGCGTCCGCACCCGGCTCGGCCGCCCCGCCCGGTGCGGTGACCGCCGAGCCGGTCGGTTCCGTGGCGCGGTGGCGGGCGCCGCGTATCTGGCTCGTGTTGCTCGGGGTCGCCCGGGCTGTCGTGTTTCCGGTGGCTCGGCTGCGGGTCAGTGGTGGGCTGCCGCCGCAGTTGCGGGACGGGCCCGTCATTCTCGCCGTCAATCACATCGGGCCGTTCGATCCCGTTGCCGTGACGGCCGCGTGCCGGGTCGCCGGGCTGGCGCCGCGGCTCATGGCGACCGGGGGGCTGTTCCGGGCGCCGGTCGTCGGGTCCGTGATGCGGGCCAGCGGGCATATCCGGATCAACCGGCGGCAGGCGAACGTGGCCGCCGCCGTCGACGATGTCACGCGGGCCCTTGCGGCCGGGTCGCATGTGCTCGGGTACCCCGAGGGGCGGATCACGCTCGATCCCGGGATGTGGCCGGAGCGTGGCAAGACGGGGCTTGCCCGGATCGCGCTCGGTACCGGGGCGCCGGTCGTCGCCGTCGCGCAGTGGGGGGCGCACGAGGTGGCCGCGTGGGGCGGGGTCGGGCCGACGGTGCGGGCCCTGGCGCGGGCGTTGTTCCGGCGGCCGGTGGTGCGGGTGCACTTCGGGGCGGTGGTGGATCTGTCGGGGATCGATCCGGCGGTACCGGGGGCCGCGCAACGCGCCACCGACCGGATCATCGACGCGATCACCGCCGAGCTGCGGCCGTTGCGTGCCGATGAGCCGCGGCTGCCCCGCTACATCGACCCGGTCCGGCCGTTGACGCTGCAGCGCCGCCACCGGGCCGCCGGCGGCCGCTCCCCCGGCTGACGAACGGGTGCGGGTCGGCGCGCCGCGACGGGGTCAGCGGGGCGCCCGCACCCGGGGGTCGTGCATGGCCCGGGCGATCGCGGCCAGCAGGCCGCTGTCGCACAGGCCAGGCGCGCCGATCAGGAACTCCTCCCGGTCGTACCACTCGACCAGGTCCACCCCGGGCTGCGCGGCGATCGACCGGTCCAGGGGCAGTTCGGCGTCGTCGGCGTAGCAGCCGTAGATCTCGTCGGCCGCCCCCATTTGCCAGTGGATCGGGCCGAGGCGCGACTCGTGCCCGTGCTCGTCGAACACGGGCACGAACCGTTCCTTCGGGTCGATCGGCCGGACCCCGAGGGACCCCGTGGCCAGGAGGTCCTCGAAGGTGGGGTCCTCGTCCCAGTCCTCGCTGGGGATGACCAGGGCCTGGACGTCCTCGAGGTGTTCGCGGCAGGCGCAGTCGGGGCGTTGCGGCCGCTGCCAGTCGTCGTCCGGGGCGGGAAACGTCATGCGGCGATCCTAGAGCCAGAGAACTAGAGCCAGAGAACCCGGACGAGAATGTCGAGAACCGGGCGCCGGCTGCGTCCCCGGGGGCACGCGACGGCTGACGAAGGGGGAACTGACCGTGAAGTACCTGCTGCTCAAGCATTATCGGGGCGGTCCGGCGCCGGTCGGGGGCGCCGAGCCGATGGACGAGTGGACGCCCGCGGAGGTCGACGCGCACGCGCAGTTCATGCGTGACTTCGCGGACCGGCTGCAGGAGTCCGGGGAGTTCGTCGACACGCAGGCGCTGGCGGCGGGGGGTGCTTTCGTGCGGTACGACGGCGAAGGGAAACCGCCGGTGACGGACGGGCCGTTCGCGGAGACGAAGGACCTGATCGCCGGGTGGATGATGATCGACGTGGAGTCGTGGGAGCGGGCTCTGCAGCTGGCGGCGGAGCTGTCGTCGGCGCCGGGGGCGGGCGGGAAGCCGTTGTACGAGTGGCTCGAGGTGCGGCCGTTGCTGGCCGGGCACGTCGAGTGTGTTGCGGACTGAACCGGGGTGTGGGAGCGGGAGGGGCTGCTGCGGGAGCTGGTGCCGGCGGTGATCGGCGTGCTCGTGCGGCGCGGCGCCGACTTCGCCGATGCCGAGGACGCGGTGCAGGAGGCGCTGGTCCGGGCGTTGGGGACGTGGCCGGACGACCCGCCGCGGGACCCGAAGGGGTGGCTGGTGACGGTGGCGTGGCACCGGTTCCTCGACGCGGCGCGGGCCGAGGCGTCCCGCAGCCGGCGGGAGGCGGCGGTGGATGCGGAGCCGGCGGCCGGGCCGGTGCCGGGCACCGATGACACGCTGCGGCTGTACTTCCTGTGTGCGCACCCGTCGCTGCCGGCGGCCTCGGCGGTGGCGCTGACGCTGCGGGCGGTCGGCGGGTTGACGACGCGGCAGATCGCGGCGGCGTACCTGGTGCCGGAGGCGACGATGGCGCAGCGGATCAGCCGGGCCAAGCGGCGGCTGGCCGGGCTGGCGCTGGACCGGCCCGGGGACCCGGCGACGGTGTTGCGGGTGTTGTACCTGGTGTTCAACGAGGGGTACGGCGGGGACGTCGACCTGGCCGCGGAGGCGATCCGGCTGACCCGGCAGCTCGCGGCGCTGACGGACGAGCCGGAGGTGGCGGGGCTGCTGGCGCTGATGCTGCTGCACCACGCCCGGCGGGCCTCGCGCACGGGTCCGGGCGGGCGGCTGGTGCCGCTGGCGGAGCAGGACCGGTCGCGGTGGGACACGGCGCTGATCGGTGAGGGGGTGGCGGTGCTGCAGCGGGCGCTGGCCCGGGACCGGCTCGGGGAGTATCAGGCGCAGGCGGCGATCGCGGCGCTGCACGCGGACGCGCCGAGCGCGGCGGAGACGGACTGGGTGCAGATCGTGGAGTGGTACGACGAGCTGCTGGCGTTGCACGACAGTCCGGTGGTGCGGCTGAACCGGGCGGTGGCGGTCGGGGCGGCGGACGGGGCCCAGGCCGGGCTCAAGGCCCTCGACGGGGTCGACCCGCAGGTGCCGCGGTACACGGCGGTGCTGGCGTTTCTGCACGAGCGGGCCGGGGACCGGGATCGGGCCGCGCAGCTGTACGCGGCGGCGGCCCGGGCGGCGGTCAGTGTGCCGGAGCGGGACCATCTGACCCGTGAGGCGGCGCGGATGCGGGCCGGTTAGGCGCCTTCGCGGCGCATCCGCAGGTACGCCAGGACGGCCTCGCGGGTGGTGCGTACGCCGAGGACCTCGCGGGCCTCGGCGATGCGCCGGTTCGCGGTGCGCAGCGACAGGAACTCCGCCGCGGCGGCGGCGGCGATCGTCTCGCCGCCGGCGAGGCGTTCCAGCAGGGCCCGCTGTTCGGGGGCGAGGACGGGTCCGCCGCCGTCGTCGGCGGGGTCGGGGCCGAGCTCGGCGTCGGGGTCGGTGGTGACGGGGCCGATCCGGCCGAGGTCGGCGAGCAGGGCGCGGCCGATCTCGGCGGCGGTGTCGCTGATCGCGACGATCCCGGCGCCGCGGGCGGCGGCGAGGAGGGCGAGCTCGGCGGTGTCGTCGTCGGTGACCCGGCCGAACAGGGCGAGGCGGGCGTCGGAGACGTCCCACGCCTGGTCGGTCAGGGCGAAGCCTTCGCGGGTGGTCCAGCCGGCCCGGGCGAGGCGGCGCAGCACGGCGGTGGCGTCGGCGCCGGAAGCGACGACGTACCGGGGGGCGAGCGCCGGATCCCCGGCCATCAGCGGCCCGCGCCGGAAGCCGTGGACAAACCCGCCGAAGCGGCCACGGACCGGCCCGCAACGGAAGCCGTGCGCCGGCCCGCAGGGAAAGCCATGCGCCCACCATGCGATGAAGGGGCACTCCCGCACAAGACCACGACATTACTCATCCACGTTCCTCGATGGCTTGGCGCCGGGGACGCGCAATGCCCGCAATCGAGGCCCGTCAAACAAACACACGGGCTCACTGGCCGAGCTCCTCGATGGCGAGGGCGGCGGCCTCCGTACGCGTGCGGGCCCCCAGCTTGCGCATGCCCGAGCGGATGTGCGTCTCCACCGTCTCGCGGGAGATGCCCAGCTGCCCGGCGATGCGGCGGGTCGGCTCGCCGTTGGCCACCAGCCGCAGCACGTCGCGCTCGCGGTCGGTGAGCTCGTCACCGGCCCGGCGGCCGCGGGTGTCGCGGCGGATCGAGTGCCGCCGCAGCGCCCGGCGGGCCCGGCCCAGCAGCACCACGAGCCCGGCCTCCTCGGCCAGGCGCTCGGCCTCGAGCAGTGGCGGTACCGCCAAATCGGCGCCCTCCTCGAGCAACCCCTGGGCGAGCAGGCAGCGGACCTCCTCGCGGCGGGCGAGCTCGTGCCAGGCCGCGGCGGCCTCGGTGAAACGGACCGGGGCCTTCCACGCCTCCAGCGTCACCTGGACCGGGGCGAGGGGCATCGTGTCGTCGGCGGTGCTGAACGAGGCGCCGGCGTCGTAGGCGGCCCAGCGGGCGGTGATGCGGCGCAGCCCGTCGACGAGCGGGGTCGACACGGCCGCGTCGGCGGGTTCGAACGCCTGGTCGGGGCGGCCGTCGAGCCAGGCCGCCTCGCGGGTGACCCAGTCCAGGACGGGCCCGGCCGACGCGGGCCGGTTCTGCAGCGCCTCCAGCCGGGCCCGGGCCGGGGCGAGCAGGCCGCCGTCGGCCTCGGCGAGGCTCGCCGCGGCGACCGCGTAGCCGCGGGCCAGGGCGGGCAGGGTCCGGTCGGCGAGGTCCCCGGCGCGGCGCACGACCTCGTCGATGGCGTCGCCGCGCAGCGCGTCGCACCACAGCTGGGCGGCCAGGAACCGGGTCTGCCAGCTGTAGGCGAGGTCTCCGGCGCAGGCGGCCGCGGCCGCGGCGGCGGCCTGGGCGGCCTCGGCGAGGCGGGCGTCGGCGGTCAGGGTCTCCACGAGCAGCCACGCCGACCAGCGGGCGGCCAGGACGTCGCCGGCCTGCCCGGCGGCGGACGCGGCGGAGGCGAGGCCGTACTCCCAGCCGGGCTGGCGCGTCCCGGCCCGCACGGCGGCGATCGCGGCGCGCAGCCCCGGGTGGGCGGGCGCCTCCCCGTGCACCTGCAGCAGCTCCTCGGCGCGGGCCAGGGCGCCGCCGGGGTCGGTGGTGAGCATGGACAGCAGCCGGATGCGGTCCCGGCCGCCGAGGACCTCGGCCGGGGCGTCGTCCCCGACCGCGGCAACGGCCGCGGCGGCGGGCACCGGGCTGCCTTGCTGCAGCAGGGCCTCGCCGCGCAGCACGGCCGCGACCGGGTCGGTGGTGGCCGCGTCGATGACCCGCAGGCACGAGCCGGGCCGGCCGGCGGCGAGGGCGGCGCGGGCCGCGGCGATGCGCACCTGCGGCTCGGCGTCGACGCCGGGCAGGTCGCAGGCGAGCAGCAGCAGCTCGGCGCGGTCGCCGGAGGACTCGGCGGCCGCGGCGGCGGTCACCGCGACCTGGTAGGCCTCCGCGCCGGCGCCGGCCGCGGCCAGGTGGCGGGCCGCCTCCCGGGGCGGCACGAGCGTGGCCAGGCGCCGGTGCAGGGCGGCGCGTTCGGTCGCGTCGAGCAGGCCCGCGGCAACCTCGGCGGTGTACGGGGAGACGGGCCCGGCGACACCGTCGGTGAGCTCGACCAGGCCGGTCTCGACCAGCTCGGTGAGGCCCTCGCCGAGGACGGTCGCGGTGACGGGCCGGCCGAGCAGGCCCAGCGCCGCCATCGCGGTACGGGCCGGGCGGGACAGGTCCGCGAGGGCGCCGGCGACGGTGTAGGCGAGGCCCTTGTCGAGGCCGTCGCCGCTGTCGCGGGGGGTGCCGCCCTGGGCGACGTGCTTGGCCAGGGCGACGACGGCGAGCGGGACGCCGCCGGCGCGGCGCACGAGGTCGGTCACGACCGCGGCCGACGCGGACGGGGCCAGCTGCCGCACGAGCGCGGCGGCGGCGTCGGCCGGCATCGGCGGCATCGACAGCCACGCCCCGGACTTCGCGGCCGCGGCGCGCAGCGCCCGCTCGGCGTCGCCCGGCAGGCGGTGCGGCGTGCGGAGGGTGACAACTATCCGACAGTGCTCGGCGATGGCCGGCAGCGCCGCGATCGTGAGCGGATCCGCCCACTGGAGGTCGTCGAGCAGCAACAGGCCGTGACGGACGCGGGAGCGGACGGCCTCGGCGAGCAGCGGCGCCTCATGTGACGGGAGTCGCACCCGGACCGCCCGCGACAGCGGCAGGGCCGGCACGCCGCGCAGCATCGCCAGGGCGCCCCCGCTGAACACGGCCCCGCGGAACGACTCGGCGAGCCGCTTCAGGACCCCGGTACGCCCGGTGCCGGCCGCCCCGGCGATGACGACCAGACCCGGGTTGTGCAGGGCTTCCACGGCCGTGGCGAGCAGGCCGGCGGGCGGCCACACGGCAGGAACACTCGCCCGGCCCACGACCGCCGACACCACCGCCGACCCGGCCACCGGGCCGGCGACGGGCTCATCAGTCGGTGCCTCAGGCACGGGAAGCCTCCATTCCTGGCACGAACATGGGATCCTGCGCGCGCAGGATATTCGTAATGTGTGTGCCGTACGTGCGTGACATGACGGTACTGATTGCACCCAGGAGCGAATAATGAGCGAGGTCCACCCCTTGGACACCCGAGGGTACGTCGGCATTGTGGCTGAACCCACCGGCCTCGCGCAGTCGGTGATCAGTCTGTGCCCGACGTCGAAGCGGGGCTGACCCGGTGGCTCCAGGACCCCTGAGCTCCCGCGTGGGTGACCTGTGCGGCGAGGTCGGCAACCGGCTCGGCGGGGCCGCCCAGGCCCAGGTGGTCGACGTGCGCCGGCGGCTGGGCGAGCCGCTGCGCGTGGCGATCGCCGGCCGGTTGAAGTCCGGCAAGTCCACGCTCGTCAACGCGCTCATCGGCCGGCGGGTCGCGCCCACCGAGGTCGGCGAGTGCACCCGCATCGTCACGCAGTTCCGCTACGGCACCTCCGACCGCGTCGACGTCGTCAAGCGCAACGGGGCCCGGGTCAGCCTCCCCCTCGACGAGGCCGGCATGATCCCGCAGCGGCTCGGTGTGGCCCGCCACGAGGTCGCCTACGTCGACGTCACCCTCACCAGCGACCACCTGCGTGACCTGACCGTCGTCGACACGCCCGGCCTGTCCAGCGCCAACACGTCCGTGTCGGACCAGGCCCGCCGGTTCCTGTTCTCCGAGGCCCCGATCGACGACGACCTCGACTCCGACTCCGCCGGGGCGCTGTCCGGCGCCGAGGCGATCATCTACGTGTTCACGCAGTCCGTCCGCGAGGACGACGTGCAGGCGCTGGAGGCGTTCCGGTCCATCTCCGCCCGGCTGTCGAGCAACCCGATCAACTCGCTCGGGCTGTTCAACAAGGTGGACAAGCTCGCCGGCGGCGGGCAGGACCCGTGGCCGATCGTCGCGCCCCTCGCCAACGACCAGTCGAAGGTCCTGCGCCGGGTCGTTTCGGATGTGGTACCCGTCGTGGGCCTCCTCGCCGAGACGACCGAGGCCGGCCGGCTCACCGCCGCCGACTGCGAGGCGCTGCGCCAGCTCGCCGCCCTGCCCCAGGGCGAGCGGACCGTGCTGCTGGCCTCCGTCGACCTGTTCACCACCCGCGAGTGCCCCGTCACCCGGGAGTCGCGGGAACGGCTGCTGCGCCTGCTCGACCTGTACGGCATCAGCTTCGCCATCGCCCAGCTGGTCGCCAAGCCGACGCTGGCCACCGGCGAGCTCGTCCGGATGCTGTTCCAGGCCTCGGGCTTCCCGCGGCTGCGGCAGACCCTGGACCACGCGTTCCGGTGGCGCACCGACGCCATCAAGGCCGGTTGGGCACTGTCGAGCCTCGAGAAGATCGCCAGCCACGCCGAGCGGCCGCACGACCGGGAGCTGCTGCGCGACGCCATCGAACGGGTACTGCAGCAGCCCGAGTCGCACCGGCTGCGCCTGCTGGAGGTCGCCCAGCTCGTCACGACCGGCGCCGTCGACCTGCCCGACCAGATGGAGGGCGAGCTGACCCGCCTGGCACTGTCCAACGACCCGGGCTGGATTCTCAACCTGCCCAGCGCCGACCGCGACTCGATGGTCCGGGCCGCGCTGGACGCCGCGACCCGCTGGCGCGCCTACGCCGTCGCCGGCGCGAGCCCGTCGCAGTCGCGGGTTGCGCTCGTCGCGCACCGTGGCTTCTACCTGCTCTCCCAGCGCATCCGCGGTGGAGGGGCAAATGTCCGATAATCACCTTCGTACAGCCAATAGCCGAGGCCCCCACCCCCAGGAGCCGAGAATGTCCTCCAACAGCCTGCGTCTCGTCGCGGTCGCCGTCGCGCTCGTCATCGCGGTGCTCACCGGCGTGGCGACCGGCCTGCTCGGCGGCGCCCCGAACTGCCCCGCGCAGACGGTCAGCGCCTCCGCCCCGCCCGTCGAGGGCGGCGCCGCGGTCAGCGGCGCGGTCAAGGCCGGCGGCACCCCGGAGCAGCCGGACAACGCCGGCACGCAGGCCCAGACCGTTCAGGCGCAGAGCAAGGCCTGCACCGCCCAGGACTCCTTCGGCGTGAAGCCGGCCCTGGTGGCGTTCGTCGGCACCCTGTTCGTCGGCGCGGCCCTGCTGCTCCTGCTGCTGCTGTCCGCCCGCGGCGCCGGACGCGGCGCGACCGCCCCGGTGTCGGCGCCGCCCGGCCGCGGCGGGCAGTCCGACGCCGACCGGCGCGCGCTCGTGCAGGCCTCGATCTACGTGCGGGACCGGGTCACCAGCAAGGCTCTCGGCGACCGGCTCGGCGCCGCCCTGCACGAGGCCGGGGTCACCACCCTCGAACCGGCCGGGGTGCGCTTCGACCCGGCCCACCATGAGGCCGGCGGCACCACCCCGACCAACGACCCGAACCTCAACGGGCAGATCTCCGGCGTCGAGGTCCCCGGCTACGTCGACCGCGACGGTCGGGTCCTGCGGGCCCCGATCGTCACCGTGTTCCAGGCGGCCCGCAGCGCCGGCGGCGCCACCGGCGCCCACCCGACGGTCCAGCGCCCGGCCCAGCCCGGCGGGCCGACCGGCGCGCACCCGACCGTCCAGCACACCACGCAGCAGCCGCGCAGAGAGCAGCCACGATGACCACGACCCCCAACGCTCCCGCCGGAGCGGCGCCGAAGAAGCCCGCCGACGCCACCGCGGCGCTGGGCAAGCTGCTCAAGGCCGGCGTCGAGGGCAGCCTCGCCTACCTGCGCAAGATCGACCCCGACGCGGCGTCCGACATCGACACCGAGCGCCGCCGCGACGTCCAGCGGCCCAGCATCGTCGTGGTCGGCGAGACCAAGCGCGGCAAGAGCTCGCTGACGAACATGCTCATCGGCGTGCCGAACCTGTCGCCGGTCGACGCCGCCGTGGCCACCGCGTCGTACCTGGAGTTCAAGCACAACCCCCAGCACGGCGCCCGCGCCTACATCCCCGGCCGGGAGGACCCCGTCCCGATCGGGCTCGGTGACCTGCGCGACTGGGGCACCGTGCTGGGCCGGATCCCCGACGGGATGCGCCCGCCGCGGCGGATCGAGATCCACCACTCGGCGCCGCTGCTGCAGTACCTGACCCTGATCGACACGCCCGGCACCGGCGGCCTCGACTCGATGCACGCCGAGGTCGCCATGGACGCGGTCGAGAAGGCCACCGCGCTGCTGTTCGTCGTCGACGCCTCCAGCCCGTTCTCCAAGCCGGAGATGAACTTCCTCATCGAGGCCAGCAAGAAGGTCAACTTCGTGCTGTTCGCGCTGACGAAGGTCGACGCCTACCCGGGCTGGCGCAAGATCCTCGACGACAACAAGGGCCAGCTGCAGACCCACGCGCCCCGGTTCGCGTCCGCACCCTGGTACCCGGTGTCGGCCCGGCTCGCCGAGATGGCCATGCAGATGCCCAAGGACGCCGCCGGGGAGCTGATCCGCGAGTCGCGGATCGCCGAGCTGCAGCACGCCCTCATCGACCTGGCCTCCAAGGGCCACCTGCTGCAGCAGGCCAACGTGCTGCGCAGCGTGCGGTCGGAGTACATCCGCGTCGACCAGGAGCTCGGCGACCGGATGAAGGCGACCGACCCGGACCCGGCCGACTTCGAGCGGGCCAAGGAGGAGCGCGCGCAGGTCGCCACCCGCAAGCGCACCGAGTCCCGGCAGTGGTCCCTGGCCCTGTCCACGGAGACCCAGCGGGCCCGCGTGGAGGCCACCTCCCGGCTGCGCAACTACATCACGCAGCTGCAGGAACAGTTCATGGAGAAGATCGACAAGGGCGGCCGCGGCGACATGCAGGAGCTGCCGGCCGAGCTGGACAAGGCGCTGTACGCGCTGAGCGTCCGGCTGTCACACGACCTCGAGTTCCGCTTCCGCAAGGTCGGCGAGCGGGTCCTGGCCCAGGTGTTCCACCCCAACGAGCTGCAGCACGTGCTGCGCGGGCTCAACGCCCGGCTCCGCCACGCCCTGGGCACCAAGCCGCGCCGCGAGCAGGGCGGCGACGGCGCGATGGTCGTCATGTCCTCGGCCGGTATGGCGATGATGGCCGCCCGCGTCCCCGGCATGATCGGCGGCGCGAGCGCGCTCGGCGCGATCGGCCTGGCCGGCGCCGGGCTCGTCCTGCCCGTCGTCGGGGTCGGCCTGGGCCTCGCCGCCGGCGCCTACATGATCTTCAAGCGCAAGAGCATGGCCGACAAGGTCCAGGCCCGCACCTGGCTGCGGGAGGTCCTCGGCGAGGCCCGCGCCGCCCTGTCGGACGAGATCATGAACCGGTTCACCGACCTGCAGTACGCGCTGACCCTGGCCCTCGACGAGGCGATCGAGCGGCGGCTCAAGCAGCTCGACGCCCACATCGCCAACATCGACAAGTCACTGGCCGAGGACAAGGCCGAGCGCGGCAAGCGCAAGGCCGCGCTGAGCACCGAACGGGAAGGCCTCCGGTCCCGCATCAAGCAGGTCGACGAGGTGCTCGTGCGCATCCGCGCGCTCACCCCGTCCGCACCGGCCGATGCGGGCGCCGAGGCCGCCGAGGCGTAGGGGGCTGACCGATGGACGGGCACTGGGAATGGTCCGAGGGCGGCGACGACGCCGACACCGCTGACCTGGGCGGCGACGCCGGGCACGACCTGCACGGCGGGTACGGCGAGGACGGCGGCGCCGGGCACGACGACTACGCCGAGGACTACGGCGCCGGCCACGACTTCGGCTCGGGCGACGCCGGGCACGACTTCGGCGAGCCCGGCCAGCACCTCAGCGACGGCCACCTCGGCGCGGGCGGGCACGACGACCTCGAGGAGCCGCTCGGCACCGAACACGCCACGGCCGAGTACGACGAGTCCCTCCACGACGGCGACGCGGTCCACCACGACGGCGACGGCGAGGGCCACGACGACGGCGGGCAGGCCGGCCACGAGGACGACGGCGGCCAGCTCCACCTCAGCGACGGCCACATCGACGGGGCGAGCGACGACGGCCACGAGAGCGCCTTCGGCACCGACCCCGACGTCGACGCCTCCGCCGACGACCCGGGCTGGCACGAGGTGCAGTTCCCGGAGGAGCTGCACCTGCAGGACCCGCCCGAGCCCGCCGGCGGCTTCCCGTGGACCGACGCCGAGGTGCTCGGCGGCCCGGACCACAGCCTGTCCGCGGCGTTCGACCCGGCCCTGCAGCACCACGGCCCGGCCGAGCCCGCCGGTCTGGCCGACTACGAGCACCTCGAGGTGCCGCCCGGCGCCGACCCGTGGAGCCTGCTGCTGGGCTCCGACGACCCGGCGACGAGCAGCCTGGCCACCTACTGGGCGCCGCAGTAGACGCCACGAACGCGACAAGGCCCGCACGGGTACACCGTGCGGGCCTTTGTTCTGGTTCCAGCCGCTAGCTCAGCGCCGTCACGAGCAGGATCACGAACAGGACCGCCACCAGCACCAGCACGACCACGATCACGGCGATCCAGTTGCGCTCGGCCGCCTCCCCCTGCTGGGCCGGGGCCTGCCGGGCCGCCTGCGGCGGGAACGGGCCCGGGCGCTGCTGCACCACCGGCTGTTGCACGACCGGCTGCGGTGCGGGCTGCGGGCGGAACACCGGCGCCGGCGTCACCGGCTGCTGGATCACCGGCGGGCGCTGCACCACCGGCTGCGGCGCGACGACCGGCGGGCGCTGCTGCACCTGCGGTACCACCGGCGGGCGCTGCACGGCCGGCGACACCGGCACGCCCGACATCGGTGCGGCCGAGACCGGGGCGTGCTGCACCGGCGGCATCGGGCGCTGCTGGACCGGCGCCGGGCGCTGCTGCGGCGGCGGGGTCACCGTGCGCGGGGTGCCCGAGGCGCGGACCGGGGTGACGGCGGCGCCGATGCACAGCGCGCCCTCCACCACGACCGTCTCCGGCTGCTCCAGGGTCGTCGGGGCCACGCCGAGCTCGGTGTGGATGAGGTGCGCCGCGAGGGGGATGCGGGAGGAGCCGCCGACGAGGAAGATGCCGACGAGGTCCTTGGGCTGCAGCCGCGCCGACTCGATGGCCCGGCGCAGGCACGCGACGGTGCGCTCCAGGTACGGCCGGACGAGGGTCTCGAGCTCCTCGCGGGTCAGGTGCGCGTCGATCTCCATCGACGGCAGGTGGATGTCGGTCGAGGCGGTCCGCGACAGCATCTCCTTCGCGCCCCGCACGTCCTCGTAGAGCATCCGCCGCAGCCGCCGGTCGGAGGCGTCGGTCGGGTTGGCCAGCGCCGCCCACTTCTCGGCGTGGCTCTCCTGGTAGGTCTTGCCCAGGTGCTCGACGATCGCGTGGTCGAAGTCGAGGCCGCCGACGTCGGCCAGGCCGTCCTCGGCGAGCACCTCGAACCCGGACTGGGTGCGGCGCACCACTGTCGCGTCGAACGTGCCGCCGCCGAGGTCGTAGATGGCCAGGCTGCGCCCGACCGGCACGGCCGAGCCGAGCACGGCGGTGAAGTACGACGCCGCGCCGACCGGCTCCGCGATCAGCCGGGGGTTGCCGAGGCCCGAGATCCGGCACGCCTCCATCAGCAGCGACCGGCGCCGCTCGCCCCACCGGGCCGGGTGGGTCAGGCGCACCTCCTCCGGGGCCCCGCCCAACTGCCGGCGCGCCTCCGCGTTCACCTGCGACAACACGTGCGCGAACAGGCGCGGCACGGGCATCGACGCATCGCCGATGAACACCTCGCCGTCGTCGATGCGCCGCTTCGGGTTGGGCTCGAAGCGGGCCGGGTCGAGCCGCGCATTGCGCTCGGCGTCCCGGCCGACGAGGACCTTCCCGTCGGTGTTGAAGTACAGGGCAGAGGGCAGCAAGGGGGAACCGTCGAACAGCAGCGGTCGCATCCGCGCGTCCGGAGTGCGGACCATCGCGACCGTGTTCGACGTGCCGAAGTCGATGCCGAGCACGCGCATGTGCGTCACCCTACCTTTGCCGTTCCGCGCTCTGCGTCGGCCGTCAAGCCTGCCGTAACCCGCCGTTGCACGAAGTTGACCGGAGATCGCTGCATACTGGCCGCGTGAAGCAGGTGCCCTACCTCGACGCCCCAGGACCGCTGGGCTTCGCCCACCGTGGCGGGGCGGCAGCCGGTGACGAGAACACGACAGCGGCGTTCGCCCGTGCCGTCGATCTCGGATACCGGTACATCGAGACCGACACGCACGCCACCGCCGACGGGGTCGCGGTCGTGTTCCACGATGACACGCTGGAGCGGCTCCTGGGGCGCCCGGGTCGGATGATCGACTTACGGTTCGCGGACCTGCAGAGCGAGCGGGTCGGCGGCGCGGCCGCGGTGCCCCGCCTCGACGAGGTGCTCGACGCCTACCCGGACATCCGGTTCAACATCGACGCGAAGACCGACCACGCGGTACAGCCGACGGTTGAGGTCGTGGACCGGCTCAAGGCCCACGAGCGGGTGCTGCTCGCCTCGTTCTCCTCGGCCCGGCTGCGGCGGATGCGACGGCTCGCCGGGCCCGGCGTGGCCACGTCCATGGGCATGCGCGAGGTCGCCGGGCTGTTCGCCGCCTACCAGGTCGGGCGCCGCTACACCCCGGCCGAGAGCGTGGTGGCGGTGCAGATCCCGCCGCGGTACGGCCGCATCGCCCTGGCCACCGCCAAGTTCGTCGGCTACTGCCACCGCATGGGGCTGCAGGTGCACCTGTGGACGATCGACGAAGCCGCCGAGATCGCCCACTTCCTCGACCTCGGCGTAGATGGCATCATGACCGATCACATCGAGGTGCTGCGCGACGTGTACCAGACGCGCGGCATCTGGCCGGCCTAGAAGGGGTCCACAGTGGAGGAGTTCAGCTCTCGTCGTGAGCGGGTCGGCTGGTACTTCTACGACTGGGCCAACTCGGCGTTTCCGACCACCGTCGTGACGGTCTTCCTCGGCCCGTACCTGACGTCGATCGCCGAGACGGCGGCCAGGTGCCCCGACGCCGGCTGCCCCGACGACGCCGCCATCCACCCGCTCGGCATCGCGATCGCCCCGGGTTCGCTGTTCCCGTACACGGTGTCGCTGTCGGTGTTCCTGACCGTGTTCGTGCTGCCCGTGGTGGGCGCGATCGCCGACCGCTCGCCGCGCAAGAAGCAGCTGATGGCGTTGTTCGCCTACATCGGCGCCGCGGCCACCGTCGGGATGCTGTTCCTCACCGGCGACCGGTACCTGCTCGGCGCCGGACTGTTCCTGCTGGCGAACGTCGCGTTCGGCGCGTCCGTCGTGGTGTACAACTCGTTCCTGCCGCAGATCGCCGACGAGCAGGACCGGGACAAGGTCTCCAGCTTCGGGTGGGCGTGGGGATACCTCGGCGGCGGCACCCTGCTGCTGCTCAACGTGGCCGCGGTACTCATGAAGGACAGCCTGGGCCTGACGACCGGAGAGGTCGCGCGGTACAGCCTCGTCTCCGCCGGTGTGTGGTGGGCCGGGTTCACCACCATCCCGCTGCTGACCCTGCGCAACCGTCCGGTCGCCGACGAGCACCTGGGCGTGGTGCGCGGCAACGTGCTCGGCGACGGGTTCCGGCAGCTGTGGAGCACCCTGAAGGGCCTGCGCGCGTTCCCGCTGACGCTGCTGTTCCTCGCCGCGTACCTCATCTACAACGACGGCATCCAGACCGTCATCTCCCTCGCCAGCCAGTACGGCACCGAGGAGCTGCAGCTGTCCGACGACGTGCTGGTGCCCACGATCCTCATGGTGCAGTTCCTCGCCTTCGCCGGGGCGCTGCTACTGGGCCGGCTCGCCAAGTCCATCGGTGCCTGGAAGACGGTCCTGGTCAGCCTGGTGCTGTGGACCGTCGTCATCATCGTGGCGTTCTTCATGCCGGCCAAGCAGGCGGTGCTGTTCGTCATCCTCGGCGGCGGCATCGGGCTCGTCCTCGGCGGCAGCCAGGCCCTGTCCCGATCGCTGTTCTCCCAGCTGATCCCCAAGGGCAAGGAGGGTGAGTACTTCGGGCTGTACGAGATCTCCGACAAGGGCACCAGCTGGCTCGGCCCGCTCGCGTTCGGCCTCGCCTACGACCTGACCCGCAGCTACCGCGTCGCGATCATCATTCTGGTCGTGTTCTTCATCGCCGGATTCGTCCTGCTGCTGTTCGTGCCGATGCGCCGCGCGATCGAGGCGGCCGGCAACACACCACCGGCCAAGCTCTGACGGGCTTGTGACTGGCGGGTGTCGTGTACGTGACACCCTGCGTTACTGTTCGGTCGTGCGTTACCGGCTGCTCGGTCCGCTGGAGGTCGACGTCGCCGGCCGGCGGCTGGAGATCTCCGCGACCCGCGACCGGGTCCTGCTGGTCATGCTGCTCCTCCAGCCCAACCGGGTGGTCACGCTCCCCCGCCTCGTCGACGCCGTGTGGGGCGACGCCGCCCCCGCGACCGCCCGCGCCCAGCTGCACACCTGCGTCTCCCGGCTGCGCCGCCAGCTGCCCGGCGCCATCCAGACCGACACCGCCGGGTACCGGGCCGTCGTCGCCGGCGACGAGCTCGACACGCTCGTCTTCGCGCAGCTCGTCGCCGACGGGCGGGCCGCGATGGCCGCCGGGGAGCTGCACACCGCCCGCAAGCACCTGCGCGACGCCCTGGACCTGTGGCGCGGCCCGGCCCTCGCCGGCGTCGACAGCCCCGGCGTCCAGGCCGCCGCTGTCGCCCTCGAGGAGCGGCACAACAGCGCCCTCGAGGACTGCCTCGACGTCGAGCTGCAGCTGGGCCTGCAGGCGGAACTGATCAGCCAGCTGACCGGCCTCGCCGAGCAGCACCCGCTGCGGGAGCGCCTGCACGGGCAGCTCATGACCGCCCTCGCGCGGGTCGGGCGCACCGCCGACGCGATCGCCGTCTACCTGCGCCTGGCCGAGGCCCTCGACGAGCAGCTGGGGCTCGCCCCAAGTGCGGCACTGCAGGAGTTGTACCGCGGGCTGCTGCAACCCCCGCCGCCGGCCGCTTCGTCGCCGCGGCCCGGCCCGCCGGCGATGCTCGGCATGGCCTCCGGCGCCCCGGCGACCCGCGCGCTGCCGGTCCCGACCCCGTGGACGCTGCCCCGCGACATCGCCGACTTCTCCGGCCGCGACGACCTCGTCGCCCGCCTGGTCGCCGCGGCCCGGCCCGGCCGCGACGGCGTCCCGGTCGTGCTCACCGTCGACGGCATGGCCGGCGTCGGCAAGACCAGCCTCGCCGTGCACGTCGCCCACCTCGTCGCCGACCGCTACCCCGACGGGCGGCTCTTCGTCGACCTGCGGGCCCACGGCGAGCGGCCGCCGCTGGCCGCCCACGACGCCGTCGGGCTGCTGCTGCGCCACCTCGGCCTCGACCCGGAGCGGATCCCGGCCGACCCCGACGAGCGGGTCGCCCGCTGGCGCAGCGAGCTCGCCCAGCGGCGGATGCTCGTCGTGCTCGACAACGCCGCCGACCCGGCCCAGGTGACCCCGCTCTTACCCGGCGCGTCGGCGAGCCTGGTGCTCATCACCAGCCGCCGGCGGCTCGGCGGGCTCGACGGCGCGCACAGTGTCTCCCTGGACGTGCTCGACGACGACGACGCCGTCCGGTTCGTCACCACCGTCATCGGCGCGCGCGCCGATGACGACCCGCGGGCCGTCGCCGACGTCGTGCGCCTGTGCGGCGGGCTGCCCCTCGCGCTGCGGCTGGCCGCGGCCCGGCTCGCGCACCGGCCGTCGTGGAGCGTCGCCGACCTCGCCGACCGCCTGCGCCAGGCCAACCCGGCCCCGATCGACCTGACCGTCGACGGGCGGTCGCCGCACGCGGCGTTCGAGCTGTCGTACCGGGCCCTGGACGACCCGGCCCGCCGGCTGTTCCGCCTCACCGGCCTGCACCCGTCGGGCGAGTTCGCGGTCCGGGTCGCCGCGGCCCTGACCGACCTGCCGATCCGCGACGCCGACGAGCTGCTCGGCCGCCTCGTCGACGCGCACCTGCTCATCGAGCCCGTCGCCGGCCGGTTCCGGCTGCACGACCTGCTGCGGGAGTACGCCGCGCAGCTGGCCGCCGACGACCCGGAGCGGGACGCGGCCACCGACCGGATGCTCGACTTCTACCTGCAGTCCGCGGCCGCGGCGACCCGCCCCTGGGAGGGCGGCCGGGCCCGCGGCGCGATCGACGTCGGCGAGGTCCAGCCGTGGGTGCCGCGCTTCGCCGACCTCGCCGCCACCCGCCGCTGGCTCGACCTGGAGATCGGCAACGTGGTCGGCGTCACCCAGCTCGCCGACCGCCTCGGCCGGCACCGGCACACGTGCCTGCTGCCGAGGGCGGTGTGGGGGTACCTCTTCCGCAACTCGATGAACGACGTCTCCATCGACCTGCACCGCCGCGCCCTGGCCGCGGCCGAGGCGCTCGCCGACGACGACCTCGTCGCGATGACCCACAATTACCTCGCCTCCGCCTACGCCCGCGAGGGCGACCAGGGCAACGCGGCCCGGCACCTCAATGTCATCGCCGAGCACCCGAAGTGGGGCGGAAGAGCCCGTTCCAACCTCGCCGCCGTGTACCAGTTCGCCGGCCGCCTCACCGAGGCCCTCGAGCTGCTGGAGCAGTCGCTGCAGGCGATCTACCCGGCCGAGGTCACCGTGTACGGCGGGCAGTGGACCTGCCTCACCACGATCCTGCGGCTGCGGGGCCGCACCGGCGAGGCGCTCATCGCCGCCCGGCGCACCCTGGCCGCCGGCCGGGCCACCGGGGCGCAGCTGGCCATCAACGGCGCCATCGAGCTCGCCGTCATCCGCCAGACCCTCGGCCAGCACCGCCACGCCGAGCTGCTGCTGCGCTGGACCGTCGGGCGGATCCCGCCGGAGGCCGGGATGGCGGTGATCTGCGAGGCCCGCAGCTACCTGGGGATGAGCCTCATCGCCCTCGGCCGCACCGGGGAGGGCCTGGCGCTGCTGGAGCTCGCCGCCCGCGACGCCGCGCACCTCGACCCGCACATCGCCTGCCTGGCCGCGAGCAACCACGGCGGCGGGCTGCACGCCGTCGGCCGGCTCGACGAGGCCAAGGCCGAGTTCGCGCGCGCCCTGGAACGCGCGATGCGGGCCGGGTACCGCTACGAACAGGCCCGCGCCTACCACGGCCTGGGCCTGTGCACGAGCGACCCGCGCCTGTCGCGGCAGCGGCTGCAGACCGCCGCGGACCTGTACGAGGCGATGGGCGTCACGGAACACGCCGAGGTCAGCGTCCTCCTGCGGAGCATCGACGAGCGGGCCGCCAAGTAGGCTTCTCCGCCGTGACCCCAACCGACGACGACCCAACGGCGTGCGTGGCCGCCGGTGACTCCCGCACACGACGCGGGGGCCGGCTGAAGTTCTTCTACGGCCCGATGGACTGCGGCAAATCCACCCTCGCGCTGCAGATGGACTACAACCACGCCCGGCAGGGCCGCCACGGCCTGGTCCTGACCACCATCGACCGCGCCGGCCCGGGCCGTCTCTCCACCCGCATCGGCCTGGGCAAGGACGCCGTGGACGTGGCCGGGCTGGACCTGCGCGCCCTGGTCCGCGACCGCTGGGCCCGAGGCATCCGCGTCGACTACCTCATCTGCGACGAGGCCAGCTTCTACACGGTCGCGCAGATCGAGCAGCTGGCGGACCTCGTCGACAACTCCGACGTCGACGTATACGCGTTCGGCCTCGCCACCGACTTCCGCACCGCCCTGTTCCCGGCCGCGCAACGCCTCTTCGAACTCGCCGACGAGGTCACCCGCGTGCAGGTCGAGGTGCTGTGCTGGTGCGGCCGGGCGGGCCTGCTCAACGCGCGCGTGGTCAACGGCGTGATCGCCCGCGAGGGCCTGCAGGTCGTGATCGGCGACACCACGGCGGACGGAGCGGACGAGCCGGCCCCGGCGGACGTCCACTACCAGGTACTGTGCCGCCGCCACCACCGCACGGGCGACTTGGGCCCGGCCGCGCGCGCCGAGGGCCAGCTGCGCCTGGTCTGAGACGGCGGCCGGTTTCGTCCTGACCGGCGGCGCGGGTCTTGCCCGTGTCCCGCGGCGGCCGGTTCCTTCGCCCACGGCCGGCCGGTTCTTCGGGTCCTCGACGGCCGGCTCCTTTCGGTCCACGGCGGCCGGTCTCGCTTCGGTCTTACAGCGGGCCGGCTCGTCCGTTCCCTTTGTCGGCTCTCACTCGTCAGCCCCCGAGCTGCCGGATCGCAACGGCAAGCGCCTCCCGCGGAACCGCTTCCCCGGTGACAACAGCCTGCAGCATCACCCCGTCGATAAGACCACTGATCGCCCGAGCAGCCGCCTCCCCGGTACGCGGCGCCAACATCAGATGCACCCCATCAAGCCAGGCCCGCGCCAGCGGCCGAAGCGCAGGCACCCGAGCAGCCGCCAGATACAGCTCATACTCGAGCAACGCCTTCGGCTGATCCGCCACATAATCGGCCACGAGCCGGCTCAACACCTCGGCGAGACCGTCCGGCTCCCGCTCAACAGCGACCCGCCACCGCTCGAGCTCGACACCAACGGAATCACTGACCAACGCCAGCCCAGCCGCAACGAGATCCGCGAGCGTAGGAAAGTAATACGTCGTAGCCCCGAGCGGCACCCCGGCCCGCCGAGCCACCATCCGATGCGTGGTCCGCCCAACCCCAACCTCGGCCACGACCTCGACAACGGCCTGGGCGAGCGCACGCTTACGCCCTTCAGGATCACGGCGTGCATTCATTGTCCGCAACTCCCCCACAGCCAAACCTCATCACGCCGAGCATCGACCGTCCGTGGCGTCCGACCAACCGCGCACCTCCCCATCGCCCGCACCTTCCCACCGGGCGCAACCCCCATCGCGGCCACGTCCCTGCCGCCCACAACTCCAACTCCCACCGAGGCACCGCCGCACCGCCGGTTCAGTGCGCCCCGCCGAGATTCAGCACCACAACCCCGGCAATCACCAGCCCGACACCAACCACCTTGATCAGGCTGAGCGGCTCCCCGAGCAACACCGCCCCGATCGCAACGATGGCGGCGGTCCCGAGCCCCGACCACATCGCGTACGCGACCCCAACCGGCACCACCTTCACCGCCTGCGCCATGAACAGAAACGCCAGCGCATACGCAACGAGCACACCCGTCGTGGGCCAGAGCTTCGTGAACCCCTCGGTGGCCTTGAGCAAGCTGGTACCGACCACTTCAACCGCGATGGCGAGCATCAGCATCACGTACGCCACGGAAACCTCCCGAGATCCCGAACTAGTACGATCGTACAAGTCCGCGGGAGGAGCCTGTCGCAGCCGACTTTGGGATTACCGAATTAATGGATTACCGGTAATCGCAATACCGTTAATCCCCGCCTTCAGGCCGACCCGGGACCCTCCGAGCCACCCTGCTGGGGACGCTTCGACGACCTCGTGGCCTTGGCCGCCTTCGAAGGTACCGACGAACCGGCCCCCCTCGTCTGCGCCGGAGCCGGCGCCTCCTCGGCCACGCCACCGACCGGAACTGCGGGGTCCGACGCCCGAGTACCGGCGGTCACGTTCGGTGACGAATCGCCGCGGACCGACGACTGCTCCTTGATCGGCGGCCCGCCGGCCGGCGATGCCACGCCGCTCACCGGCGCCGACACGGGCTCGGCGCCGGCTGGAGCAGTTCCCCCAGCGCCCGGCGAGCCCGACGACGGCGCATCGAACGACGGCCCGTCCGCCCCGAGTGCGGCCGATGACGGCCCGCCGGAAGACCGTCCGTCCGACCCGGATGCGTCGGAGAACTGTCGGCCGGCGATGGCACCACCTGAGGTCGGTGCGGTGGAGCCGGCCGGAGAGTCAGAGATCGGGCCACCGGAGTTCCGCGCGTCGGAAGTGGATTCATCGGAACTCGACCCACCGGAATCCTGTGCGTCAGAGGCTGGCGCACCGGAAGTAGGCGCGCTCGCCGTGGCGGCGGCACCACCGACGAGCAGCGCCCGACGACGCCGACGCGACCGGATGACCGCGAACACCCCGACGGCGATCATCAGCACGCCAAGCAGCCCGAACCCGATAACGATCCGCGTCAGGTCCTGCAGCGACAAGTTGTCCAGGAACGACCGGTCAGCGGTCTTCGGCGCCTGGGCCTGCACCGCCGGCGACGCGGACGGCGCGGCCGCCGGGTGGTACGGGGTGTACCGCAGGATCGGGCTCGCCTTCGGCTGATCCGATGTGGTCACGAACTCGGTGCCATCGCGGGTGTACGCGATGCCCTCGCCCTGCGGCTCGCTCGGCAGCGGCGTGATCCGCGGCGTCGACCCGCCCGTGATCGCATCGACGACGCTACCGTCCGTGACATCGAACTCGTACGCATCCGCCATCGTCCGCACCACCGCGCGCTTGCCGTCCGGGCTCAGCGCGGCGCCGGTGACGACCGAAGTGCCCAGGATGCCGTACGGGTTCGTGGTACCCGTCGCCTGCGGCCGGAACGAGCCGGCCCGGGTCAGCGGCGCCGGATTGGCGTTGTTGGCCGGCAGCGGCTGCGTCATCGTGAACACCTCGCCGACCGGGTCCTTGGTGATGATCACCGGGTGGCCGTCGCCGTCGATGATCAGCGCCTCGGCGTCGCGGGCCTTGCCGTCCGGGTACGCCAGGCGGTGGATCACCGGCGTGTTCGCCCCCGGCGCGAGGCTCCACAGCGCGATCGACGAGCGCCGGTTGCCCGAACCGCCGGTCAGCGTCGTGTTGTCCCCGACATCCGCGACCCACAGCGTCCCGTCCTTGGCAACCGCAAGGTCTTCCGGGTCAAAGGCGCTGCTGGGGTACCCCACGCTGCGCGTCACCCGGCATTGATCGTCCAGGAGGAAAATCTTCTCCCGCGACCGCTCCACGTTACTGTCGTTGATGACCGCGTAACCGTTCGCAGTCGTGACGATTCCCGAGATCTCGGTCAGCACCGGGTCACTCATCGTGCACACACTGCTACCCGGGATGGACGGGCCGAGGTTCGCGTTCGCGGAGCCAGTCGCGCTCGGCGTGGGACTCGGCGCCTTCCGCAGCAGCGGCGACGTGAGCGGCGGCGCCAACACGGGCGCGGTGAGCACCGGCGATCCGAACGCCGCGGCCGGACTACCGAGCGCCACCACCACCGGCGCGATCACCAACAACACGGACGCCCTGATCGCGCCCCCGACCCGCTGCAGCATGCGCGACAGTGTCGCAGACACCGCTGAGAAACCGGCCACAGCCCGCCCCGAATCCGATCATGCCCACCCCGCCGCGTTACTCCCGGCGACGGTGCCCGCCAACGTCGTCCTGAGAGAGACGGGCCACGCGGCCCGGACGTTGCAGCGCGAACCACAGCGATGCGCGGTAGTCGCAACTTCACTGCCGGTACGCGCCGATCCGCGAGCCGCGAACAACGGATTCGCCATCGGAGCGTGACGCCGTGGGCACTGCCTGCCGAGCCCGCCCGCTGGCGCGCGCCGACTACACAGCACATCGACCGAGGCGGTCGTCGACGCACGGAGGTTCTCCAGGCTCGATCGACCGCGGAAGGACGGGAGTCGATCCCGTCGACGGCCGTCCCGCCATGGCCGGCGCCTCGACCGCGGCGGACGCCTGGACGGAGCCGATGCCGGCGAGGGGCGCGCCGCCCGGCGATGACGCACTGACGGACCCCGCCGGCCCAGGAGGCTGGGGCCGCGGGGTCCGCGTGGCGATGCATCGAAGGCGGCTACGCCCTACGATGACGCGGTCACTGACGGTGACGCGCTGGCAGACCCCTCGGAGCCGGAGGCCACGGCAACGGAAGGTGACTCACCGCTCACGGCTGTGCTGGTGGACGGCTCCTGCGGTACCGCCGCAGAAACGGAACGCAGCAGCAGCGCGGCGCCGACGATGGACAGGGCCAGCAAGGCGGCGCCGATGGTGAAGGCCAGCCGGTAGCCGTCGGTGAGGGCGGCCGCCTCCGCAGCGCCGGCGCGCAGGTGGGCGTCGGTGCGGGCGGCGGCCACAGTGGACAGTGCGGCCACGCCGAGCGCCATGCCGAGCTGCTGCGTCGTGTTGAACAGGCCCGACGCCAGGCCCGCGTCGTCCGGCCGGGCGCCCGACATGCCGAGACCCGTGATCGCGGGCAGCACCAGTCCCCCGCCGGCGATCAGCACCATGACGGGAAGCAGATCCGTCGTGTACCGCGCGTCGACCGGCAGCCTCGTCAGCCACCCGAGCGCGACGGTGAGCAGGGCCAGGCCCGCGATGAGGATCGTGCGCTCGCCGAACCGGTGGATGAGCCGGGCCGACACGCCGAGTGACACGGCGGCGATGGCGAGCGCGGCTGGGAGCATCGCCAGGCCGGTCTGCAGCGCCGTGTAGTGGAGGACTCGCTGCATGTACAGGGCGATGAGGATCTGGAACGAGAACATCGCGCCGATCATGAGGATCTGCAGCGCGTTGGCCCCGGCGACCTGGCGGGAGCGCAGCACTCGCAGCGGCATCAGCGGGGTACGCGCCCGGGCCTGCCGCAGGACGAACGCGGCCAGGAGCAGCACGGCGACACCACCGGTCACGAAGCGGTTACCGCTCGTCTGGACCACGGCGTAGATGCCGGTCATGAGGCCGCTGGTCACGAAGAGTGCACCGAGCACATCCGCTCCGGCGCGCAGGCCGAGGCCGCGGTCGTTCGGCAGGTACGGCACCGCCAGCGCCAGCGCAGCCACGCCGATCGGCACGTTGATGAGGAAGATCCAGTGCCAGCTCAGGGCGTCGGTGAGCACGCCGCCGAGCACCTGGCCGATCGATGCGCCGGCCGCGCCGGTGAACGAGAACACGCCGATCGCGCGGGCCCGATCGCGCTGCTCGGGGAAGAGCGTGACGAGGATGCCGAGGCTGACGGCGCTGGCCATCGCGCTGCCGACGCCCTGCAGGAAGCGCGCCGCGATCAACATGGCCGGGCTGGTGGCCAGCCCGGCGAGCACCGAGGCGGCAACGAAGACCGCGGTACCGGCGAGCAGCACCCGCTTGCGGCCGAGCAGGTCACCGAGCCGGCCCGCGAGCAGCAGGAAGCTGCCGAATGCGATGAGGTACGCGTTGACCACCCACGTCAGTCCCTCGGGCGTGAAGCCGAGATCACGCTGCATGACGGGCATGGCGACCGTGACGATGCTGCCGTCCAGGATGACCATGAGCATGCCGGTCGCGAGTACCGCGAGTGCGAGCCATCGGTTCTGTTTCATAAGCCCGACCGTAACAGATGGTCTGCTACGGAACTATCTCTGACGGGATGAATAACTGTGACGAGGTTCCCAGAAGCCACCGAGCCGGCCGCCGACCGCGCCGAGGTGTTCCTGCGCTACCTGGACTTCTTCCGCAGCACCTTGCTGGAGCGCATCGCGTCGCTGCCCGCCGAGGCCGTCGGCCGCAGCGTGCTCCCGTCCGGCTGGACGCCCCTCGGTTTGCTCAAGCATCTGCGGTACGTCGAGCTGCGCTGGCTCGTCTGGGGCTTCGAGGGCGGCGACGTCGCCGAACCATGGGGCGACCGCGGCGACGACGGCGCCTGGCACGTAGCCCCGGGCGAGTCCCGCGAAACGCTCAGTGACGACCTCCGCCACCAGGGCGAGACCACGCGCGCCATCATCCTGCGTAACGACCTCAACACGTCAGGTGTACCGGGCCCGAGGTGGGACGGAGCGGAGCCCGCGTCGCTCGAGCGGGTGCTCTTCCATCTGGTGCAGGAGTACGCCCGGCACGTCGGCCACCTCGACATCGTCGCCGAGCTCGAGGGCGGCGCCCGCGGCGAGTGAAAGCCACTGCGGGCCGTCAGGGGTGGAACGGCTCGCGCATCGCGTCGGCTCGAAGGCCGCCACGAACGGCTTGCGAAGCGAAAAAAGCGCCAGATTGGCAGGGGTCCTCGGCGCCGCCGATGTGCGCGGCGAGCCGGCCGCGTCACTTACCAGGTGCAGCGAATTCCCGTTCGGCCGCGGCCGGCGAGGTGGCCCCTGGCATCAGCGAGCGCCGCGGCCGCCCCGGCCAACAGCGGCCGCCCGGCCTCCGGAGCGACGAGATGGCCGCGTCATTGACGCGGCGCGGCTGCATCTCTGCGCTTCGATGGATGGGGCGAGATGGCCCTCGGCGTCACTGACGGGCGCGGCGAACGCCCTGGGCCTCGACGGGCGTGGCGAGATGGCCCTGGGTCAGGCGGGTCAGGGCGCGGATCAGTACCGCGCGCTCATCGTCCGGCAGGAAGTCGAGGACCGCGGCGTGCACCGAGTCGGCGATCTCCTGGCTGCGGGCCGCCATCTCGGCACCCTCCGGAGTGACGGCGATGATCCGGGCGCGCCGGTCGGTACTCGACGGGCGGCGCTGGGCGTAGCCGGCCTTCTCCAGCGCGTCGACCGTTACCACCATCGTGGTCTTGTCCATGCCGCCGATCTCGGCCAGCTGGATCTGGGTGCGCTCTTCACCCAGCGCATGTGTGAGCACGCAGTGCATCCGCGGGGTCAGGCCGATCTCCGCGAGCGCCGCCGTCATCTGCGTGCGCAGCACGTGACTGGTGTGATCCAGCAGGAACGACAGATCAGGCGTGAGCGCGGTGGCCATGCCATCAAGCATAGATACCTCGTCCGCGTACCTCGTCCGGTCGATGACCTGACCGGCCGCTACGTCGTAGGGTGCGCGCATGATCGCTGTCGGGCACCGCCTCGGCATCGACTACGGCACCTCGAACACCGCCGCCGTGATCCAGGAGCCCGGCGGCCGTGAGCGCGGCGAGTGGGGGGCGCGGCCCGAGGCGGGCACGGGAACACGCATCATCGTGGGGTACGACCACGAGCGGTTCCTGCAAACGATGATGTGCGGCGAAGCCGCGCAAAGGCTAGACTAGAGCGTTCACGCAACAAAAAAGACGCCGCAAGGGCGCCGAATGCTGCAATGTTAGCCGACTGGAGAGCGGATTGTCAAACCCGTCCGACACAGCCGACATCGTCGAGGAACAGGGGCGCCTCGACACGCTCTACGAGCACCTGGACCGCCTGCGCGACGAGGCGTCGCAGCAACTGACGAACACGCTGCTGCAGACCGGGGGCACGCCCGCGGACCGCTCGCACCGCGACTCGCAGACCGCCCTGTACTCGGACCGGATCGCGCAGTACAGCGCGGTCGAGAACGGGCTGTGCTTCGGCCGGCTCGACTTCACCGGTGACGAGGTGCGCTACATCGGGCGGATCGGGATCTTCGACGAGGAGAACGACTACGAGCCGCTGCTGATCGACTGGCGGGCACCGGCCAGCCGCCCGTTCTACCTGGCCACGGCGGCCGCGCCGGACGGGGTGCGGCGGCGCCGGCACATCCGGACGCAGCGGCGCACCGTCACCGGGCTCGACGACGAGGTGCTGGATCTCACCGAGGCCCACGCGACCGGGCGCGGCGCCCACGACGGGGTGACCGGCGAGGCGGCGCTGCTGTCCGCGCTCAACGCCACCCGTACCGGCCGGATGCGCGACATCGTCGAGACGATCCAGGCCGAGCAGGACCACGTCATCCGGGCCGACCTCGGCGGGGTGCTCGTGGTGCAAGGCGGTCCCGGCACCGGCAAGACCGCGGTGGCGCTGCACCGGGCCGCGTACCTGCTGTACACGCACCGCCAGATGCTGTCCTCCCGCGTCGTGCTCATCATCGGGCCCAACGCCACCTTCCTGCGGTACATCTCCCAGGTACTGCCGTCGCTGGCCGAGACCGGCGTGCTGCTGGGCACCATGGGTGACCTGTTCCCCGGGGTCGTGGCGGACCGCGAGGAGCCGGCCGAGATCGCCGCGGTCAAGGGCCGCGCGGAGATGGCCGAGGTGCTGGCCGCGGCCGTGCGCGACCGGCAGCGGGTGCCCGACGAGCCGGTCACGCTACATCTCGACCTGCTCGACGGCGGGCCGATCGTGCTCGACCCGGCCGTGATCGAGGACGCGCGGGACCGGGCGCGGCGGTCCGGCAAGCTGCACAACCTGGCCCGGCCGACGTTCGACACCGAGATCATCCACGCGTTGTCGCTGCTGGTGGCCGACACGATCGGCATCGACCCGTACGCCGACGACCCGCTCGGCGGCGACGACGCCCCCGGCGACCCGCAGCTGCTGGACGAGGCCGACCTGGCCGAGATCCGCCGCGAGCTGCGGGGCGAGGCCGAGGTGCTCGGCGCGCTGGACTGGCTGTGGCCGATCCTCACGCCGCAGCAGCTGCTCGCCGCGCTGTTCGCCTCCGACCAGCGCCTGGCCGCGGCCGGCGCCGACCCGCGGCTCAAGCGGGCCCCGCGCCAGGGGTGGACGCCGGCCGACGTGCCGCTGCTGGACGAGGCCGCGGAGCTGCTCGGCGAGGACGAGACCGTCCTGGAGATCCTGGCCGACCGGCGCCGGCGGCAGCAGGTCGCGTACGCCGAGGGCGCCCTCGAGATCGCGTTCGGCTCGCGCTCGATCGACGTCGAGGACGAGGACGACCCGGAACTGCTCTCGGTCACCGACCTGCTGGAGGCCGACCGGCTCGCCGAGCGGCAGGACGAGGGCGAGGCCCTCACCCCGGCCGAGCGGGCCGCCGCCGACCGCAAGTGGGCGTTCGGGCACGTGATCGTCGACGAGGCGCAGGAGCTCTCGGCGATGGCGTGGCGGCTGCTCATGCGCCGCTGCCCGAGCCGCTCGATGACAGTCGTCGGCGACGTCGCGCAGACCGGCGACCTCGGCGGCGCGTCGGCGTGGGGCGACGCGCTCGTGCCGTACGTCGGCGACCGCTGGCGGCTGCGCGAGCTCACCGTCAACTACCGCACCCCGGCCGAGATCATGTCGGTCGCGGCCGGGGTCCTCGCCGGCATCGACCCGGACCTCCGCCCGCCGCGCTCGGTGCGCGAGGCCGGCGTGGAGCCCTGGGTGCGCGGGGTCGCCGCGGCCCGCCTGGGCGACGCGCTTGCCGAGGCGGTCGAGCAGGAGGCCGAGGCGGCCGCGGAGGGTCGCCTGGGGGTCATCCTGCCGCAGGGGATTTTCGAGGATTTGGTACCGCACGTGCGCAAGGCGGCCCCTGCCGCCGCCCTCGGCGAGGAGCCGGACCTCACCACGCGGGTCGTGGTGCTGACGGTCAAGCAGGCCAAGGGCCTCGAGTTCGACGGGGTGATCGTGGTCGACCCGGAGCGGATCGTGGAGGAGTCGCCGCGCGGCGCCAACGACCTCTACGTGGCGTTGACGCGGGCCACCCAGCGGCTCGGCATCCTGCACCCGGGGTCGTTGCCGGACTCGCTGCACGCCGTGGTCGGCATGTAGTCGGAGCAGGGAAAAGTCGGGAGCGTGATGGGTCGGACTCCAGCACGCTCACCGAACCGACGTGAGCCTAGCAACCCCTTTCGGCGAGCTGCGCGAGGGTGGCCTGCTGGGCGCCGCGGAGCCGATCGGCCTCCAGGGTCATCGCCCGCATGAGGCCGGCCGACACGGTCAGGAACTGCTCGAGCGCGGCCAGGGCCGCCGCGGCGCCCGCGGCCGCGGTGGCCGGGTCGGCGGCTGCGGCGGCGGCGAGGCCGAGGTTGCCGGCGAGGGCGGACAGGGCCGAGCCGAGCGCGGTCCAGTACGCGACCAGGGCCGCACCCGCCTCGCGCAGCGCGGCCGCCGTGCCGGTCGCGGCGGTCTCCAGCCGGTGCAGCGCCTCCTGCTGGGGGCCGGCGGTCGCCAGGTACGCCTCCGCGGCCGGCCCCTGCCAGTGGCGGTTGGACCGGGCGAGGCCGGCGGCGGCCGAGCGGGCCGGGGCCGCGACCGCGTCGCGCCAGCGGTTGGCGACCTGCCACAGGGCGAGCGGGTCGCCGGGCCGGTCGAACATCGGGCGGGCCTGGGCGTAGGCGTCGGCCGCGGCCCGCTCCACGGCGGCGACGAGCGGGCCGGTGAGGCCGGTGGCCGGGCCGATGACGCGGGCCCAGTGCCGGGTGTCGGCGACGACGGCGTCGGCGTGCCCGGCGGCCGTGTCGAGCAGGCGCTCCGCCACGTCGAGCAGGTGTCCGAAATCGTTCACCAGCGGTCACCGCGCTCGTAGGCGTCGGCGGCCTCGTCCAGGGCGGCCGCCGTGGTGGCGCCGGCGCGGGCCGCCCCGGCGAGCAGGTCCGCGGCGCGGGCGCGGACCTCGCCGTAGACCCGGGTGAGGCCGGCCAGCTCGGCCGCGGCGGACATCCGGCCCGCGTCGAGGGTCAGGCCGCCGGCGGCGTCGGCGGCCGTGCTCATCGCCGCGGCGGCGGCGAGCCAGGTGGCGGCGTCGGCGCGCAGGGCGTCGAGGGTGGCCGCGATGCCCGGTGGCAGCGGTGGAGGCACCATGTGTCCAAGCCCACCACGCCCGCCCGGCGGCGGGAAGCGGCAGTCCGCGCCTGTGGATAACTCAGGCGTCGTCCTTGCGGCGCCAGGAGTCGACGTACAGCGCGATCAGGACCAGCACGACCACCGACAAGCCGAGCATGATCCAGACGAATACGGCATTGCCCCCCATGGAGCGACGGTACCGGGGGCGGCCCGCGCGGGGCGTCGCACGCACGGGTGACAGCGGGCTTGGTACCGTCCGCAGCGATGATGGCGCAATTCGTGCTCGACAACACCCGCCTCGCCCCGGTCCCCCTCACCCCCGAGGTCCGGCTGCGGCTCGCCGACGAGGCCATCGAGCTGTGGGAGCGGACCGAAACCGATCAGGGCGGGCAGATGCCGCCGCCGTTCTGGGCGTTCGCGTGGGCGGGCGGTCAGGCGCTCGCGCGGTACACCCTCGACCACCCGGAGCTGCTCACCGGCCGGACCGTGCTCGACCTCGCGGCCGGCTCGGGGCTGGTCGCCATCGCCGCGATGAAGGCGGGCGCGGCCCGGGTCACCGCGGTCGAGATCGACGAGCTCGCGGTGGCCGCGATCGGGATCAACGCCGAGGCCAACGGGGTCGCGGTCACGCCGCTGCTCGCCGACGTGCTCGAGCAGGAGCCGGACGCCGACGTCGTGCTGGCCGGCGATGTGTTCTACAGCCGGGAGATGACCCGGCGGATGCTGGACTACCTGCGCCGGGCCGCGCGCGGCGGGTCGACCGTGCTCGTCGGCGACCCGGGCCGGGCCTACCTGCCGCGCGAGCACCTGACGCTGCTCGCCGAGTACGACGTGCCGGTACCGCAGACGCTGGAAGACGCCCCGGTCAAGCGCACCACCGTGTGGTCGGTCAACCCGTAGCCATGACCACCCCGGATCGCGCCACCCCGCCCGGCCTGCCCGCGCCCGCCGACGGCTCGGCCGACTTCACCGAGGCGTGGCTGGCCAACCGGCGCCTGTCCGCGCACACCCGGGCCGCGTACCGCCGCGACGTCCACCAGTACCTGGCCTGGTGCGCGCAGCGCGGCCTGGACCCGTTGCGCGCCTCGTTCCTGCACGTCAACGCGTATGCGCGGGACCTCGAGTCGACTGTCGACGAGCGCAGCGGCCGCGTGCTGGCCCCGGCGAGCGTCGCCCGGAAGCTCTCGGCGCTGTCGAGCTGGTACGCGTTCCTGCTGCGGCTGGAGGCGGTCAAGGCCAACCCGGTCGGCGGCGCCGACCGGCCCCGGGTGAACCGGGACGTGTCCGCGACCGTCGGGCTGGCCGCGGCCGAGGTCGACGCGATGCTCGCCGCCGCCGAGCGCCTCGACGGCCCGACCGCGGCCCGCGACCGCGCGATCCTGGCCCTGCTCGCCGACCTGGGCCTGCGCGTCGGCGAGGTCGTCGCCCTGGACGTCGAGGACCTGGGCGCGGAGCGCGGGCACCGCACCGTGCGGTTCACCGGCAAGGGCGGCAAGCCGCGCCGCCGTGCGCTGACGCCGGGCGTGGTGCGGGCCATCGACGAGTACCTGCCGCAGCGCGGCGAGACCCCGGGCCCGCTGTTCGCGACCGCGACGGGCGGGCGGGTCGACCGGCACGCCGTGTTCCGGCTGGTGCGGCGCCTGGCCCGGGACGCGGCCGTGCCCGCGTGGGAGCGGCTGAGCCCGCACTCGCTGCGGCACGCGTTCGCGACGACGGCCCGCGACGAGGGCGTGCCGCTCGAAGACGTGCAGGACGCCATGGGCCACGCGGATCCGCGCACGACGCGGCGGTACGACCGCGACCGCTACAACCTGGACCGCGACCCGGCCCACACCCTCGCCGCTGCGCGCGCGAGGAGAAGAGCGTAAAGGCGATGGCTCGGGTCCGCGAAACTTGCGGACCGTGCCTCCCGCGAGGCACCGTTCGGGCCTGGCGGCCCTCCCTGTCAGGCCCGTGGTGCCAAGAACAGAAGTTCAGCCCGGGGCGAGCACGCAGAAGTCGTTGCCCTCCGGGTCGGCCAGGACCACCCACGAGACGTCACCCGGATCGGCGTCGGAGGGCGTGGCGCCGAGGGCCCGCAGCCGGGCCACCTCCGCCGCCTGCTCGTCCCCGGCGTACGGCACCACGTCGAGATGGGCCCGGTGCCACACGGTCGCCCCGCCGGGCGCCCGGATGAACTCCAGGAACGGCCCGTTCCCGGACGCCGAACGCAGCCGCGCGAAGTCGCCGGTCACCTCGTGCGACGTCCAGCCCAGCGCCGAACCCCAGAACCCGGCCAGGCCCCGCGGGTCCGCGCAGTCGACGACCACCGCGGCGATCGGCCCCGTGTCCCGGTACACCTCCCGCGGCTCCAGCACGCAGAACAGGTTGCCCTCCGGATCGGCCAGCACCGTCCACGGCACGTCGCCCTGCCCGATGTCGGCGGCCGTCGCCCCGAGCGACAGCAGCCGCGCGACCAGCTCCGCCTGATGCGCCGCCGAGGTGGTGGCCAGGTCGATGTGCATGCGGTACCGCACCGTTTCCGGGTCCGGCACGGCGATCACGTCGACGCAGACCGGGGCGTCGGGGTCGGTCCAGTCGAAGCCGGCCGGGGCCACGGGGGTCGCGCCGCGGCCCGACCCGGACGCGGTCCAGCCGAGCGCCGCCGCCCAGAACCGGCCCAGCGCCACGTCGTCGCGGGCCTTGAGGTTCACCTGCACCAGCCGGACCGCCATCAGGTCGCCGGCAGGACGAGCTCGGCGACGACCGGCCGGTGGTCGCTCTCCCCGGCCGCCCGGACCCCGAACTCCCGCACCCCGACGCGCCGGTCGACCAGCACGTGGTCGAGGGTGATCGGCGGCGTCCAGAACGGCAGGGTCTCGGTGCGGCACGGCCAGGTCGGCTGCAGCCCCCGGCCCCGTTCGGCGGCGGCGTCGCGGTATCCGGCCCGCAGCAGCCGGCGCAGCGCGGCGTGGTCGAGGGTGGCGTTGAAGTCGCCGAGCAGAATCCGCGGCGGACCGCCGGCGGCCGGTACGGCCTGCGTGGCGATCTGGTCCCGCCAGATCCGCACGCGGCGCTGCCGTGGCGGGTACGGGTGCGCGGACTCGACGAGCACCGGCCCGGCGCCGGGCACGTGGACCGTCGCCGCCGTCTGCCACATCGGGATCGCCTCGAGCGTGCGCGACACCGGCGCCGAGATCGGGTGGCGGCTGAACAGGCCCGAGCCGCCGCCGCCCGGGGCCGGGGCCACCACCCGGTACGGCAGCAGGGCGTCGATCCCGGCCTCGTCCAGCGCGGCCAGCCCGTCGGCGGTGAGCTCCTGCACCGCGAGCACGTCGATGTCGTCGACCTTCAGCTGCTCGACGAACCCGGAGGTGGCGTTGCGCCCGTACAGCAGGTTCGCGCACATCACCCGCAGCCGCACCCCTTCCCGCGGCATCCGGCCCGGCACCAGCCGCGGCGCGACCAGCGCGGCCAGCACCAGCCCGGACGCGATGAGCACCAGCCCGGCCGGCGCCGAGACGAACAGGACCCCGCCGCCCGCGAGGAGCGAGCCCACGGCCGCGTACGGCGTGTACGTGATCAGCTGCACCAGCGGCGTCCCGCGTTCGGCTCCGCACGCACGCACCAGCGTGTACAGCGCCGCCAGATACGCGAGCACCCAGCACACCGCCGTCACGCGGCCGCCTCCGGCTCGGCGGCGTCGAGGTGGAAGTTCATGCGACGACCGTACCGGCGGCGTCTGACAATTTGCGCTCGAGTGGCGCCCGGAACCTGGGAGTCACCCGGGTGTCGCCCAGCCAGCCCTCGAGTTCATCCGCCGCCCGCCGGACCGCGTTGCGCACGGCCGCGGGGACCTCCTCGACCAGTTCGGTCGCGACCCGGCCCGAGGCCTGCTGCGCCCATCCGCCGACGATCCGCCCGTCCGACCAGATCGTCGGCCCGGCGTTGCCGGTGCGGTCGAACAGCGCCGGCGCGTGCGGCCCGAGGTACCATCGCCGGCTCTGGAACCCCATGACCGTCGGGTCCAGTCCGGGCAGTAGCGCCACCCAGGGGCCGGGGTCGTCGACCGGTTCGGTGTCGCCGGGCAGGACGAAGCCGGTCTCGCCGCCGTCCAGCCCCACCTCGACGGCCTCCAGCGTGCGCAGGGCGGCGCGGGTCTGCGTCATCGTCCAGCCCGTCCACCACTTGAGATCGGCGGCGGTACCGGGGCCGAAGCGCGCCAGCCACGCCCGGGCGAGCTCGGCCCGCGCGTGGGCCGGGTCCAGGTCGGCCAGCGGCTCGGGCAGCCAGTCGGGCAGGCACGACCACGCGTACTGGCTGCTGATCCACGTGCCGAGCGGCCGCCCCCGCACGATCCGCCCGTCCGCGGCCAGCAGCAGCAGGACGCGGCTGGTCACGTACTGGTTGCCCTGCGGGAACACCATGAGGCTGCGCAGGCGCGGCTCGTCGGCGGCCAGCTGGGCGGCGGTCGCGCGGCCGCGGCGGCGCAGCGCCTCGTACGTGGACTCGGCGACATCCTCGAGCCAGGCCGCGTCGCCGACCCCGGTCTCGGTCAGATGCTTGACGAGCAGCCGCCGCTGCTCGGCGGCGACCGCGCGGGCGGCGCCGGCCTGCACGACCGCGGCGAAGGCGGACGGGACCACGAACATCGTGCGGCGCATGCCGAGCATCCGCAGCAGCGTGCGCCGCTCGTACAGGGCGTCCTCGAGCGTCGCGACGAGGGGCCGGTGCAGGCGGGCGGCGACGGACAGGTGCACGGTCGCCGGGTCGGTGGCGTGCAGCGCGACGAGGTCGGCGGCGACGTCCTCGGGGGTCTTCCCGGCCGGTACCGCTCCGGCGAGCCCGTGCCGCACGGCGAGGCGGGCGCGGCGCTGGGCCGTGTCGATGTGCAGGGTCACGGCACCCAGTATCACCACCGTACCCGGCGGTAACCTGTGAGCCATGACGCGATTCGTGCAGACCGGGCCGTCGCTGCGTGACCCGTACACCGCCGACCCCCAGCTGCGCGGCTGGCTCGACCGGCTGCTGGGCGAGGACGGGCACGCCGCCGCCAAGCACCGCCTGTCGGACCTGTCCGCCGAGGTCATCGGCCCGCTGCGGGCGGCGCACCACGACGCCGAGACCCACCCGCCGGCGCTGACCCGCTTCGACGCGTGGGGCGAGCGGATCGAGCGCGTCGACACGTCCGCCGGCTGGCAGGCCCAGCGCGCGGCGGCGGCCCGCCACGGCGTCGTCGCCCTGCCGTACCTGCCCGAGGCCCGCGACACCTGGGGCCCCGGCGCGCGGGTCGTGCAGCAGGCGCTGCTGCACCTGTGGGGCCCGGAGTCGGCGACGTTCTCGTGCCCGGTCGCGATGGCCGACGGCGCGGCCGCGCTGCTCACCCAGACCGGCGCGCAGCCCGGGTGGCTGGCCCGGCTCATCGCCACCGACCCGGCGGTCGCGATCACGTCCGGGCAGTGGATGACCGAGTCGCAGGGCGGCTCCGACATCGGCCGCTCGACGACCGCCGCCCACCCCGACGGCGCCGGCGGCTGGGCGCTGACCGGCGACAAGTGGTTCTGCTCGGCGATCGACTCGGCGATGGCGGTGGCCCTGGCCCGGCCCGAGGGCGCCGGGGCGGGCAGCCGCCACCTGGTGCCGTTCCTCGTGCCGCGCTACGGCGCCGACGGCCGCTCGCCCGCGCCGGGCCTGCAGGTGCTGCGGCTCAAGGACAAGCTCGGCACCCGCGCGGTCCCGACGGGCGAGGTCCGCCTCGACGGGGTCCCCGCGTTCCCGCTCACCGACCCGGCGCAGCCCGGCCTGGCCGCGATGATGACGCTGGTCGTCGTCACGCGCCTGCACAACGCGGCCGCGGCCGCGGGCGGGATGCGCCGCGGTCTGGAGTACGCGCTCGCCTACGCGGCCGAGCGGACCGTCGCCGGCGGGCTGCTCGCCGACAACCCGCTGCACCGCGCCACCCTCGGCGCTCTCGCGGTCGACGCGGCCGGCGCGTTCGCGCTCGCCGCGCACTCGTTCGCGCTGCTGGGCCGGGCCGAGCACGGCGACGCCGCCGCGGCCGCGGAGCTGCGCCTGGCCGCGCCGCTGGCCAAGCTGACGACGGGCCGGCTGGCGGTCGCGTCGGCGAGCGAGTACCTGGAGTGCTTCGGCGGCGCCGGCTACGTCGAGGACACCGGCATCCCGCGGCTGCTGCGCGACGCCCAGGTGCTGCCGATCTGGGAGGGCACCACGAACGTGCTCTCCGTCGACGTCCTGCGCGCCCTCGGCTCCGGCGACGGCGCCCGGCCGCTGCTGCTGCGCCTCACCGCGGCCGCCGACGCGGCCACGCACCGGCTCCCGGGTGTCGCCGAGGCCCTGGCCGCCGCCACCGCCCGGCTCGCGGCCGACATCGCCACCGCGGCCGCCGACCCCCGTGACCCGCGGGTCGCGGCCGGCGCGCGGGAGCTGGCCCTGCGCCTGGGCCACGCGCTGACGGCGGCGCTGCTGCTGGAGCACGCGGCGTGGGCGGCCGAGCGCGGCGACGAACGGCCGGCGCTGCTGGCGTCGCTGTGGATTCTGCGCCGCCTGGGCCACGCGGACATCTCGGCCGACCTGCACGCCGGCTTCGACCAGCTCATCAACGCCGCGTAGGGGCCTACCGGTCGCGGCGCAGCTCCTCGTTCAGCGCCCACGCGTCCGCGACCGGCCCCACGTGCCCGAGCTTGTCGGGGTTGATGACGATCCGGATGGTCTGGACGCGGCCGTCGAGGATGTCGAGGGCCATCGTGTGCAGGACCCGGCCGTCGCGGTCCCGGGCGATCGCCCCCGGCTCGCCGTTGACCTCGTGCGGCTGCAGGGTCACGGCCGCCCGGGCCATCCGCGGGAACAGCGCGCCCAGCAGCCGGGCGATGTTGACGGCCCCGGCGATCGGCCGGGCCAGCTGCGGCGCCTTCCCGCCGCCGTCGCCGACCACTGTCGCGTCGGCGGCGAGCATCGACTGCAGCCCGGCGACGTCGCCTTCGCGCAGGGCGCCGAAGAAGCGGGCGGCGAGGGCCTCGCGTTCGCGGCGGTCGGCGGCGAACCGGGGGCGCCCCTCGGCCATGTGCCGGCGGGCCCGCACGACCAGCTGCCGGCACGCCGCCTCGGACCGCCCGACCGCCGCGGCGACCTCGGGGAAGCCGAAGTCGAACACCTCGCGCAGCACGAACACGGCCCGTTCGAGGGGGCTGAGCCGCTCCAGGAGCAGCAGCGCCGCCGTGGAGACCGAGTCGGCGAGCTCCGCGGCGCGCGCCGGGTCCTCGTACGGGTCCGTGAGCAGCGGCTCCGGGATCCACGGCCCGACGTACGCCTCCCGCCGCACCCGCGCCGAGCGCAGCACGTCGATCGCGATCCGGGTGACGGTCGTGGCCAGGAACGCGCGGACGTTGCGCGGTTCGACGGGCGTCGCGGCGTACCGCAGCCAGGCCTCCTGCACCGCGTCCTCGGCCTCGGCGACGCTGCCGAGCACGCGGTAGGCGATCGAGAACAGCAACGGCCGCAGCGCCTCGAACTCCTCGCCGCGCCCCATGTCAGGCGACCCGCCCGGCGAGCACGAACGCGGCGAGGGCGAGGTAGGCGAGGTTGAGCACGACGAGCCCGCCCTCCCCGCGCCGCCCGTGGGTGACCGCCGCCCCGACCATGAGCAGGATCCAACACCCGGCGGTGACCGCCGCGAGCACCGGCGCGACGAGAAACCCGACGGCGGCGGCAAGTTCGAGCACACCGAGGGTGCGCACGAACCCGGCCCGGGCGTCGCCCGTCCACCCGCCCCCGTGCAGCCGGGCGAGCTTCTCCTTGGGCACGAACGTTTTCGTGATGCCGCCGGTGAGCGCGACGAAGGCGAGCACACCGGCGGCGATCCACAGCGCGAGGTTCATGCCCCTGGGACGAGACAGCCCGCGATCCAGTGACACCGCTACACGAAGGTCGCGCCCTCCGCGGCCTTGGCGCGCAGCAGCGGCGGCGGGGTGAAGCGTTCGCCGTAGCGTTCGGCCAGCTCCTCGGCGCGGGCGATGAAACCCGGAAGGCCGCCGTCGTACTGGTTGACGTACTGCAGCACACCGCCCGTCCAGGCCGGGAAGCCGATGCCCAGGATCGAGCCCACGTTCGCGTCGGCGACCGACGTGAGGACGCCCTCGTCGAGGCACTGGACGGACTCGAGCGCCTCGGCGAACAGCATCCGCTCCTGCATGTCCGCGAACGGCACCGCCGCCGCGGCGGACGCGAAGTGCTCGCGCAGGCCGGGCCACAGGCCGGTGCGCTTGCCGTCCGTGTACTCGTAGAAGCCCGCCCCGCCCGAGCGTCCCGGCCGGCCGAACTCGTCGACCATCCGGTCGATGAGCGCGTCGGCGGGGCTCGGCGTCCACGTGCCGCCTTCGGCGACGATCGCGGCCGCGGTCGCGTTGCGGATCTTCTGGGGCAGGGTGAGGGTGAGCTCGTCCATCAGCTGCAGTACCGGCGCGGGGTATCCGGCCTGGAGACTGGCCTGCTCGATCGACGGGGCCGGCACGCCCTCGGCGAGCATCCGCAGCCCCTCCATCGTGAACGTGCCGATGACGCGGCTGGTGAAGAAGCCGCGGCTGTCGTTGACGACGATCGGCGTCTTCTTCAGCAGCCGTACGACCGCCAGCGCCTTGTCCAGCGCGGCGTCGGACGTCTCGGCGCCGCGGATGACCTCGACGAGCGGCATCTTGTCGACGGGTGAGAAGAAGTGCAGGCCGATGAAGTCGGCGCGGCGGCGGACGCCCTCGGCGAGCAGGGAGATCGGCAGCGTCGAGGTGTTGGAGCACAGCAGCGCGTCGGGCGCGACGACGTCCTCGATCTCCGCGAACACCTTGTGCTTCAGGCCCGGGTCCTCGAACACGGCCTCGATGACGAGGTCGGCGCCGGCGAGGTCGGCGACGTCCGCGGTCGGGGTGATCCGGTCCAGGAGCGCCTGGTCGTGGCGGCGGCTCTCGGCGTACGCCTTGCCCTTCTGCGCCCCTTCGAGGGTGACGTCCTTCAGGACCACGTCGAGGCCCGACTTCGCGCACACGTAGGCGATCGCGGCGCCCATCATCCCGGCCCCGAGGACCGCGACCTTGCGGAAGGCGACCTTGCCGCTGCCGCGCGAGTTCGCGGCCTGGAGGTCGAAGAACAGCGCCTTGATCATGTTCTTGGCGATCCGGCCGGTGGCGAGCTCGACGAAGTACCGGCCCTCGATCACGAACGCGGTGTCGAGGTCCACCTGGGCGCCCTCGACCGCGGCGGACAGGATGTTGCGCGGGGCCGGGTACGGAGCGCCCTTGAGCTCCTTGCGCAGCGTGGCCGGGAAGGCGGGGAGGTTCGCGGCGAACTTGGGGTTGCTGGGAGTGCCGCCCGGAATCTTGTACCCCGCGACGTCCCACGGCTGCACCGCGCCCGGGTTCGCGGCGATCCACTCCCGGGCCCGGTCGACGACGGCGTCGGCGGGCACGACCTCGTCGGCGAGCCCGGCCTGCAGGGCCTTGGCCGGACGGTGCCGCTGCCCCTTCAGCAGTACCTGCATGAGCGCTTCGGTGATCCCGAGCATCCGCACCGTGCGGACCACGCCGCCGGCGCCGGGCAGCAGGCCGAGCGTCACCTCGGGGAACCCGATCTCGATGCGGGCGTCGTCGGCCACGATCCGCCGGTGGCAGGCGAGGGCCAGCTCCAGGCCACCGCCGAGCGCGGAGCCGTTGATCGCGGCGACCACGGGCCGGCCGAGCTGCTCAAGCCGGCGCAGCAGGTGCTTCAGGTGCGTGGTCGACGCCATGATCTCGGCCGCCTGGTCGGGGCCGAGGCCGCCCAGCAGGTCCAGGTCGCCGCCGGCGAACCAGGTCTTCTTGGCCGAGGTCAGGATGACGCCGGTAATGTCGGCCCGCTCGGCGTACAGCCGCTCGACCACGGCGGTGAGGGCCGCGGTGAACGCGGCGTTCATGGTGTTCGCGGATCGGGCCGGGTCGTCCATCGTGAGCAGCACGACGCCGTCCTCGCCGCGCTCGTAACGGATGATCTCCACGTCGCTCCCCCGGTTCACAGTCGCTCGACGATCGTCGCGATGCCCATGCCGCCACCGACACACATCGTGGCCAGTCCGTAACGCTCGCCGCGGCGCTCGAGCTCGTCGACGAGCGTGCCGAGCAGCATGCCACCGGTCGCGCCCAGGGGGTGACCCATCGCGATCGCCCCGCCGTTGACGTTGACCTGGTCCAGCGCGAAGCCCATGTCCTGGGCGAAGTGCATCACGACGGCGGCGAAGGCCTCGTTCATCTCGACCAGGGCGATGTCGTCGACGGTGAGCCCGGCCTTGGCCAGCGCCTTGCGGCTGGCCGGGGCGGGCCCGGTGAGCATGATCAGCGGGTCGGCGCCGCTCACGGCGGCCGAGACGATCCGTGCCCGCGGCGTGAGCCCGTGCTCGCGCCCGGCGGCCTCGCTGCCGACCAGCACCAGCGACGCCCCGTCGACGATCCCGGAGGAGTTGCCGGCGGTGTGCACGTGGTCGATGCGCTCCACCCAGTGGTACTTCTGCAGCGCCACGGCGTCGAACCCGCCCAGTTCGCCGATGGTCCCGAACGACGCGGGCAGCGCGCCGAGCCCGTCCATGGTGGAGGCGCGGATGTGCTCGTCACGGTCGAGCACGACGAGCCCGTTGCGGTCACGCACCGGCACGACGGAGCGCGCGAAGTACCCGCCGGCCCACGCCTTCGCCGCCCGGGTCTGCGACTCCAGCGCGTAGGCGTCGACGTCCTCGCGGCTGTAGCCGTCCATGGTCGCGATGAGGTCGGCGCCGATCCCCTGCGGGACGAACCCGGTGGCCAGGTTGGTCTCGGGGTCCATCGCCCACGCGCCGCCGTCGGAGCCCATGGCCACGCGGGACATCGACTCGACCCCGCCGGCGAGGACGATGTCCTCCCAGCCGGCTCGCACCTTCTGCGCGGCGATGTTCACCGCTTCCAGGCCGGAAGCGCAGAACCGGTTCAGCTGTACCCCGGCCGCGGTCTCCCCGAGCCCGGCCGCGATCGCGGCGATGCGGGCGATGTCGGACCCCTGGTCACCGATAGGCGAGACGACCCCGAGCACGACGTCGTCGATGCGTTCGGGATCGAGCCCCGGATTGCGGCGGCGCACCTCGTCGATCAGCCCGACGACGAGCGAGATGGGTTTGACACCATGCAGCGAGCCGTTCTTCTTGCCCCGGCCGCGGGGTGTGCGAATGGCATCGAAAACGAAAGCCTCAGTGCTCACCTACCGAAGAGTAACTAACGCGCCGGGCAACACACCAGTGCATCCGGCCCCGGGCCCGCGCCAACCACCGGGCATGCCGCGCTCGCGGAGCATCCCCGGTGGTCAGGAGCCGGTTTTGCGGTGCCGCACCCGCACCGCGCCACGGCGGCCCCCTCACCTTCCCGGCCACCCGCCGCCTCATGCCGCTCACGCTTCGACGCGGCCGGCGGTCAGCAGCAGGTACTCCCATTCCATCGAGCCGTCGGACGCCCGGAACCTGGCGGCGAGCGCGTCCAGGGCGGCATCCAGCTCGGCGGTACGGGCAGGGTCCGCGGCCAGCGTCTGGTAGACCGCGAGCGTCGGCCCGTAGTTGCGCTTGAAATACTCCCGGAACGCGTCCGGCTCGGCGAACACCTCGACCCGCACCGTCCGGGTCTCGGCCCGCACGGACGTCACCCGGTCCCCGAGCAGGGCGCGGACGTGGCTTTCGTCGCCCCACAGCGGCGGCGGCTGCGCCCCGGCCGGCGGCGGCGCGGCGAACGGCTTCATCACCCCGAACAGCTGCCCGACGAACCCGCCGGGCGTCCAGCTGATCAGCCCGATCGTTCCGCCGGGCCGGCAGACCCGGACCAGCTCGTCGGCGGCCACCTGATGGAACGGCGCGAACATGACGCCGACGCAGGAGATCACGCAGTCGTACTCCCCGTCCCCGAACGGCAACGCCTCGGCGTCGGCCTCGGCCCAGGTCAGCTTGAGCCCCTGCTCCTCGGCCAGCCGCTGCCCGGTCTCGAGCAGCCGCGGCGTGAGATCACTGGCCGTGACGTCGGCCCCGGCGAGCGCGGCGGGAACGGCGGCGTTGCCGGTACCGGCCGCGACATCGAGCACCCGCTGGCCGGGCCCGATGCCGCACGCCTCGACGAGCACCGGCCCCAGACTCGCAATGATGTCCGCGGCGACGGCCGCGTAGTCACCGGAGCCCCAAATCGCGCGGTGCTTGTCCTTCGAGGGAGTGGTCATGACGGCACGCTAAGTGCCCCCTCCCGGCCGCAACTAGTACACGATCTGTACCTCACCCGCTGCGACACCTTGAAGACAGACCGGCCGCCCACTGACCACACGGGCCTACGCTGCGGGCATGGGCGCCGGCTACCACCAGTTCTGCCCCGTCGCCAAGGCGATGGAGCTGCTCGACGAACGCTGGACCATGCTTGTCCTGCGCGAGCTCATGACGGGCAGCGAGCGCTTCAACGACCTGCGCCGCGGCCTGCCCCGGATATCGCCGGCGCTGCTGTCGAAGCGGCTGCACAGCCTCGCCATGGCGGGCCTCATCCGCCACGAGGACGGCCGGTACGCGCTCACCGACGCCGGCCTCGAGCTGGTCCCGATCGTGCAGGCGATCGCGGTGTGGGGCGTGCGCTGGATCGGCGAGCTCGGCGACGCGGACCTGGACCCGAAGCTGCTGCTGTGGGACATGCACCGCCAGGTCGACCACGACGCTGTGCCGCACGGCCGCTCGGTGGTGCACTTCGAGTTCACCGACGTGCCGGGCGCGCTGCGGTACTGGTGGATGGTGATCGCCTCCCGCGAGGCCGACCTGTGCGACTACGACCCCGGCTTCCCCGTGACCGTGACCGTGGCCGGCTCCCTGCGCCGCCTGACCGAGGTGTGGCGCGGCGACGTGTCGTGGCAGCACGCCCAGCGCGACGGGGCCCTGCAGGTGCTGGGCCCGGAGCACGTACGCCGCGCGCTGCCGGCCTGGTTCACCCTCAACGCCTGGGCCACGGTGGCCCGTGCCCACGGCCCCGGACTCACGACCGCCACAGGTTGAGCCGATCCGACTGACGCTCCCCGGACCTCGGGCCCGCCGCCGCACACTGGGCCAGCGTGACTCGCGCTCACCGGCGCAGGCCTGTTTCGCGGGCCAGGCTCATCGGACCTGCGCCAGCTCCTCCTCCGCCGCCGGCGCCGGCGGGGCCGGGGACGCGGCCACGGAGCGCTGCCGCTCGTACCGATGGAACAGCCCCCAGCAGCCGGCCAGCACGAGCGCGAACACGGGCAGCCACAGCACCCGCGCGTACAGCCACGACGCATCCGAGGGCGCCGTCTGCAGCCCGGCGCGCGGGCCCGGCACGAGCAGCGAGACCGCGAGCAGCGAGGTCTGGTGCCACAGGAAGATCGTCATCGCGGAGCGGTTCACCGCGCTCACCGTCCGCCACGGCCGCTCGTGCCGCATGACGCGGCGCAGGGCCGGCATCAGCAGGAGCGCAAGGCCACACTGGGCGATACCGAACGTGACGGCCGCGAGGGTCGGCGGGTTCAGGTTGGAGATGCCCTGCCCGGGCACGCCGACCATCGACAGCGGGTATCCGAACCAGCGCACCAGCACCACGGTCGCGCCCGCGCCGCCGGCCAGCAGCGCCCAGGCGACGCCACGGGTCCGGAATGCGCCCCGGGACCAGGCCGCGCCCAGGCAGAACGGCACCAGCCAGCCGGCGGCCAGGTTGATCCAGCCGATCCAGGCCGGCGCGCCGAGTGCGAACCGCCCGAGGTCCACGGCGGCGACGACGGCGAGCGGCCACCCGGGGTGCAGCCGCCCGACGAGCGGCTTGGCCATGGTGAGGGCGGCGAACACAAGCAGGAACCACAGCGGCGACGCGACAAGCTTCAGCACGGTGTGTGACCGCAACGCGGTGGCGAGCCCGCCCGGCTCGACGTACGCCCAGAGTGTCGCCGCGATCACGATCGCGCTCCACACGGCGACGAGCACGACGACCGGCCGGAACAGCCGCTGCAGCCGCGCCGAGACCCACTGCCGGTGCGCGGGCCGGCGGGCCGCGGAGGGCCGGCTGGCGACGAGTCCGCCGACGAAGAAGAACAGCGCCAGGGTCTGGAACAGCCACGACGCCGGGGCGAGGCCGGGCACGGCGCGCAGCGGGCTGGCGACCCGGACCGCGTCGCCGTCCACGACCAGGGCGGTGACGAGCCAGTGGCCGAGCACCACGCCGAGGATGGCGACGACACGCAGGGCGTCGACTGCTCGGTCACGTTCGGTTGTCATGGCGGGACCGTACGGGCGCGACACGACCCGTCACGTCGCACCACGGAGCGATCTACGAGTAGCTCTCCGGTACTACTTATGCCCATGGCGCGAATCCTGATCACCGGCGCGACGGGCTCCCTCGGCCGCCGGGTCGCGGCCCTGGCCGTCGCCGCGGGCCACACCGTGCTCGGCACCCACGTCCGGCCGTGGATCGAGGCGGTGGACGGCGGCGTGAGCCCCTCGATCAGCCCGGTGCGGCTCGACATCCGCGACCGGGAGGCGGTGCAGGACGTGGTGGACGCCGCCGCGCCGGACCTGGTGATCCACACCGCGGCCGGGCGGGACCGCAACGACTGGGTGACGAACGCGGACGGCGCCGCGAACGTGGCCCTGGCCTGCGGCGAACGCGTTCGGCTGGTGCACGTGTCCAGCGACGCGATCTTCTCCGGCCGGGCCGGGCGCGAGTACACAGAGGCCGACCGGCCGGACCCGATCTACCCGTACGGCGCGGCGAAGGCGGCGGCCGAGACGGCGGTGCGGGCCATCGCGCCCGGGGCCGTGGTCGTGCGCACGTCGCTGATCCTCGGCGACGGGAACGGCGGCCACGAGCACCTCACGCACGACCTGGTGGCGGGGCGGGCCGACGGGGCGCTGTTCACGGACGAGGTCCGCCGGCCGGTGCACGTCGACGATCTCGCCGACGCGCTGCTGGAGCTGGGGGCCGGCGACTTCCGCGGCGTCATCAACGTGGCCGGGGCCGACCCGGTCAGCCGGTACGACCTGGGCGTGCTCGTCGCCGAGCGCGACGGCCTCGACGTGGGGAAACTCCGCTCCGCCAGCGGCTCGGGACGCCCCGGTGACATCCGCCTCGATGTCGGTCTGGCGTCGGGGCTGCTGCACACCCGGTTGCGTGGCGCCTACGAGTTCATGCGTGCACGCTGAGGTACCACACTAGGGTGATCTTCCGTGAACGGTGTCCAGCTGCTGCTCATCATCGTCGGGGGCATCGCGGTGTCCGCGCTCGCGCACCGCAGGGGCGTGCAGCCGGGCCTGGTCGTGGTGATCCTGGCCGCGGCGGCGTCGTTCCTGCCCGGGGTACCGCGGCTGGAGCTGGACAGTGAACTGATTCTGGCGGTCGTCGTCCCGCCGCTGCTCTACTCCGCGACCCGTAACGCATCGTTCTCCGGGTTCACGCAGAATCTGCGGCCGATCCTCACCTTGGGCGTGACCCTCGTCGTGCTCACCGCGGGCGTGGTCGGGCTGGTCGGGAACTGGTTGATGCCGGCGCTGGGGCTGCCGGCGGCGCTGCTGCTGGGGGCGGTGCTCGCCCCGCCGGACACGATCACCACGGTTTCGCACGGTGACGAGCTCGGCCTGCCGCGGCGGGTGTCGGCGATCCTGACCGGCGAGAGCCTGGTCAACGACGCGACGGCGCTGACGCTGTTCGGGCTCGCGGCGGCCGCGGCCGGGGCCGGGGAGACGCTGTTCGACAACGCGTTCGGCCTGTTCGCGTACACCGCGGTGACCGGCCTGATCGTCGGCGGCCTGTTCGCGGCGCTCGCGCTGTGGCTGCGGCCGCGGCTGCACAACACGGTGCTGGAGACGTCGCTGGTCCTGCTGCTGCCGTTCACCGCGTTCCTGACCGCCGAGCAGATCCACGCCTCCGGCATCCTCGCCGTCGTGTGCTGCGCGTTTCTGTTCAGCGCGAACACGACTCTGGACCCGCAGCACCAGTACCGGGGCGCGTTCCGCACCCGTCTGCAGGAGGACGCGGTCTGGCCGGTGCTGGACTTCCTGCTGGAGACGTTCGTGTTCGCCTACATCGGGCTGCAGCTGCGGTTCGTCATCGCCGACCTCGCGCACGCCGCGGCGAAGCCGGGCCTGACGATCACGCTGGTCGCCACGGTGGTGCTGCTGGTGACGGTCATCGTGTTCCGGCTCGCCGCGGTGTGGGCGTCGTTCACGTGGTGGGACATGCGCCGCCGTGCGTTCGTGCGGCGGATGGAGACCGATGCGCGGTTCCGGGAGCGGGTCACCCGCCGTGCGCAGGCCCGGACGCAGGGTCGCCGCCGGGGCCAGTCGATGGGCGAGTGGCAGGGGCCGCTGGGCGCGCCGACGCCCCGGGAGTCGCTGATCGTGGGCTGGACCGGCATGCGCGGCATCCTGACCCTGGCCGCGGCGGCCGCGGTCCCGCACACCCTGCACAACGGCGAGGAGTTCCCGGGCCGCGACGCGATTCAGGCGATCGCCCTGTTCGTCACGCTCGGCACGCTGCTCATCCAGGGCACCACGATCCGGGCGCTGGTCCGCCGCCTGAAGATCGACACGCACGGTGAGCGCGAGCGCGCCGACGCGCTACTGGAGCGCGGCCAGGCGATCATCTGGACGACGGTGACTCCCGGCGCCGAACCCACCACCGAGGGCTTCGACGCGCAGCGGTCGGCCGTGGTGAACGCGGTGATGCGCGGCGAGCTCGACGACGACACCGCGCGGATGCTGGTACACGAGATCGATCTGCACCAGGCGGCGGAGACGAACCTGTTCCGCCGGGAGGTCGCGGCCTCAGGGGACGAGCACGATCCGCCGGCCGGGCTCGACGGGCGCGGCCCAGGCGGCGGTGACGTCGGCGAGCGGGACGGCGACCGGGTTCACCGCGAACGCCCCGGCCGCGATCCGCGCCGCCAGCGCCGGCAGTTCGGCCACGATGCCGGCGGTGGGCACTGAGCCCTGCCCGCTGCCCATGATCGAGACGTTGGCCGCGCGGAGCAGGTACGACGGCAGCGCGATGTCCGGCCCGGCGACCGACCCGATCTGCACCCACGCGAGCGCCTTGGCCCGGTCGTCGCGGGCGGTGAGCAGGGCGGGCAGGGCGTGCTCGGTCGCCGGCCCCCACAGGTAGTCGAGGACCACGTCGACGTCCGCGGCCTTGGCCACCTCGTCGAGGCCGATCGCCGCGTCGGCGCCGAGCGAGGGCAGCAGGGCCAGTCGCCGTGGGTCCCGGCCGGCCCCGGTGACGTGCGCCGCGCCAAGATGTTTGGCCACTTGTACTGCGAGCAGACCCGCATTCCCGGTGGCCCCGAGCACGAGGACGTCCTTCCCGGCGACATCGAAGCCGCGCCGGCGCAGGCCGATCCAGGAGGACATGCCGGGGTTCATCGCCGCCGCGACGGCCACCGGATCGACACCCTCCGGAAGCACCACGGCACGTCGCCGATCCACCACAGCCCGCTCGGCCATCGAGCCCAGCGCCGTGTCGGGCAGGACGAAGTACAACAGCTCACCCTCCGCAGTGCGACCGACACCGTCGATGCCCGGAACGAGCGGCAGGGTGCCGTCGGACGTGTAGTGACTGCCGTCGGCGGAGGAGCGCACGCGCGGGTGCAGCCCCGCGGCTTCGACGGTGACGAGCACGTCGTGCGGCCCGCCCGGTTCCGGCGTCGCGAAGTCCTCGTAGGCGGGTGGGGTTCCGAAGGAGCGGACGACAGCGGCCTTCACGGCACACCTCCAAAGAAGTTCGTGTCACGTACTATCTCGAAGGTAGTTTGTGCCACGTACTACGTCAAGTACGCTGTGCCGGTGGCCACCTCGCTGAACACCGTCGACGCCCTCGTGCAGCTGTCGTTCCAGATCCAGCGCGTCCTCGCCGCGGTCGGCGCCCCGTACGACCTGTCGATCGTGCAGATCCGGCTCCTCGGCGTCCTGCGGGACCGGCAGGCGGGGATGGTCGAGCTGGGCGGGCACCTCGGGCTCGACAAGTCCTCGATGACGGGGCTGGTGAGCCGCGCGGAGAAGCGGGGCCTGGTGCAGCGCACACCGTCGCCGTACGACGGACGGGCCGTCCTCGTCTCACTCACCGACGAGGGCCGGCGCGTGGCCGCGGAGGGCGGGGCGGAGATCGGCCGGCGCATCCTGGCGCTGACGGAGCACCTGACCCCGCAGGCCCGCGCGACGCTCACCGAACTGGCCGCGTCGCTGATCCACCCCCCGGCGGCCAACGACGCATAACGCGCCTCACCATTTCGGACGAGCTGGTGAAAACCCATGGACATCGGATGTACCGTCCTGCAACGGTCACGCACATGAATGTGCTGAATATGCACGAGATCGCCGAGGCCGGACACCGGATCCTCAACCCGCTGACCGAGGACAAGCTGATGCTCCTCGCCGACATCTGCCGGCTACGACCTGGGCAGCGATTGCTGGACCTGGCCAGCGGCAAGGGCGAGATGCTGTGCCGGTGGGCGGACGCGTACGGCATCGAGGGCCACGGCGTCGACATCAGCACCGTGTTCGTTCCGGTGGCCCGCGAACGCGCGGCGGAACTCGGCGTCGCGGACCGGGTCACCTTCGAGCTCAACGACGCCGCGGACGCTGTGAAGTCGGGCGAGCACAGTGGGTACGACATCGTGGCTTGCATCGGTGCGACCTGGATCGGCGGCGGGCTGGCCGGGACCGCGGACCTGATGCTCCGGGCTCTTCGCCCCGGCGGCGTGGTGCTCATCGGCGAGCCGTACTGGGCCGACGACACCCCGGACGAGGCGTACGACGCGCTGCACACGCCGCGTGACGCCTTCACTACGCTCATCGGCACGCACGATCGCCTGGAGGCCGCGGGCCTGGAGCTGCTCGAGATGGTGCTTGCGGACGGTGACAGCTGGGACCGGTACGCGGCCGCGCAGTGGTGGACGGTATCCGACTGGCTGCGCGGTAACCGTGCACATCCGGACGCTGACGCAATGCGCGCGTACCTAGCCGATGCGCGGCGGACGCATCTGCAGTACCAGCGGAGGTACATGGGATGGGGCGTCTTCGTGTGCCGCGTCGCGGAGGACTGACACCGCCACGATCCGCCCTGTTCGCCGCGACGTTGGCGCAACCCGGGTCGTTCGTCGTGTTACGGAGCGCGATGACGTCGTGGCGCCCGCTCCGGCCGGATGATCGACCGGTACCTTGCTCGGCATGAGCGATGGACCGCTGCGGGACGTGCGGGTGGTCGAGCTGGCGGGGATCGGCCCCGGCCCGTTCGCCGCGATGCTGCTGGCCGATCTGGGCGCCGACGTCGTGCGCGTCGACCGGCTCGGACCGGTGTCGCCGATCGCCCCGCCGGCGGCCGGCGACCTCGTCAACCGCGGGAAACGGTCGGTGGCCGCGGATCTGAAGACGCCCGAGGGTGTCGAGCTGGTCCTGGCCCTGGCCGAGCGGGCGCACGTGCTCATCGAGGGCTTCCGGCCGGGGGTCGCCGAGCGGCTCGGGGTGGGCCCGGAGCAGGTCATGGCCCGCAACCCGGCGCTGGTGTACGGCCGGATGACCGGCTGGGGCCAGGACGGCCCGCTGGCCGCGTCGGCCGGCCACGACATCACGTACCTGGCGCGGACCGGCGCCCTGCACGCCATCGGCCGGACCGGCGGGCCGCCGCAGGTGCCCGCGAACCTCCTCGGCGACTACGGCGGCGGCGCGCTGTACCTGGTCGTCGGCGTACTCGCCGCCCTGCACTCGGCATCGTCGACGGGCCGCGGCCAGGTCGTGGACGCCGCGATCGTCGACGGCGCCGCGCATCTGAGCACGATCCTGCACAGCCTCCTGGCCGCCGGCCTGTGGCGCGACCACCGCGGCGTGAACCTGCTCGACACCGGCGCCCCGTTCTACGACGTGTACAAAACCGCCGACAGCAAGTACGTCGCCGTCGGCGCCCTGGAGCCGCAGTTCTTCGCCGAGCTCATCGCCCGCCTGGGCCTGACCGCCGCGCCGGAGCAGTTCGACGTGGCCCGCTGGCCGGAACTGCGGACGCTCCTGACGAACACGTTCGCGGAGAAGACCCGCGACGAGTGGTCCGCCGTGTTCGACGGCACCGACGCGTGTGTGGCCCCGGTCCTGTCCCTGTCGGAGGCCCCGGCGGACCCGCACCTGGCCGCGCGCGGCACGTTCATCACGGTGGACGGCGTAACCCAGCCGGCGGCGGCCCCGCGCTTCACCTCATCCGCGGGCGAGCCACTTCCGTCATCGCCCATACCCACATCACCAGCACCCGCGTCGCCAACCGCAACAACGCCGGCCCCCGCGCCGACCGCTTCCACCCCGTCGCCGCCCCCGGATCTCCCCCGGTCGACAGCGCCATCCACGCCGCCGGCATCCACGCCGCCGCCGTCCGCCCCGCCACTGCCGGGCCAGCACACCGCCGAGGTGCTCCACGACTGGGGCATCGCGTGAGGTTGCGCCGCTGGTGGCCGCTGCTGGGAATCGTCCCCGCCTTCGCCCTGTTCCTGGCGTACCTGCGGATGGCCCGCGCCGTGACGGTCAACAGCGACGGGGCGAGCAACGCCTTGCAGGCCTGGGACCTGTTCCACGGCAACGTCCTGCTGCGGGGCTGGACCCTGTCCGATGTCTCCTTCTTTCCGACGGAGCTCATCCAGTACGGCCTGATCCAGCTCGTCACCGGCGTGACCACGGATCAGATCCACATCGCCGCCGCGCTGTCCTGGACCCTGGTGGTCGCCCTGACCGCATGGCTGGCACACACCGTCACCGTCACGTCGCTGAACACATCCACCTCGGCCCAACTCCCGCCCACCCCGGCCCGAACTCAATCAGCAACCACCGCATCACCAGCCGTCACGGACACCGACGACCCGGACCCTGGCCCCTCGACCGCCACGGCGTCTCCGACCGCCGCACCGCGCCGGAACTTCGCGGCAACACTGACGCATGGCGGCTGGCTGGCGGCGGCCATGGCGGTCGCGATCGTCCTGGTCCCGGCGCCCGGCTACAGCTACCAGACGCTGCTGTCATCGCCGAACCACACCGGCTCGGCGGTCCCGCTCCTGATCACGTGGCTGCTGATCGACCGGGCCCGTGACCGCAGGTGGCTGCCGTTCGCCGTCGCGATCGTCCTGGCCTGGGGCGCCATGGGCGACCCCTTGATCACGTTCGTCGGCGCGGCCCCGCTGATCGTGGTCTGCGCCTACCGCGCGCTGTTCGCCCGCTCGGTGCGCGGCCTCGACGCCCGCCTGGCCTTGGCCGGCGTCGCGTCGATCATCGTTTCGCACGGCGTCCTGTGGTTGATCGAGCGCGTCGGCGGCTTCCGCGCCCCGAAGCCGCCGATCGAGTTCTCGCCCACGTCGGCGTGGCCGGACCGCGCCCACGCCGTCACGCACATGATCGGCATCCTGTTCGGCACCACCCGGCCCGGCATCCAGTCACCCTGGGTGGAGACGACGCTACAACTGGTACGCCTTCCCGGTCTGCTGCTGGCGATCGTCGCCCTGCTACTCACGGCGATCGCCGCGCTCCGCGGCACCGCCGACCGTGTCGACGCGATCCTCGCCGCCGCCATCGTCTGCGACCTCGCCGCCGAGATCGTCGCAAGCCTGCCGAGCGACCTCATGGCGACCCGCGAGGTGGTGCCGGCCCTGCCGATGGCCGCGGTGCTCGCCGCCCGGGTCGTCACCCGCTGGCTGCGCACTGCGCCCGCGGCGCAACTCCACACACGACTGGCCGTGCCGGTGCAGTCGCTGTTCGCCGTCGTACTGGTCGTGCTGCTGATTGCCCTCGCGGGATACGCGCCACCGCGGGCGGCCCCGGTCGAGGGCCAGGAGGCCGCCGAGTGGCTCCGCAGCCGCGGACTGCGCTACGGCCTCGGCTCGTACTGGGTGTCGAACAACATCACCGTCGGCACCTCACGAAACGTGACGGTGGTTCCAACCCTCAGCGGCGACGGCCGGCTGGTGGGCATGTGCTGGCAGACGCACACCGACATGTACGACCCCGCGAAACATGACGCCCGGTTCGCCCTGCTGGAAAAGCAGCGTCCTTTCTACGGAACGCCCGCCGACGTGACGACCCAGTACGGCCAGCCGGTCGAACGCAAAGACTTCCCGCTGTACGTGATCCTCGTATACGACAAGAACCTCCTCGACGGCTTCGCCACGACCTGCTGACCTGCGCCGACGCCGTCAACAGGCTCGTTTCCCAACACCGGCGGCGGCCAGCCCCGGCACCAAGTCGCGCACGCAGACTCATCGAGCCCGCTCCAAATATTGCTTTTCCTCCCTAAAAATTTACAGGCTTTTCGCTTAGGTCTTTCGGCTTTTGAAGTGCGCTCAAGGACGCGCGGCCGCGTACAGGATCTCGCGCATCCCGGGCTGCTGCTCCTGATCCTCACGCCAGACAAGCCGCAGGCTGAGGGCAGGCACCTCGAGTGGCAGCCGGACCAGGGTGCCGGCGGCAAAACTGTCGGTGACGGCGAACTCGGGCAGCAGCGTCACGCCGAGACCACGTTCGGCCCAGGCACGCATGACCGGCACACCACCGGCCTTCACGCGTTGCGGTGCGTCACCGAGCAGTCGCTGCCCGGCGAGCCAGAACGAGCACGCGGGCACGTTGACCAGCAGTTTCCATCCCGACAGGTCAGCGCCGACGAGCCGGTCACGCCCGGCGAGTGGATGCCCCGGCGCGGCGACCAGGGCCAGCGGCACGGGTTCGAGGTCCAGGTACGTCAGCGGCCCGACCGGCGCCGGGAACCCGAGCCCGCCGACGAAGTCCCCCGCGTCGAGCAGGAGCGCCGCGTCCAGTTGCCCTTCGAGCACCCCGTGTAACAGCCCGTCACGAGCCCGGTCCGCGTGCACCTCGACGTCGACGCCGGGCCGGAGCCGCGCGAACCGCTCCAGCACACCCGGCACGTACACGGCGGCGATCGTCTCGAGCGCCCCGAGCCGCAGCAGCCGCCGTTCATCCCGCACGTCCCGCACCGCCGCGTCGGCCTGTTCGAGCAGCGTCCGGGCCCAGCCCTGCAGCCGCTTCCCGGCCGCGGTGAGCTCCATGCCCCGGGCCCCGCGCGCGAACAACGCCACCCCGAGCGCCGCCTCAAGGGTCCGGATCTGCTGCGACACCGACGACGGCGCCAGCCCGAGCGCGACCGCCGCATCGGTGACGGTCCGATGTTGAACGACGGCTTCAAAGGTCCGCAGCTGGCGCAGTTCCACCGCCCCATTGTCCCGCGGCGCATTCGGTTTCCCCGAACGCTCCGTGCGTTCTTCCCGGTGGAGTTGTACCTGTCTCAGCACGCAGAGTAGCTCCCCATGACCACGGCAGCGCTCCCCCGACCCCGAACACGTTCGGTACTGGCCGGCATCTCCCTCGGCTACTTCATGGTCCTGCTCGACATGACGGTCCTCGCGGTCGCGGAGCCGGACCTGGCCACGTCCCTGCACGCGTCGACGGCGGGCCTGCAGTGGGCGACCACGGCGTACACGGTCGCATTCGCCGCACTGCTCCTCTCCTCCGGCGCCCTGACCGACCGGTACGGCGCGTCCAGGCTCTTCCACGCCGGCGTCGCCGCCTTCACCGTCGCGTCACTGCTGAGCACCCTGGCCCCGTCCCTGTCGGTGCTGATCGCGCTACGAGCACTCATGGGCATCGCGGCGGCGGCATGTGTACCGGCATCCATGGCCCTGATCGCCGCCCTGTACCCGGCCCCGGCCGCCCGGGCGAGGGCCATCGCGACGTGGGCCGCCACGAGCGGCGCCGCGGTCGCGACGGGCCCGATCGCCGGCGGCGCCCTGGTGGGCATCGCCGGCTGGCGTGCCGCCTTCCTGATCAACGTCCCGATCGGCCTGCTCGTGCTGTTCCTGACCCGCATCGCAGCGCTCGCACGGGCGACGACCACGGCGGCGACCCGCGGCCACGTCCCCGCGACCACTGCAGAGCACCGCGACCGCAGCCCGGCACCGACCCGTGACCGCGATTCGGCGCCGACCCGGATCGACTGGCCCGCACAACTGGCAGCCGCGGCGGTCCTCGCCTCCGCCACCGACGCGCTGATCGCCGCCGGCGCCAGGCAGTGGCACCACACCATCGCCGCCACAGCGGTGACGGCAGCCTCACTCGTGGTGTTCATCGCCCTCGAGCGCCGCAGCACCGCCCCGGTCCTCAACCGAGCGCTCCTACGTGTACGCAGGGTGCGGTCGGCATTGCTGGCCGGCGCCGCCATCAACTTCGCCCTGTCGGGACTGCTGTTCGTCCTGCCGCTCTACCTGCAGCGCCAGCACCACCTGACCGCCCTGCAGACCGGCCTGGCGTTCCTGCCGCTGACGATCCCGTTCGTCGCGAACCCGCCGATCACCGGCCGCATCGTCGTGCGGACCGGCCCACATCGCCCGATCGTCCTCGGCCTGACCTTGCTCGTCGCCGGCGGCGCCGGCCTGGCCGCCACCACGCACGCCGGCTCGAACTCCGCGTGGCTGGGCCTGGCCCTGCTCATCACCGGCCTCGGCGTCTCGTTCGCCCTGCCCGCCCTGGCCGCGGCGATCGTGGCCGCCGCCCCGCCCGGCACGACGGGCGCGGCGGCCGGCGTCCTGAACGCGGTCCGTCAGGCCGGTGCGACGGCCGGTGTCGCCGTCATGGGCGCGGCCATGTCCGGCGGCATCGCCCGGTCGCTGCTCCTGGTGTCCGCCGTGTCCGTCGTAGCCCTCGCCGTCGTCATGCGAGCGGCACGCTGAAACCGTCAATCGGCCGTCAGGGCGTCCACAGGCGCCTCGGCCGCGGACCGGCTCAGGGGTGCGGCACCGACGCCGATCGCGGCCGATCCGGCACCGCGCCGGCCGTCGTGCGCCACCAGCGGCGCGACGCCAGCGCGGCCAGCCCGGCACCGGCGGCGTTGAGCAGCACGTCGTCGACGGAGGAGACCCGGTCCAGCCGCAGGACGTACTGGGCAACCTCGACCAGCACCGAGCACCCGGCCCCGAGCGCGAGAACCCGCGGCAACGAGGCGATCGCCGTGAACCGCTGCGGGGCGAAGAACCCGAACGCCGCGAACACGAGCAGGTTCCCGACGATCTGGCCCGTCGCCGTCATCGGCCCGGCGGCGGCGATCGTGAGCAGATCCCGCACCGGTACCAGGCTCACCCGTCCGGGCACGGCGCCGGCCCGCGCGCCCGGCAGCAGAATCATCCACACCCACGGCACCGTCCCGTAGACGATGCCGACCTCGGCCAGCGACTTCCGCCATGCCCACACCGCCGGGGTACCGGTGGCGCTGCGCCGGCGGGCCAGTACCGACACCGCCAGCGCCGCGAGCGGCAGTGCCACCACCGTGACGAGGACGACGCCGGTGATGGTGCCGAACCAGCCGTGCCACCCCTTGACCATGCCACCTTCGCTTCTGTTCGGGCCGGCCGTGACCGTGATCGGGCGACGTCCGCTGGTTTGTCCTGGTCAGCCCACGAGCACGACGACCTTGCCAAGGGCGCGGCCCTCGCCGACGTGGGCGAGCGCCTCGGGCACCTCGTCCAGGCTGAATGTACGGTCGATGCGGATCTCGAGCTCCCCCGCGACGCAGCGGTCGGCGACCGGCTCGAAGTGCGCCGGGCCCTCCCTGACCGCGAGGACGCCGATCCGGCGGCGGGTGAGCGGCCCGACCACCGATCCGACGGTCAGCACGCGCAGCAGCGCCGACATCGACCCGCCGACACACCGGTACCGGCCGCCCGGTGCGAGTGCCCGCCGGTAGGCGAACACGGACCGGTGCGCGACCAGGTCGAGTACGAGGTCGTACGGTCCGGTGCGGGTGAAGTCCGCACGCCGGTAGTCGATCGCCGCATCAGCGCCGAGTGAGCGCATGAAGCCGAGCTTGCCCGCGTTGTCGACCCCGGTCACCTCGGCGCCGAGCCGCTTGGCGAGCTGGATCGCGAACGCGCCCGAGCCGCCGCCGGCCCCGTTGATCAGGACGCGCTGACCGGGCTGCACGCCTGCGGTGCCCTGCCACGCGATCACGCCCGCCTGCGGGATCGTCGACGCCTCGGCGTACGTCAGCGCCTCGGGCTTGCGGCTCAGTGCCGACTCGGGCGCGATCGCGTACTGCGCGAAGCCGCCCTTGAGTACCAGATTGTCGCCGTACACCTCGTCGCCGGGCCGGAACCGGGTGACGTCCGGCCCGACCGATTCGACGCGACCGGCGATGTCCGAGCCGAGCGTCGGGCGGGCCGGGGCGCGCATCCCGCCGATACGTGAGTACAGCGGCGTTCCGCGCAGGGTCTCCCAGTCGCTGAGGTTGACCGAGGTCGCCTCGACGCGGACCAGGACCTGCCGGGCGGCGGGGGCCGGCACGGGAACGTCCTCGATCCGGAGCACGTCGGGAGGTCCGTACCGGTCGTACACGGCCGCTCGCATCGTCACGTCACTACGGTGCCTGATCGCGTCAACTGTGCGGCGCAGCGGTGCAGGACGGGATGAGCGTAATCGTCGATGACCCGGTCGACGTACTCGTGGGTCAGCGGTTCCTGCGTGATCAGGAGCTGGAAGTACAGCGGACCGGACAGGATCGCCATCGACAGGTCCAGGTCGAAGCCGGGCGACAGCTGGCCCTGGTCGCGGGCTGCCTTCAGCCGGGCGACGGTCTTGTCCGCCTGCGGGGTGATGAGGCGCTCGTTGAGCGCGACGGCGACCTGACGGTCGTGCTGGGCCTCGCCGACCAGGGCCCGGAACAGCGGGCCGGCCAGCAGATCCACCGCCGCGTAGATCTGCGCGCACGTCGGCGACGACCGGTCGAACTCACCGGGCATGCCGCCGCAAGATCCCGTTCACCGCCCGGGCGCACATAACAGTCATTATGGTGTATGCCCCCGGCGGGGGATTCCGGGCGCTCGCCGGCCCAGCAGAGGGTAATTATCGAATTATTGGTAATAGCAATTCGATAATTCGGCGTGTCGGCTGAACTGCGACTCCGCGGTCCCCTACGCTGTGCCGGTGAGTGAGTCCCGGATCGATGTGCGGCTCGACGCCGAAGGTGGCGCGGTCCGCGAGTATGTCGTGGAGGAGCACGCCGGCGACGATCGGCCCTGTGCGTACTGCGGGCGGGCCGTCCCGCAGCGCAGTGCGGCGGGGCGGCCGTTCCGGTACTGCCGCGACAACGACGGCGAGTGTCAGCGCAACGCTCGCAATTCGCGGATGCGGCAGCGGACGTCGCCGGGGCTGACGGGGCAGGTCGCCCGCGCGTTCGAGATCGCCGAGCGGCTCGACCAGTCGCTGACCGACCTCGTCGAGGCGCTGCACGCGGAGATGTCGACGGCCGGGATCGAGCGGCAGGTCGCCGAGGCGCGGGCGGAGGCGGCGGCGGGGCTGGTCGCGGCGCACGCGGAGCGCGACGACGCGCGGGAGGAGACCCGCCGGGCGCGGCTGGCGCTGCAGGAGGCGCGGGCGGATGCGGTACGGCAGCGGGCCGAGGCGGACTCCTCGCACGAGTCGGCGATGGCCAAACACGGCGAGCTGCTGGAGGCGCAGGCGCTGCGTCAGGCCGCGGAGGACGAGGTCGAGTTCGTGCGCGGGGAGAGCATGGCGCGCATTGCGGAGGTACAACATCGTCTTGACGCCGCCGAGGCGCGGGCCCGGCGGGTCGCCGAGGAGGCCGCCGAGCACGGACGCCGGGTGTCGGCCGAGGCGGACGCGAAGGTCGCCGCGGCGCTGGAGGACGCCGGACGGCGGGTCGCCGACGCGCATGCGGCCACGGCGGCCCACGTGGCGGAGGTGAAGGCGTCCTCGGAACAGGCGATGGCGGAGGCGTACGCGGCCGCGGAGGCGACGGTGACCGAGGCGCGCGCGGCCATGGAACGCACCGTCGCCGACGTGCGGGCGACGGCCGAGCGGTCGATCACCGGCGCGCGTGCGGAGGGTGACAAACGCGTCACGCAGGTGCAGGCTTCGGCGGAGGAGACGATCGCGGCGGCGCGGGAGGGGGCGGAGCGGTCGATCACGCAGTACCGTGAGGCGGCCGAAACGCTCGCGGCCGAGCGTGACGCGGCCCGGCGCGAAGCGGCGACCGAGGCGGCACTGCGAGCGGAGGCCTACCGGGAACGTGACGCGGCCCGCGATCTGGCCGGTAACGCGCTGCGGGAACGAGACATCGCGCACACCGCGGTGGAACGGGCTCTGCGTGAGGGATCGGAGACGGAGAGTCGCCTGCAGCGGCGCCTGGACGCGGAGGGCGGACGGGCGGCGGGGGCCGAGGCGGCGTTGATCGGCGCACGTGAGGAGCTCGTCCGGCTGCGGGCGGAGGCAGACCGGGCACACGCGTGGGCGGACGACCTCCGCGACCAGGTGACGCAGCTCACGGCGGCCCTCACCCGGCTCACCGTGTCGGGAAGTGTGCCACCAGCCCTGGGGTGAGAACCGTCAACCATGGGGGTGACCTGCCGAAACTACGGCGGGTGAGGCGCGACACGAAACGAACCATGTGGTCGATTATTGAAACCCAACGTAAAATCAGGGTACCGACCCGGCGACGAACCTACCGCAGTCCCTGGCTGGTCGTGTAATCTGCCCGCCCGCGGTGGGAATCGTCAAACCACGTGGCGTCGTTGGTTACAGCGAAGCGCAACACGATTCGAAGGGGAAGACCAACCATGGGCGAGCGCATGCTGCGCGGCAGCCGTCTCGGAGCCGTCAGCTACGAGTCCGACCGCAACACCGAGCTGGCTCCGCGTCAGACCCGCGAATACCTGTGCGCGAAGGGGCACCAGTTCGAGGTGCCGTTCGCTGTCGACGCCGAGGTCCCGATGACCTGGGAGTGCAAGTTCGACGGGAGCGTGGCGCGGCTGGTCGACGGCAGCGAGCCCGAGCAGAAGAAGGCGAAGCCGCCGCGCACCCACTGGGACATGCTGCTCGAGCGGCGGTCGATCGCCGAGCTCGAGGACATCCTCAACGAGCGTCTCGAAGAGGTTCGCCTGCGCCGCGGCCGCACCGCGTAACAGCCCGAACACTGTCGAAAGCCCCGGCCGGGTCGGTCGGGGCTTTTCGCCGTCCGCGTACGCCGCCCCGGCGCAGCTCCCTCAGTGGACCCGCCCGGCCGTCGCCGGCACCCGCTGCACCACGACACCGGACCGGCCCCCGTCCATCGACGGGCCCGCAGCGGCGGTAATGATGTTGCGGCGGTCCGTACGCAAGGTACCGTCGGGCCCGGACGGGAAGGGACCATGAACGCAGAGCTACGCGCCGACTGCTCCAAGTGCTTCGGCCTGTGTTGCGTCGCCCCGGCGTTCGCCCGCTCGTCCGACTTCGCGATCGACAAGCCGGCCGGCCACGCCTGCCCGAACCTCGGCGACGACTTCCGCTGCGGCATCCACACCCGGCTGCGGGACCGCGGCTTCACCGGCTGCACGGTCTACGACTGCTTCGGCGCCGGCCAGCACGTCGCCCAGGTCGTCGCCGCCGGCCGCGACTGGCGCCAGGACCCGGCGTCCGCACCGCGGATGTTCGAGGTCTTCGCCGCGGTCCGCATCCTGCATGAGCTGCTGTGGTACCTGACGGAAGCCCGCTCCCTCCCCCAGTCGACGCCGCTGACGGAAGCCCTCGATGACGCTCTGTCCACGACACGAGCACTCAGGGACGCCGCCGACGAGCTGACGCCCGACCTCGCCGAACGTCACCGTGAGCGGATCGCGCCATTACTGCGCGAGGTGAGCCAGCTGGCTCGCACGACCCCTCCGGCCCGGCCCGGCTCCCCCGATCGCAGCGCGGCACATCCGGTTCCGCTCGACGGCACTGCGGCACAGCCGGGTTCGGCCCACCGCGCCGCGGACCAGCCGAGCTCCCGCGACCGAGCCGGGGACCAATCCGGTTCCCGCGACCGCGCCGGGGACCAGCCGAGCTCCCGCGACCGCGCCGGGGACCAATCCGGTTCCCGCAATCGAGCCGCGGACCAACCGGGGTTCCGCGACCGTGCCGCGGCACAGCCCGGTTCCCGATCACAGTCGGGTTCTCGCGGCCGGGTTCGTGGGCGCGGCACCTCTGCGGGCACATCGGCCGGGCGGGCGAAGAGTCCGGCGCTGGGGCGGCAGCTCATCGGGGCGAAGCTTCGCGGTGCGGACCTGCGCAACGCCGACCTGCGCGGCGCGTTGCTGATCGGCGCCGACCTGCGCGGCGCGGACCTGGGCAACGCCGATGTGATCGGGGCGGATCTGCGCGGCGCGGATCTGTCCGGTGCGGACCTGCGCGGTGCGCTGTTCCTGATTCAGTCGCAGCTGGACGCGGCCGTCGGTGATGCCACGACAGGCCTGCCGGACCGTCTACGCCGGCCGGCGCACTGGTCCAGCGGCCGATGATTCCCGCCGCCGCACCGATGGTGGTCGCTTCGCGTCCGCGGCTCGCTGCCGGGCGGTTTGCCGGCATCGCAGTTGCGGCAGCCCGCGGCGTCGTTGCGAGGCGTATACAGGCCGCACCGTCCGGCCCCGGCAATGGGCGTCGTGGCCTCGGCAGCGTCGGGGCGGTGCTGCCTCCGGCCTCGGGAGCGGCCGGTGCGGCCCCGGGTGGTGTAGGCCCGGCCGGCGCGGCCAAGTTCGAGCGGCCCGGTCAGCGCAGTCCTGCTCCTGCGGTCCAGTTCGTACGTCCGCAGTCGGCACGGCCGGCTCGCGCGGCGCCATCCGGAGCGGCCAGCGCGTGCGGCCCAGTTCGTTCGGCACGGGGGCGGCACGGCTGGTGCGGTTCGCCCTCACGGGGGGTCAGGCGGCGGGGGCGACGTTGAGGGCTTCAGCGACGGTGTCATGCACGGGGATCGGGCCGGTCAGACCGACCGTGCGCAATAAGCGGGCCAGGAACAGTGTCGGGGCGGCGAGGCGCAGGAAGCCGCCGGCGGCGTGGCAGTGATTGCGGGTGTACGCGAAGGTGCCGAGGCCTATCGAGTCGCAGAAGCCGACGCCGGCGAGGTCGACCACGATGCGTGTGTTTCCGCTTTCGAGGAGTTGATGCATCGTGTCGCGGAGGGCGGCGGTGGTGTTGATGTCGATGGCACCGTGGATGCTCACGAGGGCGATGCCGGCGTCACGGTTGGTCACTGCAACATGCATCACCAGATCCTGCCCGTGATCGTCACGTTCCGCAGCACGGTCGCCACCCGATCGGGTGACATCTCGTGAGTGCGGTCCGGCTGCTCGCCGCCGCGGCGCTGGCCCGAACTGCGGATGCCGGTGCCGGCGTGGTGATCGTGTTGGCGTCGGTGCGGCAGCTGGGCGGTCCGGCGCAGGGTTCGCTGGTGCTCGCGGTGCTGCTCGTGCCGCACCTGGTCGCGGGCCCGCTGGTGGGTCTGGTTACCGACCGTGCGCGGCGTCCACGGCTCGTGCATTCGGGGTTCGTCGCCGGGTTCGGCATCGCGATGGGCGGCATTCTGTCGCTGCTCGGTCACGTACCGCAGCCGATCGTGCTGGTGCTGGCGGTCGTTGCCGGCTGCTGCGGCTCGATGGTCTTCGGTGGGCTCTCGAGCCGCCTCGATGATGTCGTCGCGGAGCCGGATCGGGCGCGGTTCCGCGGGCTGGATGCGGCTACGTACAACGTTGCGGACATTTTCGGGCCGGCGGCTGGAGCGGCACTGGCGGTGTCGGTCGGGGTGGCGGCCGCGGCGGCCGTGATCGCGGCGGCGTGCCTGTCCGCGGCTGTGCTCCTGCTGACGGTGCGGCCCCTGGCGGCGGACTCCGGTGCTCGCCCGGTGCGCATCACCGGCTCGGCCGGCGCCGGGGCGGGGGCGACGTCCGCGGCGGCCAGGGTGAGGGCGGGGAGCTTGGGCACGGACGGAGCGGGGGTGGATGGAACGGAGGATGCAAGGGCGGGCGGAGCGGGGACGGGCGGCGGACCGGCGGGTGCAAGGGCGGGTGCACGGGCGGGCGGAGCGGGGACGGGCGGCGGACCGGAGGGTGCAAGGGCGGGCGGAGCGGGGACGGACGGCGCAAGATCGGCCGGCCTCGGGGTGGAGCGTGTGCCGGGCGGTACGGAGACGAGCGGGGCAGCGGGCGCCGAAGGGGCGAGCACCGTCGGTGTCGACGGTGTGGCGGGCGGAACGGGGAGCGGCGGCGCGGCGGCCGGCGTCGGGGCGGCCGGCGTTGGGATGGGCCGTGGGGCGGGCGGCGAGGCAGGGTCGGACCCGCCGGTGTCGTTCGTGGACGATCTGCGGGCCGGGTTTCGGGCGATTGTCGTTTCGCGGCCGCTGCTGGCGGTTACGGCGGCGTCCTGTGTCGGGGCGTTCGGGCACGGCATGATGCCGTCGATCGCGGTGCTCCTCGGGGTGGCGCACCGGCATCCGGCCGGCGGTGGGCTGCTGGTGACCGCGATCGGGCTCGGGGCGCTCACGGGGTCGTTGCTCATGGCGCGCCGGCCGGTGGCGATCGCGCCGCACCGGGTGGTGGTCGGCTGTCTTGTGGTGACCGGGGTTGTCCTGGCCTCGGTGCCGCTGGTGTCGAGTTGGGCCGGGGTCGTCGGGTTGTTTGCGGTGGCGGGGTTGTTCGACGGGCCGTTGTTCACGTCGGTGTTGCAGGTGCGGGCCAGCGAGGCGCCGGCCCGGGCCCGGACGCAGGTGTTCACGCTCGGGGCCGGGGTGAAGTTGTCGGCGGCGGCGATCGGGGCGACGGTGTTCGCCGCGGTGGGCGGGTGGCCGCTGTGGGTGCTGATCGTGGGGCTTGGCGGGACGCAGGTGGTGGCGGCCATGGTGGGTGTGGCGTTGCTGGCCGGGCGGCGGCGGGAGAACGTCAGGCCACGGAGGTAGACCGCGGGGTGGGCGGGACGCAAAACTGCGCCGCGAAAGGTTGAACGGAAACAAGAAAGCCGGACGGGCGGCCTCCCGACCAGGGAGGCCGCCCGTCCGGTGCGTAGGCGCTTCCTAGCGGTGACGGCGACCGTAGTCGCGGGCGATCAGCAGCCAGGAGTGGTGGCCGCGGTTGAACGCCGGGACGCACCGGCCGTCGTCGAAGCGGCCGCGGTGCTCGCCGACCCAGGCGAAGAACTCACACGTCTTCCGGCTGTCGTAGCGGCCGGCGATCCAGGTACGGACGTGGTCGTGACCGTTCCAGTTGCCGTCTCAGCCAAAGGCTGACGGACGTGTAGCCATCCGGTAACGCCAAGTAGCGCGATTCGTTAGAGCCGAAATATCCACCCGTGCGCATGGCCGGGGAGGGTGCGCGGCACAGAAGAACGGCGCTCAGGGCTTCACGGCGCGGACGAGCACAGTGCCGCCGACGGTGAACGGCTCCCGGTCCGTCGGCGTGAAGCCGCACCGCAGGTAGGCGTTCAACGCGGCCGTGTTCCCGCAGGCGAGCTCGAGCTCGACGGTGTCATGCCCCCGGTCGCGGGCCCAGCCGGTGACAGCGTCGGCGAGGTGGGTGGCGATCCCCCGGCCCCGGGCGGCAGGCTCCACCCACATGCTGATCAGATGCGTCGTGGCCGGGTCCGCGGCCGCGACCCACGCCCCGGCGATCCCCAGCGGGAGAGCCGGCCCGGCGAACGCGGCGAAGAACGCGCCACCCGCGGGCCAGGTGCGCCAGTCGGCCTCGCTGCGTCTCGCCTCGCGCGCGTACGTGCTGGCGAACGCGTGCGGGCTGTCCTTCAGGGCGCGCAGCCGCAGGTCGCGTTTCAGCTGCCATTCGTCGCGGGTGAGTGGGCGTACCTCCACGGGAGGAACCTTCCCAATTCGCCCGGGGAAGGGCAAGAGGGATTCGACGCCCGCAATCAGGTGATGGCGCGGTCGGTGTCCAGCTGCTGCACGACGGGGCCGACGAGGTCGGTGAGGTCCCGCACGAGGACGGTGACGGCCCGCGCCGCGGTGGCCACGACGTCGTCGGGGCGGGCGTCGGGCTCCGGTGCCTCCGGCAGGCCGTCGAGGGGCAGGGGCGCCTCGATGAGCAGGGTGGTGCGCAGGTGCGGATACCGGCTGAGGTCCCGGTCGCCGGGCTGGACGAACTGGCCGAACAGTTCGGGCCAGCCCCGCCAGCCGCGGTCGCGCCACCAGGCGCGGGTGGTGGTGAGCTCGGCCGGCAGCGGGGAGACGAGCTCGACACGGGCGGTGAGGCCACCGTCGAACGGGTTGCGGCCGCAGGTCGCGGACAGGACCCGCCGGTGCCAGCGCACGTAGCCGGGGTCCAGCAGCGGCGGGGTGGCGAACGTCCAGGCGGTGCAGGCGAACGCGACGGGGGCGATGTCGCCGAGGCTGTGGGCGAAGGCGGTCGGGGCGGAGCGGACGAGGCTCTCGTACCGGTCGTGGTCACGGTCGACCCAGAACGTCTTCACGTCTCCGACGGTAGCCGGTGATCGCGGCGCCGCCAGGCCCGTCCGCGCACAGCCGAACCCGCAGGTCAGAACGCGGTCACGAGGGCCGGATGGTGCGGGTCGTCGGCGCGGGCGACCAGATCGGCCTGGTACTCGGGCATGACCTCGTCGCGGTAGCGCCCGTAGGCGGGCAGGGTCCAGGCGAGGTCCGCCGGCAGCCGCCGGGCGAGGGCGGCGTCGCTCTGCAGCAGATGTACCGACACATCGAAATCCAGGCCGGCGCCCAGCAGGAACACGCCGGAGACGATCACGACGCCGTGCGGGGGCACCTGCGTGTAGCGGGCGCGGGTGGCCCGGTCGGTGCCGGGGTCCCACAGTGACGGCAGGACCCGGCCGGTCCCGCCCGGCCCGGCGGGGCCGAGGACCTCGCGGGTGAGGGCGCGCAGGTCGAGCCAGTCCTCGTAGTAGGCGTCGGGGTTGGTCCGGCCCCGTTCGAGGCGCAGGGACGCCGCGCGCAGGAACCCGCCGGCGGGCACGTGCAGGGCGAACACGCCGGCTTCGTGCAGTACCGCCGCCAATGCTTCGGCCAGGTCGTGGACCCCTGCGGTGGCGGCCCCGTCGACGGCGACCCGGGCCGGGTGGGCTCCGGCGGCGGCGCGGGCCCGTTCGGCGGCGTCGGCGGCGAGGGCCGCGACGGTGACCGGGGTCGCCTTCACCGCGGGTCGATGACCTCGCCCTCGACGACCTCGCCCTCGACGACGTCACCGGACGCCGGCGTGGGCGGCGGGGTGACGGGGCCGCGTTCGGCGCGTACGACCCGCGGCCCGAACAGGTCACCGGCGGCGGCCGGGGAGATCCGCCGTTCGGCGACGCGGCGGACCTGCCGGCCCGCGAACGCGCGGACCGGCGGGGCGAGCAGCAGCAGCCCGGCGGCGTCGGTGAGGAAGCCGGGCACGATGAGCAGCAGGGCGCCGATGAGGCCGGTGAGGCCGTCGGAGACCTCACCGCCGGCGGGCCGGCCCTCGCCGAGGGCGCCCCGGAACCGCCGCCACGCCCGGACGCCCTCGCGTTTGACCAGCATGAACCCGAGGGCCATGGTGGCCAGGCCGATGACCACGGCCCAGCCCCAGCCGATCGCCTGAGCGACCAGCACGAACACGGTGATCTCGGCGATCACCAGCAGGAACGCGCCGATTGCCGCCCAGCCGAGCCCTCGCATCTGCCCCGTCCTCTCCTCAGCGCCCCTGGCCGCCCTTGGCCGGCCCGTTCCCGGCGACGACCCGCTTCAGGGCGTTCCAGCGCGCGGCGGTGCCCCACACCGTCACCTTCCACAGTGCCTCACGAACGATCGAGGAGCTCATCTTCGACTGGCCGCGTTCGCGTTCGGTGAACGTGATCGGCACCTCGGCGACCCGGAACCCGTCCTTGTGGGAACGCCACGCGAGGTCGACCTGGAAGCAGTACCCGTGGGACGCGATCGTCTCCAGGTCGATCTTGCCGAGGACCGGGGTGCGGTACGCCCGGTAGCCGCCGGTCGCGTCGCGCAGCGGCATGCCGAGCGCGAGGCGCACGTACACGTTGCCGGTCCGCGAGATCGCCTGCCGGTGGAACGGCCAGTTGACGGTCTTGCCGCCCCTGACGTACCGGGAGCCGAGGACCACGTCGTTGTCGGCGAGCGCGTCGAGCAGCTTCGGCAGCTCCTCCGGCGCGTGGGACCCGTCGGCGTCCATCTCCACCACGGCGTCGTAGCCGCGTTCGGTGCCCCAGTGGAACCCGGCGATGTACGCGGCGCCGAGGCCCTGCTTGCCGGCCCGGTGCATGACCTGCACGGCCGGGTCGTCGGCGGCGAGCTCGTCGGCGATGGCGCCGGTGCCGTCGGGGCTGTTGTCATCGGCGATCAGGATGTCGACGGCGGGGGTGGCCTTACGGACCCGCTCGACGATGATCCTGATGTTGTCGGCCTCGTTGTACGTGGGGATGATGACGAGGACCCTGCCGACTCCGGGGTATTGGTTCACGCCTCGGTCGGGTGTGCTCACAGGTCCTCCTTGATGCCTGGGTCGGCGTCGTGGCTGATATCGGTGGTGGTGCGGCGCCGCCCGAGCCGGGCGGCGGCGAGCAGTGCGACGGCGAGGGCGGCGATCACGTACTCGGGGATCGCTCCCAGCCTTGTCGCAAGCGTACGTTCTGTGCCGAGGTGCAGCTCGGCGAGGATGACCGCCGGCGTATTGAACCGGGTCTCGCCGCTGGTCGCGCCGGTGTGCGACGCGAACGCGGAGATCCCGACGGTGGAGGCCATGAGCGCGTCCCGGCCGTGTTCGACGGCCCGCAGCCGCACCATCGCCAGCTGCTGGCGGGCCTCGGCCTCGTCGAACGTGGCGTTGTTGGTCTGGACCGCCAGCAGCTGCCCGCCGCCGGTGACGGTGTCACGGACGAGCCCGTCGTAGGCGACCTCGAAGCAGATGACGTCACCGACGGTGGCCGGCCCGACCTGCAGCACGCCGGGGCTGGTCCCGGCGGTCATGTCGGTGACCCGGTCGACCTCTTTCGACACCATCCGGGCGATGCCGCGCAGCGGCATGGTCTCCGCGAACGGCACCGGGTGCCGTTTCACGTACTTCTGCACCGGGTCGCCGAGGTCCCGGCCGGGGTTGAACACCAGCCCGGCGTTCTCGACCCCGGTCTCGGGGCTGTACAGCACGGCCCCGACGAGGATCGGCGCGCCGACGGCGTTCGCGGCCTGGTCGATGAGCAGCCCGGCGTCGGTCTGGCGCAGCGGGTCGATGTCGCTGGCGTTCTCGGGCCACACGACGAGGTCGGGCCGCCGCGCCCCGGCCCGCACCTGGTCGCCGAGCTCGATCGTGGCCCGCACGTGGTTGTCGAGGACCGCCCGCCGCTGGGCGTTGAAGTCCAGCCCGAGCCGGGGCACGTTGCCCTGCACGACGGCGACGTAGACGCTGCGGCCGCCGGGCTGGGTAAGGGGTACCGCCTGGGCCGCCGCGGCCACGGCGCACCCGGCGACGACGGCCGCGAGGGGCGCCACGGCCCGCCGCGCGTCGGTCCCGGCGCCGATGCCGCGCAGCACGGCGTAGCCGGCGAGGCCGCCGATGAGCGCGACGGCGAACCCGACGAGCGGCGCCCCACCGGCGGCGGCGAGCCGCAGCAGCGGCGACGTGTCCTGGCTGAACGCGAGCCGCCCCCACGGGAACCCGCCGAACGGGGTCCGGTCCCGCAGCGCCTCCTGGGCGACCCACAGCGCCCCGACGGCGACGGGCCACGCCCAGCCGCCGCGGTTCCAGCGGTGCCGGCCGTGCAGCAGCGGGCTGATCCAGGCCCCGGCGGCGCCGACGAGCCCGATGTACAGCGTCTCCAGGACCGACAGCAGCAGCCACGGCACGAGGCCGGTGTGCAGGTTGGTCCAGGCCAGCAGCGGCGTGAAGAACAGCGCGCCGGTGACGGCGCCGAGCCAGAACCCGCTGCGCATCCGCCGCCCGTGCACGGCGACGGCGAGCAGCGCGACGGCGGCGGGCGCGGCCCACCACAGCCCGTACGGCGGGAACGCGACGAGCATCGCGCCACCGGCGGCCGCGGCGGCGAGCAGCGCGGCCCACGCCGGCAGCGCGGGCCCGGTCCCGACCGGCGGGGCGGGCGGCGCCGAGGGTGCGGCGGCAGAGTCTGGTTCGACCAACGTCACCTGCGCCATCCCCCGAGTCGTCCGACCGTGCCCTTGCGGCGCCCATTATGCGGGGTAAGTCGCTCGAACGTGGAATCGCGGGGTGAGAGGCCCGGGATCCCGCCCGCTGACCCCTCGTTCGGGGCGCGCGGTGACCGCCCGTTGATGTCCTGCACACATCACCGCACAGCCGTGCAGTCCGCCGATGTCCGATTTTTCGCCTGTGTACCCCCATGAGCCCCGACGGCCCCGCCCCGCCGCGCACCCGCTGCCGGCCTCGTTCGTGACGAACACGTTCGCGCCGGTGCCGGGCCGCCGGTTTCCTCAACCGCTGGGCGGGAGATAGGCGAAAGGCGCCCCGGGGCCGCCCTGCATGAAAGCGCCACGGCCGCCGGTGCGCGACAGCGCCGCGCGGCGCTGTGCGCGAACGGCCGCGGCCGGGGCTGGAAGCTGAAATGGGGGCGCGACCGGAGTCGCGCCCCGCGCTCCCAGGCCCTGTCCGGCCGGTGCGGCAGTGACGTCGTGCGCGGCCTTCGTTCCGGCTCGGCACGGAGCTGGCTGCCCGTGCGCGTGCCGTTGTCTACTGGTCGCGTGATCCCCCCTGCCCTTACACCGGTGGATGCCCGTTCGCAGCCCCCGCCGACCCCCGCCCGCCGCACTCGGGGTCGTCCCGTCGGTTGACGAGGACGTCCGGCATGGCGGGCGTTGGAGAGTAGCGAACCGCGGTCATCCTTCCCGAGGTAGGACGCAAAGACGGTACGCGGCTGCGCGGGGTGCCTGTCAACCGCCCCGGCGGATGGATTTCACCCGGGCGGCGTGTCGCGTTGGCGTGTCGGGACCGGTTCACCCACACGCTGACGGCCCGTGACCGGGCCATCACGATATGAGGCCGGCGCAGAGGGCGGCGGCAGCGGCCGGGAACGGCGTTGCCAGCAAACCCGCGGCGGCGAGGATGTAGGCGCTATCGACGACGGTGCGGGGTGCTCGAGGCAGGGCCCAGCCACCGGCGTGGTCATGCAGGGTCGGTGCGAGCGCCGCCTGCGCGGCGGCCGGTTCAGCATGCCGGAAGACGCCGCCGGACGCCACAACCACCGCGACGTGTCGCAGGTCCCGTCCCGCCCTGGCGTGGCGGCGCACCGCGACCGTGACCGCGGCGGCGGCCAGGCCGAGCGGGCCCGGGCCGACGGTGAGCCGTTCCCGGGCGGCGGCCGCCACGATCCCGTCCACGTTCCACCGCACGCCCAGATCCCCCTCCACGGTCCGCTGCTCACCCAGCACCCCCGCCACCGCGTCAGGAGCCGTCTCACCGGGCTGCAGGGCCGAATACACGTCGGTCGTCGCCCCGCCCACGTCCACGACGAGCAGGTCCCCGCCGGCGGCCCGGGCGAGGACCCCGACACCGGTCAGGACCGCGTCCGGGGTCGCCGCCGACACCAGCCCCGCGAACCGGGGGCCCCGCGACAGCCGTTTCCCGCCGATGACGTGCCGGATGAACAGGTCCCGGATCGCGGCCCGGGCCGGGCCGGGGTCGGTGACCCCGATCCGGGGCAGCACGTTCCCGGCCGCGACGACCGGCAGCCCCCGCCCGGCCAGCAACGCCACGATGCCGTCGGTGGTGTCGCGGTTCCCGGCGACGACGACCGGCACCCGCCACCGGGCCGCGGCCAGCCGCCGCGCGTTGCCGGTGATCGTGTCCGTCTCACCGCCGTCGGTACCGCCGCACAGCAGCAGCACGTCGGGCCGGGCCGCCCGCAGCGCCCGCACCCCGTCCCCCGTCAGCGGACCGGTCGTGGTGTGCACCACCCGCGCCCCGGCGCTCAACGCGACCCGGTACGCGGCGTCGGCGGACACCAGCGCCTCGAACCCGACCACGCCGAGGCGCAGCCCACCCCCGGCCGACGAGCAGCAGTACACGTGCCCGACCGGCCCGGCCGCCCGCAGCAGCACGTCGACCCCGTCCAGGACGTCACCGCCGAGGGTCGTCGGATGCGACGCGCTGTGCAGCAGCGCCCCGCTGGACGTGTCGACGACGGCGAGTTTCGTGTCCGTCGAGCCGACGTCGACACACGCGGCGATCACGGGACGACGACGGTCCCGGTCGCCGACACCGCAAGGACCGGCGGATCCAGGACCGCGGCCGCGGACGGGCCCCGGCCCGGGTCGGCGCGGCACGTCACACGACAGGTGAAGTCGACGGTCCGGGACCGGTTCCCCTGCCGGGTCACGACCGCGGTCACCTCGACGACGTCACCGGCGTGGACCGGGGCGTGGAACGTGACACCGCTGTACCCGGCGAACAGGCCCTCGTCGCCGTCGGTGCGGATACACAGCTCGGTCGCGGCGTCCCCGAACAGGGCAAGACTGTAGGCGCCGTCGACGAGGTTCCCGCCGTAGTGCGCATGCCCGTACGGCACATACCGGCGATGGGTGACCTGCACCCCGACCAGACTGCTCATCTCAGCGGCTCCGAACGGTGACGGTGTGGGCAAGGTAGGAGGCGACCTCCCGGGGCGTCGTACCGCGGCCGAAGATCCGGTCCACGCCGAGCTCGGCCGCCATCAGCTCGTCGAACCGGGGCCCGCCGGCCACCAGCAGCGGCCGCCGCGCGGCCGGGAACGCCTCCCGGAACGCCGCCGACATCGCCCGCACATTCTGCAGATGCGCATCACGCTGGGTGACGACCTGGGAGACGAGGACCGCGTCGGCCTTCTCCTGCCCGGCCGCCTCGACCAGGTCCGCGACCGACACCTGCGCGCCCAGGTTCACGACCCGCAGCTCCCGGTAGTACTCCAGACCCTTCTCCCCGGCGATCCCCTTCACGTTGAGGATCGCGTCGATCCCGACGGTATGCGCGTCAGTGCCGATACACGCCCCGACGACGACGAGCTTGCGCCGCAGCCGCCCCCGGACCGCGGCGTTGACATCCTTCGGCGACAGCAGCGGATAGTCACGCTCGGCAACGACGACCCGGTCGGGTTCGACGAGATGACCGACCCGCCCATAGACGACGAAGAACGTGTGCTGCTCCCCGATCGGCCGGGCGTGCACGACCATCGCCGGGTCGACGCCCATCTTCCCGGCCAGCTGCAGCGCCGCCCCCTCGCCCCGCTTCCCGGCCGGCAGCGGCAGCGTGAACGACAGCTGCACCATCCCGTCGCCGGTGGTGTCCCCGTACGGCCGGATCACCTCGTGCACAGCAACTCCTCCGCCGGGTTCCAGTAGTCCGCCGACCGGGCCGCGACCCCGTCGAGGCCCTTGCCCCGGTCGGCGGGCCGCCGCATGATCCCGAACGTGCCCTCGCCGATCGCGTCGAGGAGCCCCTGCTCGCCGATCCGCTCCAGCAGCTCGACCGCCTCAGCGAGTACCACCGCCGCCCGTCCTTGAATGAACGGGCCCGGCACGAAGTCCTCGTGAAGGTTCCCCGCGGCCCGCAGCACGTAGTCGACGTTCTGCAGCGCGATGTCCCGGTCCGACAGCCACGGCGTCACCACCGCCTCCGTCATCATCCCCACCAGCAGGATCCCCTGCCCGGTCAGGACCCCGGCGAGGTTGAAGAACCCGTCGAGGAGATTCCCGCGGAACACGTCACCGGTCATGTGCCGGGTCGGCGGCATCCACTTCAGCGGCGCCCCCGGGAACAGCTCCCGGGCCAGCAGCGCATGCGCGAGCTCCAGCCGGAACGACTCCGGCAGCTCCGGGTTGATCTCGAACGCGTGGCCGAGACCGAGCTGCCACGTCTGCAGCCCCGCCTCCGCCGCGAAGTACTCGTTCAGCAGCTGCGACACCGTCACCGTGTGCGCCGCCTCCACCGCGTCCGCGGTCGTCAGGTAGTTGTCCTCACCGGTGTTGATGATGATCCCGGCCCGGGCGTGGATCTGCCGCGAGAACCGCTGGTCGACGAACGTGCGGATCGGGTTGATGTCCCGGAACAGAATCCCGTACATCGAGTCGTTCAGCATCATGTCCAGCCGCTCCAGCCCCGCCAGGGCCGCGATCTCCGGCATGCACAGCCCCGACGCGTAGTTCGTCAGCCGCACATACCGGCCGACCTCCTTCGACGTCTCGTCCAGCGCGGCCCGCATCAGCCGGAAGTTCTCCTGCGTCGCATACGTGCCCGCGAACCCTTCCCGGGTCGCACCCTCCGGCACGTAGTCCAGCAGCGACTGCCCCGTGGAACGGATCACGGCGATGACATCGGCGCCGGCCCGCGCCGCCGCCTGCGCCTGCGGAATGTCCTCGTAGATGTCGCCGGTCGCGACGATCAGGTAGATCCACGGCCGCCGCGGCGGGTCCCCGAGCCGCGCCACCAGCCGTTCCCGTTCCCGCCGCCGCCGGTCGATCCGGGCGACCCCCCGCCGCACCGCCGCCGTCGCCGGCCGCCGCGCCCGCCGCGACGAAGGCACCTCGAACCGGACACTGCCGGCCGCCGCCTTCTGCGCCAGCAACGTCAGATCGCCGTGCCCGTCGCGGACCAGCGCGTCGAACACCGGCAGCAGCACCCCATGACCGAGGCCGACGTCGGCGACGACCGCGTCGACGAGCCGGTTCACCCACGGGATCCCGTCCGGGTCGGCGCCGCCGATCCCGGCCAGCCGCAGCGTCGCCCGCTCCACCGCGACCGTCGTGTGGGTCCGGGCCAGATCGACGACGGGCCGGCCCGCCGCCGCGGCGAGCCGCCGCGCGTGAGCGACCGTCGCCGGGTCCAGGCCGAGTTTCCCCGCCACCGGCGCCTCCTTCGGGGTCAAAGATTCCAGATGTCGGTACCCGCGAGCACCGTCGTGCGCGCCGCGGGCGTCTGCTCACCGCCGAGGACGGCGGTCAGCGGCAAATTCGTGTCCCACACGGTGAACGTCGCCGTCCCGCCCGGGTTCAGGACCCCCTCGTCGTCCTCGCCGACGGCCCGCCAGCCACCCCGGGTGTGCGCGGCGAACGCGGCCTTCGCCCCGATCCGCTGCACCGGATTGTGGTGCCGCATCGCCGCCCGGCACGACCCCCACGGGTCCAGCGGCGTCACCGGGCTGTCCGACCCGAACGCCAGCAGCACCCCGACGCCGGCCATCGACCCGATCGGGTTCGCGGCCACCGCCCGCTGCGGGCCGAGCCGCTGCGCGTACATGCCATGCTCCCCGCCCCACAGCCGGTCGAACGCCGGCTGCACCGACGCGACGATCCCGTACTCGACGAACTTCGCGATCGCCGCCTTGTCCAGCAGCTCCGCGTGTTCGATACGGTGCCGGCCGGCCCGCAGCCGCTCCACCCCGACCGTCGCCGCGGCGAGCCCGAACCCGGCCAGGACGGTACCGATCGCGGCATCCCCGATGGCATGGAAACCGCCCTGCACCCCGTGCTCCGCGCAGCCGGCCAGATGCGACCCGACCTGCTCCGCACTCAGATACCCGTGCCCGCACCCGCCGTCGCCGTCGTCGAGGTACGCGGCGCCGAGGTGCGCCGTGCGGGCACCGAGGGCCCCGTCGGCGTACAGGTCCCCGGCCGCGCCCCGCGCCCCCAGCTCCCGCGCCTTCGCCGCCGCCGCCGCCCCCGCCTCGCCCCACAGCCCGAACACCCGCGGGAACCCGGGCCCGTGCCTGAGGGCGGTCGTGAAGTCCGCCTCCCCGGACGTGCCGGGCCCGCCGCACTCGTGCACCGCCGCGATCCCCAGCGACGCCGCATGCCGCAAAGCCGCCTCCTGCGCGGCGCGGGTCTGCGCGGCGCCGATCGACGCGTACGCCGCCTCCCGGACCACGTGGTGGGCGTCGCGGCGCAGCCACCCGCCGTCGTCGTACCCGGCCGCCGCCTTCGCCTCCGCCGACAGCAGCGCCGACGACACCAGCGCCGCGTGCACACACGCCCGCGACAGATACACCCGCCGGCCCCCGCCGGCCCGGTCCAGTTCGGCGGCCGACGGCGTCGTCTGGTCGTCCCACCCGGACTCGTCCCAGCCGTGCCCGATCACGACCGCGTCGCCCGGCAGCGCCGCCGCGTGCGCCGCGACCGCGTCCAGGACCTCACCCGCGGACCGGGTCCCGGCCAGGTCCAGGCCCTGCCGGGTGAGACCGGTCGCGGTGGTGTGCACGTGCGCGTCGACGAACGCCGGCGTCACCAGGGCCCCGGCCAGGTCCACGACCCGGTCCGCGCCGGCCGGGGCGTCCGCGTCGGGGCCGAGCCACGCGATCCGGTCGCCGTCGGTGAGCAGCGCGGTCGCGGAGGGGTCGGCCGGGGTGTGGACGCGGCCACCGCGGAAGAGGGTTCTCATACCGCCAAGTCTGCCAACCGCGCCCGGAACAGCCGCCGCAGCGTCGGCTCGGACCGCAGCAGCCCGATCGCGTACTCGGCGTGGCCGGGCACGTAGCCGTTGCCGATCAGCATCGTCACGTCCGCCGCGAGCCCCTCCGCGCCCAGCGCCGCGGCCGGGAACGACGTGGCCATGGAGAAGAAGATGACGGTACCGCCGGGCCGGGTCGCCAGGATCGCCGCGTGCTCACAGCCGGGCACGTCGACACACACCACGGTCAGGTCCGCGGGCGCACCGACCGCCGCGGGCAGGCCCACCGCGTCGCGGGCGTCCGCGACCACCACCTCACCGGCCAGGCCCGACTCCTCGAGCGCGGCCCGTTCCCGCTCGTCGCGCACGACCCCGACAGTGTGCCGGCCGCGGGCGGCGGCCAGGGCGAGACTCCCCGACTTCCCCGCCGCGCCCAGCACCAGGACCCGGTCGGCCAGGTGCCGCCGCACCAGCGCCGGCGCCCCGCACACGTCCAGCACCGCCAGGGCCAGCTCCGGCTCCAGGTCGGCGGGCAGCACCGCCGCCACCGACCGGGCGAACAGGATCGCATGCCCGTCGCACGGCACCTGCTCGCCGAGGCCGTCCCACCGGGCCAGCCCGTCGTACACCTGCAGCGGCGTCAGCGTCAGCGACACCAGCGTCGCGACCCGGTCCCCCGGCCGCAGGCCCAGCGGCGAGTCCGGCCCGGCCTCCTCGACGACACCGATGAGCATCCCGCCCGACCCGGTCACCGGGTTGTGCATCTTGCCCCGCGCCGCGATGATCCCGGCGACCGCGGCCCGGATCGCCGGCCCGTCCCCGCCGTGCGCCCCGGCCAGCTGCCGGTACGAGGCGGCGTCGAGGTTGAGCCGCTCGACCCGCACCCGCACCTCGTCGGCCCCGACCACCGGGGACGCGTCGAGGCGCTCCGCGGCCTGCGGCAGCACTCCGGCCGGGGCCAGAACCCGATGCAACCCGATCGGCGAACCCACTTTTCCCGCACCACCCCACCGTTGACCGAAGATTTTCCGGCACAGTAACGCGAACACAGGATATTTTTCAAGACCGGGCCAGGATGAGGACATGCTCCACCAGCCCGATCAACACCGCCTTCGACGACTCCCGATCCCGGGCATCACACAACAACAGCGGCACCCGCCCATCCAGTGCCGCGCCTGCACCACCTGCGCCTGGCCGCTCTTACGCCCCGACGCCAGATACGCCCCGTCAGCTGCCGCTCGGACTGCAACGCCGACAGCATCGTCTCCGCCGGCTCACCGACCCGGCCGGCGATCGTGGACGTGCCGCGCAGATCCAGCGCGGACGGCAGCCTGATACTCACCGCGAACAGCCACCACGCCAGGAGCACGACCAGCGGCACGGTCATCATCGCGTCGCCCCGAACCGTATGCATGACGCTGCATGCCCCGTCGGGTCGCAAGATCACAAACTCGCCCGGTCAGGCGCCAGCCAATAAACCTTCCGCAACAGGGATCGCCTGCCGAAGAATTTCCCGATAATCTGCCATCAAGACACAAAACCTTGAGGAGCGGGACCGTGCAGCCATACGCCTACCAGCGCCAAGCACTCACCGAGCCCGACTGGCGCCGCTACCCAGGCTGGGCCACCATCACCCGCGACCAATGGGAAAGCGCCCAATGGCAACGCGCCCACTGCATCAAAACCATCCCCCAGCTCCGCGCCGTCCTCGGCACCACCGTCACCGACGCCTTCTACGACGACCTCGCCACCGACCAGGCCAACCACGCCACCATGTCGATGCTCATCCCACCCCAAATGATCAACACCATGAGCCCCGACACCCCACCCACCGACGACACCCTCCGCAACGACCCCATCCGCCGCTACATGCTCCCCATCGCCACCGACCGCCACCCCGACTTCCCCTCACACCCCTACGCCACCCGCGACTCCCTCCACGAACACGACATGTGGGTCGCCGAAGGCCTCACCCACCGCTACCCCACCAAAGTCCTCGCCGAACTCCTCCCCACCTGCCCCCAGTACTGCGGCCACTGCACCCGCATGGACCTCGTCGGCAACAACACCCCCACCGTCACCAAACTCAAACTCGCCGCCAAACCCGCCGACCGCCACACCGCCATGCTCGACTACCTCCGCACCCACCCCGGCGTCCGAGACGTCGTCGTCTCCGGCGGCGACGTCGCCAACCTCCCCTGGCACCAGCTCGAAACCTTCCTCATGTCACTGCTCGGCATCGACACCATCCGCGACATCCGCCTCGCCACCAAAGCCCTCGCCGGACTCCCCCAGCACTGGCTGCAACCCACAGTCGTCGAAGGCCTCGAACGCGTCGCCCGCACCGCTGCCCGCCGCGGCGTCAACCTCGCCATCCACACCCACGTCAACCACGCCCAATCCCTCACCCCCCTCGTCGCCAAGGCCGCCCACACCGCCCTCGAAGTCGGCGTCCGCGATGTACGCAACCAGGGCGTCCTCCTCCGCGGCGTCAACGCCACCGCCGAAGACCTCCTCGACCTCTGCTTCGGCCTCCAGGGCGAAGCCGGCATCCTGCCCTACTACTTCTACATGTGCGACATGATCCCCAACGCCGAACACTGGCGCGTCGCCGTCTGGCAGGCCCAGCAACTCCAGCACGACATCATGGGCTACCTGCCCGGCTACGCCACCCCGCGCATCGTCTGCGACGTCCCCTTCGTCGGCAAACGCTGGGTCCACATGGTCACCGAATACGACCGCGAACGCGGCATCAGCTACTGGACCAAGAACTACCGCACCAGCATCGAGGACGACGAAACCCAGCTCGACCGCACCTACCCCTACTACGACCCGATCGACACCCTCCCCCAGACCGGCGCCGACTGGTGGCGCAAGGAAGAGCACACCGCCTGACCCCCCACCACCTGCGGCAAAACCCCCGCCGACCCCGCCCCGGAAGGCGCACCCTGAGAAAGTGCGCCGCAAAACCCTCCGCCTCCTGGGCATCGCCATCGCCGCCGCGGCGCTCCTGACGTACGCCAACTGGGCCGGCGACCGCGACGCCGCCCGCTTCGACCCAGCCGCCCAGCTGCGCTGCGCCCGCGGCACCCAGATCGCCGGCGCCCAGGCGACCGCACCCCCCACGAGCCGCGAAACCCGCACCCCTGACGACCTCGCCGACGCCTGGGCCAACGCCCGCAACCCCGACCTCGTCGCGGGCAAACGCCGCCTCTTCAACAGCGACGACCGCATCGACATCGGCTTCGACACCAAGGCCCAGACCGTCGCCGTGCTGACGTTCCGCGCCGACAAGGCCCTCGGCTGGCACCTGGACGCCGTCGTGGCCTGCCAGTCCCAGGTACAGCAGTCGACCGCGCCCAAGGCCACCTAGGCACCGCAGGCAGCCGACGCCGCGAAACCGAAAAACCTAAGTCAGCCGCGCAGCGGCTAGGTACTTGCTTTTCAGGCGTGGCGTAGCCACGTCCCCTAAGGCTTCCTAGGATGCTAGGATTAGACATAACCGCAGGTCACCTCGGGCGCGCGGTAGCAATCGCGGCCGCGGTCGCGCTGGCCGGGACGGTTGGCCGCGCTTGGCGCAGGAGCCCCATCGGTGGCCGTGACCGAGTCGTTGTCTGCGGCGACTCGCAGTCCCGGCCTGGCTTCGCCGGCCGGCTCGAAGCCGAAGCCAAGCCACCCGGTCCCTGGATTACCGCAATTACGATTACCGGTAATCCAACAATCCAGTATTCGCCCGGCGAAGAGCGCCGCGCGCGTAGGGCATCCTAGGACACTAGGATCAGAGTCAGCGCGGGAAGGCGCCGCTCGGCAGCAGCCCGCGCGGGGTGGCGCAGGGGTCGGGGATCTTAGTCGGGCAGCAGCGGTACCGTCGGGCCTTGCCGGCGGCCCAGCAGCGACGCCCGGGTCAGGGCGGCCGAGCCGAACCGGTCGCGGACCTTGTCCATCGCCGTGTCCAGCTCGTCGCCGGAGGTCACGTCGAACGGCAGCTCGAGCTGGGCCGAGCCGTCGCCGTCGAGGTTCGACACGGCTATGCCGACCAGGGTCAGGCCGCGGTTGGCGATGTCGGACACGGCCGCGGCGTGCAGGCGCAGGACCGCGTCCAGGATCGTCTGGGTGTGCGAGGTCGCCCGGGGCAGGGTGTGCGAGCGGGTCACGCGCGTGAAGTCGGCGAAGCGCAGCCGCAGCACCACGGTGCGCCCGGCCCGCCCGGCCGCCCGCATCCGCCGGGTCACCCGGTCGGCGAGCTCGGCCAGGACGGCCTGCTGGAACGCGTCCGGATGGGGGCCGCGGCCCAGGGCCCGCTGGGCGCCGACCGAGCGCCGCCGGCGGCCCACCACGACCGGCCGCGGGTCCCGGTTGTGGGCCAGGGCGTGCAGGTGCCGGCCGGTGCCCCCGCCGAGCATCGACACCAGCGTGGCCTCGCCGAGCCGGGCGACCTGCCCGACCGTCGTCACATGGTGTGCGTGGAGTTTGGCGGCGGTCACGGTACCGACACCCCACAGTCGTTCCACGGGGAGCTTGTGCAGGAACGTGAGCTCGTCGGCGGGCGGCACGAGCAGCAGCCCGTCGGGCTTGGCGACGCCGCTGGCCACCTTGGCCAGGAACTTGGTGCGGGCCACGCCGACGGTGATGGCCAGGCCGACCTCGGCGCGGACCCGGTCCCGCAGCCGCGCGGCGATGCCCATCGGCGCGCCGGCGATGCGGTACAGCCCGCCGACGTCCAGGAACGCCTCGTCGATGGAGAGGCCCTCGACGACCGGGGTGGTGTCGCGGAAGATCGCGAAGACGTCCTTGGAGGCCTGCGAGTAGGCGCCCATCCGCGGCGGTACCACGATCGCCTCCGGACAGATCGCGCGCGCCTGCCGCCCGCCCATCGCCGTGCGCACGCCGCGCCGTTTCGCCTCGTAGCTGCACGCCAGGACCACGCCGCCGCCGACGATCACCGGGCGTCCGCGCAGGCGGGGGTCGTCACGCTGCTCGACGGAGGCGTAGAACGCGTCGAGGTCGGCGTGCAGGATCGTAGCCCCGTCCGACACGAACATATGTTCGCACAGGACGGGGCCACCAGGGAATATGTCAGGCGCGAAGGGCCCGGATCGTGTCGCGGTACCAGTGCGCCGAGCGCTTCGGGGTGCGCTCCTGCGTGTCGTAGTCGACGCGGACGATGCCGAACCGCTTGTCGTAGCCGTACGCCCACTCGAAGTTGTCCATGAGCGACCACGCGAAGTACCCGCGGATGTCGGCGCCCTGCTGGCGGGCCAGCGCGACCGCGCCGATGTGCGAGTCGAAGTAGGCGACGCGGTCGGCGTCGTCGACGTAGCCGGTCTCGTCGGGCACGTCGGCGAACGCGGAGCCGTTCTCGGTCACGAAGATCGGCAGCCGGTAGTCGGTGTACAGCCGCACCAGCAGCTGCGTGAAGCCCTCGGGGACGATCTCCCAGCCCATCGCCGTGATCGGCCGGCCGGTCGGGATGACCCGGCTCACCGGCAGCCCGTCGACGTCGGTGTCGTTGCCGTCCTCGTCGACGCCGGAGACCGTCTCGGAGAAGTAGTAGTTGACGCCGAGCACCTCGATCGGGGTCTTGATGACCTCGAGGTCGCCGTCCTGCACCGGCAGGGTGATGCCGCGGCGGGCCAGGTCGTCGACGAGGTCGGCCGGGTAGCGGCCGTGCACGAGCGGGTCGAGGTAGATGCGGGTGCCGAGCGCGTCGGCGCGGCGGGCGGCGTCGCGGTCGGCCGCGGAGTCCGTCTGCGGCGTCGACACCCCCATGTTCAGCGTGATGCCGAACTCGTGGCGGCCGTCGGAGGCCTCCCGCATCCGCTGGGTGGCCAGGCCGTGGCCGAGCAGCAGGTGGTGTACCGCCGCCATGCTCGCGGCGAAGTCCCGCCGGCCCGGGGCGTGCGCGCCGTAGGCGTAGCCGAGCATCGCCGAGCACCACGGCTCGTTCAGCGTGGTCCAGGTGGTGATCCGGTCCTGCAGCGCGTCGAAGACCATCATGCTGTAGTCGGCGAAGCGGTACGCGGTGTCGCGGTTGGGCCAGCCGCCGGCGTCCTCGAGCTCCTGCGGCAGGTCCCAGTGGTACAGCGTGACCCACGGGGTGACGCCGTTGGCCAGCAGTTCGTCGGTGAGCCGGTCGTAGAAGCCGATGCCCTCGGGGTTCACCGGGCCCCGGCCGCGCGGCTGGACGCGCGGCCAGGCCACGGAGAAGCGGTACAGGTCGACGCCGAGGTCGCGGATGAGCGCGACGTCCTGCGGCATGCGGTGGTAGTGGTCGCAGGCCACCTCGCCGGTGTCGCCCTTGTCGATCGCGTCGGGCACCTCGCAGAACGTGTCCCAGATGGACCGGGTGCGTCCGCCCTCGTCGACCGCGCCCTCGATCTGGTAGGCCGAGGTCGCCACGCCCCAGCGGAACGAGGGCGGAAGCGTGGCGATCGGGTTGGCTCGATCGAGGGGTGTCGCGGTCGTGTCCATGGTTCTCCTGGGTTGTTCAGCGAATGGGGTAGGGCGGGTCCCCCGCTAACCGGCGGTGACCGGGTGCAGGTGACAAGCCACCGAGCGGGCCGCTCCGACGTGGTCGTCGGGCTTGCCCAGGATCGGGACCACCTTGTCGCACGGCTCGAACCGCTTCGGGCAGCGCGGGTGGAACGAGCAGCCCGGCGGCATGCCGCGCAGGTCCGGCGGGGAGCCGGGGATGCCCGCCAGCTCGCGCCGCTCGCCGCGCAGGGCGGGGAACGAGCGCAGCAGGCCGGTGCTGTACGGGTGCAGCGGCTCGCGGTAGATGTCGGCCGACGGGGCCTCCTCGACGATCCGCCCGCCGTACATGATCGCGATCCGGTCGCTGAACTCCACCAGCAGCGACAGGTCGTGGGTGATGAACAGCACCGAGAAGCCCAGCCGCTCGCGCAGCTCGACGAGCTGGCCGAGGATCTGCCGCTGCATGACCACGTCGAGGGCGGTCGTCGGCTCGTCCATGATGACCAGCTGCGGCTGCAGGGCCAGGGCCATGCCGATCATGACGCGCTGGCGCATGCCGCCGGAGAGCTGGTGCGGGTACGCCTCCATGCGGTCCTCGGCGATGCCGACCAGCCGCAGCATCTCCTTGGCCCGGTCCAGGCGGGCGGTGCGCGACAGCTTCGGCTCGTGCGCCTTGATCGCGTCCATCATCTGGATGTCGATCTTGTGTACCGGGTTGAGCGAGTTCATCGCGCCCTGGAACACGATCGATGTCTCGGCCCACCGGAACTTGCGCAGCTCGGCGTGGGACAGGGAGAGCACGTCGTACGGGTCGCCCGACGGCGGGTGGTACGTGACGGTGCCGCCGGAGACCACGCCGGGCGGCGGCAGCAGCCGGGTGACGCCGTAGGCCAGCGTCGACTTGCCGCTGCCGCTCTCCCCGGCGAGGCCGACGACCTCGCCGCGGTGGATGGTGAGGCTGACCTCGCGGACCGCGTGGACCGCGTCTTCGCCGAGGCCGTAGTCGACGTTGAGGTTCTTGATCTCCAGCAGCGGCCGGGTGAGGACCTGGGTCATCGCTTGGTTCCGTCCCTCATCTCGATGTTCCCGGCCGGCTCGACGGGGCGCACGACGGGGGTGAAGCCGACCCGCATCCGGACCCGCTCACCGGTGCTGGTGCGCTTCGGGCCCTGGCCGGAGGTGCGCAGGCGCGGGCTGACGAACTCGTCGATGCCGAAGTTCACCAGGCTCAGCGCCGTGCCGAGGATGGCGATGGCCAGGCCGGCGGGGACGAACCACCACCAGGCGCCCTGGGCGAGGGCCTGCTGGCCCTGGGCCCAGAACAGGATGGTGCCCCAGTTCCAGGACGACACCGAGGAGATGCCGATGAACGCGAGCGTGATCTCCGAGAGCACCGCGAAGATGACGGTGCCGACGAAGCCGGAGGCGATGATCGCGGTCAGGTTGGGCAGGATCTCGAAGAAGATGATCCGCCAGGTCTTCTCGCCGGTGGCCCGGGCCGCGTCGACGTAGTCGCGGCGGCGCAGCGACAGTGTCTGGGCCCGTAGTACCCGTGACCCCCACGACCAGCTGGTCAGGCCGATCACCAGCGCCACGGTGAGGTCGTTCACGTGCGGCAGCGAGGTGCAGATGATGATGACCAGCAGCAGGCCGGGGATCACCAGGAACACGTTGGACAGCACCGAGAGGATCTCGTCGGCGATGCCGCCGAGGTAGCCGGCGGTGACGCCGACGAGGATCGACAGGACCGTGGCGACGATCCCGGCGACCGCGCCGACGAACACGACACTGCGCGTGCCGGCCAGGATCTGGCTGAAGATGTCCTGGCCGAGGTGCGTGGTGCCGAACCAGTGCTTGGCCGACGGCGCCTGGACCGCGTCCGAGGTGATCTTGTCCGGGTCGTACGGCGCGACCCAGGGGCCGATGATCGCGAACAGCACGTAGATGCCGAGGATGAACAGGCCGGTGGCGGCCTTGCCGTTGGCGATGAAGCGGAACCGCCGGCGCTTGGCCTTCTTGGCCACCGCGGGGTCCGGCTGCGCCATGGCGCCCTGGCCGGGGATGACCTGCTCGATGCTGGAGGGCGTGACGGTCATGTCAGCCGGCCTTTCGGGTGCGCGGGTCGAGCAGCGTGTAGGCCACGTCCGCGAGCAGGTTGGCGACCAGCACCGAGATGGTGATGACCAGGAAGATGCCCTGCATCAGCGGGTAGTCGTGCGCGCCGACGGCCTGGAAGAGCTGGAAGCCCACCCCCGGGTAGGAGAAGACGATCTCCACCAGCAGGGTGCCGCCGACGATGAAGCCCAGCGACAGCGCGAACGCCGAGATGTTGGGCAGCAGCGCGTTGCGGGCGGCGTAGCTGAACGCGACCCGCCGCTCGGAGAGGCCCTTGGCGTGGGCGACGGTGATGTAGTCCTCGGCCGACACCGTCACCATCATGTTGCGCATGCCGAGGATCCAGCCGCTCATCGACGACAGCAAAATCGTGACCGCCGGCAGGACGCTGTGGTTGATGGCCGAGCCGATGAAGGTCCCGTCGAAGTACGGCACCAGGCCCGGGGTGTAGCCGCCGGAGGACGGGAAGTAGCTGCCGTTGCCGGTGAAGACGGCGATGAAGACCAGGCCGAGCCAGAAGTACGGCACCGACGACAGGAACGTCGTGGCCGGCAGCAGGCCGTCGATCCAGGTGCCGCGCCGCCAGCCGGCGCCGATGCCGAGCGTCGTGCCGATCACGAAGCTCAGGATCGTGGTGACGCCGACGAGGCCGATCGTCCACGGCAGGCTCGACTTGATGACCTCGCTGACCGTCGACGGGAAGAACGTGAACGACAGGCCGAGGTCGCCGTGGAACAGCTGGCCCCAGTAGTCGATGTACTGCTCCCACAGGCTCTGCTTCTTGTCGAGCCCGAACAGCACCTCCAGCGAGTGGATCGAGTCCGATGACACCGAGCCCTGGTTGCGGGCCAGGAACGAGCTGATCGGGTCGCCGGGGATCATCCGCGGGATGAAGAAGTTGATGGTGATCGCGGCCCAGGCCGTGAACAGGTAGAAGGCGAGGCGTTGCAGCAGGAACTTCATCGTGCCTCCTCCGGCAGGTGCAGCGCCGGCGGCGTGGGGATGGACGGGTCGGCGGCCGAGCCGACGCCCTCCTTGGCGACGGTGTCGGCGTCGTAGAGCCAGCAGGCGGCCCAGTGCCCGGGCTCGCCGCCGACGTCCAGGCGCGGCGGCAGGTCGACGGTGCAGCGCGGCATCGCGTGCGGGCAGCGCGGGTGGAACCGGCAGCCGGCCGGGGGCCGGATCAGGCTCGGCGGCTCGCCGTTGCCACGGTCCTTCGCGGTCGCGTCGGCGATGCCGGCGATGCGGTCCGGGTCGGGGGCCGACTCGATGAGCAGCCGGGTGTAGGGGTGCGCGGGGTTCTGCGTGACCGACTCGCTGTCGCCGCCCTCGACCATGCGCCCGGCGTACATCACCATCGTCTCGTCGGCGAAGTACCGCGCCGAGGCGATGTCGTGCGTGATGTACAGGATGGCGAGGTTGAGCCGCTCCTTGAGGTCGCGCAGCAGGTTGAGGATGCCCAGGCGGATCGACACGTCCAGCATCGACACCGGCTCGTCGGCGAGCAGGGCCTCCGGGTCGGCGCCCAGGGCGCGGGCGATCGCGACGCGCTGGCGCTGGCCCCCGGACAGCTCGTGCGGGAACTTGTCGATGTAGCGCTCGGGCGGGGTCAGCGCCACCCGCGTCAGCAGCCCGTTGAGGGCCGCCTCGAGCTCCTCGGCGTTCCGGCCGGCGTTGCCGTGGATCTTCAGCGCCCGGGTCAGGTGGTAGCGCACCGTGTGCACCGGGTTGAGGGAACCGAACGGGTCCTGGAAGATGAGCTGCACCCGGCTGACGTACTCGCGGAACCGGCGCCCGCCGTGCACCCGGGTCGTCTCGCCGTGCAGGCGCAGGTCGCCGGCGGTGCGGGGGTAGAGCTGCGCGAACAGCCGGGCGACGGTGGACTTGCCGGAGCCGGACTCGCCGACCAGTGCGGTGACCCTGCCGCGGCGCAGGGTGAGGGACACGTCGTCCACGGCGTGGACGACCGCCCGCTTGCCGGTGAAGATGTCGCTCAGCTTCCGCCGGACGGGGAAATGCTTGGTCAGGCCCTCGGCCTCAAGCACCACCTCGCCGACCGGCGCCGCCGGGCTCTCGCTCAACGTCATTGCCGTTGGTCCTGTCTCGGGGGGTGTCTCGTCATGGGATACCGCTCCCCGGGCGACCCGCGCAAGGGCCGCCCGGGGAGCGGTGTCAGTACGATCCGGTCGTCAGGAGCCGGCCGGCTTGAGGTGCAGGATGACGTCCAGGGCGTTGGCCTGGGTCGGCTGCGCGGCACCGTACGGGTTGGCGTCGTCCGGCCAGCCCGTCCAGTTCTTGGCGCTGTACGCCGCGCCGATGTTGTCGGCACCGACCGGGATCATCGGGGCCTGCTCGACGAAGATCTTCTGCAGCGTGGCGAGCGCGGTCTTGCGGGCCGCGTCGTCGGTGGCGGCGGCGTAGGCGCGCAGGGCGGCCGTGGCCTCCGGGCTGTTGAAGCGGCCGAAGTTCGCGGCCGGGGACGCGGTGCCGATCGGCTTGAGCTGGTCGCCGTCCATCACCGTGCGGTAGATGTCGTACGGGGTCGAGCCACCGTCGGTCCAGCGGAACGCGGCGTCGAACTGGCCGGCCTCGATGTTCTTGAACCAGGCGTCCTGGTTGGCCTTGTCGATCGTGGCCGCGATGCCGATCTGGGCCAGGTTGGCCTTCACGATCTCCAGCGAGGTCTGGTAGTCCGACCAACCGGCCGGGTCGCTCAGCGTCAGGGCGACCGGCTTGCCGGACGGGTCCTTCAGCGTGGTGCCGTCGAGCTTGTAGCCGGCGCCGGTGAGCAGCGCCTTGGCGCCCTCGACGTCGACCTTGTAGTCCTTGCCCTTGTACTCGTCGGAGATGTAGGCGTCACCGGCGGGCGACGGCAGACCCGTCACGCTCTTGACCAGCGGGTGGAAGTAGCCGGCCTCGGCGGTGTTGAAGATGTCGTCGCGGTTGATGACCATGCCCATCGCGACGCGCAGCTTCGGGTCGTTGAACGGCGCCTTGGTGGTGTTGATGTACAGGCCGTGGATGCCCAGGACCGGCGGGGCCCAGATCTTGTGGCTGGCCGCGTCCTTGTCGATGAAGACGGTCTTCACGTTGGGGATGAAGACGAAGCTCCACTCGCACTCGCCGTTGGCCAGGGCCGTGGTCTGCGCGTTGTTGTCGGTGTAGGACGTGTAGCGCAGCTCCTTGACCTGCGGCAGCGCCTGCCAGTAGCCCTTGTCGCGGGCCGTGAGGGTCGTGGTCTGCGGGGTGAAGGACTTCAGCGTGTACGGCCCCGAGCCGATCGGGTTCTTGTTGGCCTCGGTCTTCGGGTCGGCCACCTTCTCCCAGACGTGCTTGGGCACGATCGGGATCTGGGCGATCGCCTTCTGCTGGCTGACGTACTGCGACTGCTTGAACGTGATGGTCACGTCGGCACCGCTCGCGACCGCGTCCGCGATCGCCACACCGCCGCCGTTGAGCGCCTCGTTGTCACGCACCAGCTTGTAGGTGAACGCGACGTCGTCGGCGGTGACCTTCTCGCCGTCGGACCAGGTGGCGTTGTCGCGGATGTTCACCTTGACCGAGGTGTAGTCCTTGTTCCACTCGGCCTTGGTGGCCAGCCACGGCTTCATCGGGTCCGCCGGCTTGACCGGGTTCCACATCATGAGCGGCTCGTAGATCACCCAGCGGTAGCCGTCCTTGGCCCCGGCCGAGGTGGTCAGGAACGGGTTCTCGTTCTCGGTCAGCGGGCCGTTCGGCATGCCGACGGTCAGGACCGTGGTCTTGGCGCCACTGCCCTTGTTCGGGTCGTTCGGCGAATCGCCGCACGCGGCCAAGGCGGTCGACGTGGCCAGCAGACCGGCCATGCCGAGCAGTACGGAGCGTCTGGTCAACACGGGGGTGTCTCCTTTGGTACCTGGATCGACAGGTGGGGCGGACAGTTACATTCGGGGTATCTCGACGGCGCCTCGAGGTGCGGTGCCGCCCGTGGTGCTTTGAGGCGTCAGGTGGTGCGCTCGGGCTGCGCCGCGACGGTGGACCCGCGCACGACGAGCGTGGTGGACAGGATGTTCGGCTCGGCCGTCAACGGCGTGCCGTCGAAATGCGCGATGAGCCGCCGGGCCGCCATCTCGCCCATCTGGCGCATGGGCTGGCGGACGGTGGTCAGCGGCGGCTCGGTGTGGGCCGCGTGCAGGATGTCGTCGAAGCCGACCAGGGCGACGTCCTGCGGCACGGCCTTGCCGGCCATCCGCAGCGCCTGGAGGGCGCCGGAGGCCGACAGGTCGTTGTGCGCGAACACGGCGTCGAACTCGAGGCCCTCGGCGAGGGCCCGCTGGATCGACACCATGCCGCACTCGTAGGTGAAGTCCCCCTCCACGACGAGGCGGGGGTCGATCGGGGCGCCGGCCGCGGCGAAGACGTCGGCGAAGCCGCCGAGGCGGTCCTGCGTGCAGCCGAACTTCTCGGAGCCGGTGATGACGAGGGGGCGCCGCCGGCCGATCTCGACGAGGTGCCGGGCGGCGAGCGAGCCGCCGGCCCGGTTGGTGGTGGCCACCGACGGCATGAGCGGCTTGTCGCCGCGGTCGTCGATGAGGACCACCGGCAGGCCGCCCGCGTACAGGTCGGCGAGGTAGTCCAGGGTGCCCTCGGGCTCGATGGCCAGCAGCCCGTCGAAGGACTTGCCGGACACCTGGGCGGAGAACTGCCGCATGGACTCGGCGCCGCGGTTGCACGTGAACAGCAGCAACCCGTACCCCTCCGACTCCACGACGTCGACCGCGCCCTGCACGACCTCACCCATCCACGGCCACGTCAGCGACGGGACGAGCATCCCGATCACCCGGGTGTGACCCCGGGCCAGGTTGACCGCCCGCGCGCTGGGCACGTAGCCCAGCTCGTCGATGACCGTGCGTACCCGTGCCGCGGTCGCCTCGTCGACCTCTCCTTTGCCGTTGAGCACCCGCGAGACGGTGGTCTTGCTGACCCCCGCCCGCGCCGCGACATCGGCGATGGTGATCGGCACGCCGCGATCCTTCCGGTGAGAGCGCTTTCTGGCAAGAGAGCGTGTTCTGGAACCGGTTCCGCAACCGGTTCCGGCACACTAAATCCGATTGCGGACTGTGGTGTCAATAACACGCTGGTAACGAAAGTTCACGAGCCGGCAACCCTTGCCAAGCGGCTGCTCATGGTGTTTGCTCGGGACCACCGTCGATGCGAACGCGGGCGCACGGCAATCCCGGCACCGCCCGCTCGGAACCGCTCCCATGGAGCGCTCTCACGTTCTCAGCGGAGTTTGATCGCGCTGCTGTCGCCGCCCACGAGCCCCGACTTGACCCGCAGCTCCGTGAACGTGACCCCGTCGGGCACGTCGAAGACGAGCGTGCCGGTCACCGCGTCGCCGGGCGCGATCTCGCCGAACAGCGGCCGCGACGGCTCGTAGTACACCCACGAGAACTCGTCAGGCCCGTACTCCTTGCCGTCGCCGTCGCGCAGCTTCTGGTTGCCGACCCAGATCCGGCCCTTGCTGTCGCTGGTGTTCTCCACCTTGAGCGCGGCCAGGCAGTACTGCCCGGCGGGCTTGCGGGTCAGCGGCCAGTCCCCGAGCTCCTTCTTGCCGCACTCGAACTTCGCCAGGGTGAAGCGCATCTTGCCGTCGGAGGCGACCGGGGAGCGCTTCGGCGTCGGCGAGGGCGTCGGCGACTTCGCCGGCTGCCCCGGCTGGGCGTCCGCCCCGCCGCCCTTGCCCGCCGACTCGGCCAGCTTCAGCCCGCCGAGCAGGCACGCGAGCAGGGCCACGAGCGCGACCACGGCGCCGATGCCGCGCCCGGCCCGGCGCGGCCGCCGGCGCGGCGGCGGAGGGGGCGGCGGCAGCGGCGGCGACCAGCGCCCACCGGCCGGGTCGAGCCGGGTCCCCGAGCCGCCCGGCGCCGCGGAGCCGCCCGGCGCCGCCGGGACCGGCTTCGTCGGCGGCGACACCGCCGCGGCGCCCTTGGCGAACGTGGCCGTCCGCGACGACGGCCGGGGCCGCGCCGCGCCGGACGCGCGTACGGTCGCGGCCACCTGCGCCGCGGCCGGGTCGTCCTGCCCGACGAGCGCGAGCAGCACCTGCCGCGCCGTGGGGCGCGCGGCGGGATCGGCCTTGAGGGCCTGCCGAACCACCTTGGCCAGGCCCGCGTCGAGCCCGGCGAGGTCCGGCTCGGCGCCGGGGTCGGCGCCCACGGGCATGCGCCCGGTCCCGGCCCAGGCGACGAGCAGGCCCCACGCGTACACATCGGAGGCCTGCGACGGTGGCCATCCGCGCACCTGCTCCGGGGCCAGCCAGCCGGGGGTGCCGAAGGCGGGCCCGTGCGCGGCGGTCTGCCCGAGCAGCCGCGCCACCCCGAAGTCGATGACCTTCGGCCCGAACGGCGAGAGCAGCACGTTGCGCGGGCTCAGGTCGGCGTGCACGAGCCCGACGGCGTGGATCGCGGTCAGCGCCGCCACCACCCCGACCGCGACCGCCTCGACCTGCCCGGCGAGGGGCCCGTGGGCGGTGGCGTAGTCGTGCAGCGACGGCCCCGCGACGTACTCGGTCACCAGGTGCGGCACGGCCCCGTCGAGGGCCACGTCGAGGACCCGCGCCGTGCAGAAGCCGGCGACCCGCGACGCCGCGGCGGCCTCGGCCGCGAACCGGTGCCGGAACATCGGGTCGTGGTAGAACGCCGCGTTGATGACCTTGAGCGCGACCTTCCGGCCGTCGGGCCCCTCGGCCAGGTACACGGTGCCCATCCCGCCGACGCCCAGCAGCCCGCGCAGCCGGTACGACCCGACCGACGCCGGGTCACCGGCACGCAGCGGCGCGGGCGAGTCCCCCATGCCCGCAATGGTGCCTCACCCGCGCACCCGGCCGGAAATCGGCCAGATGCCCAGAATCACCCGATATACTACCCATTACCCCGGCCACCAGCTACGACATCCTGAACCAGAAGTAGCGACTACCATGCATGCGTGCGGGGCCTGGTGTACGCCGCCAGGGCCGGACTGGCCGGCCTGCTCACCGGCGTCCTGGTCCTTGCCGCCGGGCTGCTCGTCACCGCCGCGCTCACCGCGCCGTTCTTCCTCGCCTGGCGCCACCAGCTCAACGAGGCCGCGTACGCCGACGGCCTGCACGGCACGATGACCGTCCGGCACACCGAGCGGCGCGACGGCACCTGGCACACCACCGGCCCGTTCCTCTCCGACGACGGCCGCTACGGCCTCGCCGAGGTCGCCGCGGAGCTGCCCGAACGGCCGGGCGAGCTCGTCGCGGGCTGGGTGCGCCGCGACGGCGAACCGCTGCTGCGCACCACCGTCGACCACGACCGCGGCCCCTGGGAGGCCACCTGGCGCTGGTGCACCCTCGCCATCCTCAGCGCCGGCAGCGTCGCTGCGGCGACCCTGGCCGTCCGGGAGGCAACCGCCACCACCGGCGCCGTGCGGGCGGACCGCAGCTCAGGCGACGCCGGCGTTGCGGGCGGCCAGTAGCGCCGCGCCCGCGATCCCCGCGTTGTTCTGCAGGGTCGCCGGGACCACCTTCGTCGGCACGTCGACGAGGTGCAGCCACCGGTCCGCCTTCTTGCTCACGCCACCGCCGACGATGATGAGGTCCGGCCACAGCAGGGCGTGCAGGTGCCGCAGGTACGTCTGGACCCGCTCGGCCCAGTGCGGCCACGCGAGCTCCTCCGCCTCCCGGATGCGGTCCGACGCGTAGTCCTCCGCGTCGCCGCCGTGCAGGTGCAGCCCGCTCATCTGCAGGTGCCCGAACTCGGTGTTCGGGACCAGCTTGCCGTCGATGAACAGCGCCGTGCCGATCCCGGTGCCGAACGTGACCATCACGACGAGCCCGGGCACGCCCCGGCCCGCCCCGTACTCCAGCTCCGCCACCCCGGCCGCGTCGGCGTCGTTCAGCACCGTCACCGGCCGGCCGAGGGCCTCGGAGAACAGCCGCTCGGCGGGCGCGTCGACCCACGACTGGTCCACGTTCGCCGCGGTCTTGGTGACCCCGTGCTGCACCACCGCCGGAAAGGTGATCCCGATGCTCTGCGCGGCGTCGAAGGAGCCGGCCACGGCCACCACGGTCTTCACCACGCTGGCCACGTCGGCCGGCTGCGGCGTCTCGATGCGGACCCGGTCGCTCGTGAACGCCCCGGTGGCCAGGTCGACCGGGGCCCCCTTGATGCCAGATCCGCCAATGTCGATTCCCAGGACGACCACAGCTGCTCCTCACGCGCGCGGGGGCTCCACAATGCCTGCGTAACCCAATCATGGCGGGGAAGTGCGATGATCACCGGGGGAACGGGCTCAGCCCGGGTACGCTCCCACCGCGTCGCGCACCTCGAAACCGATCGGCGCGTCAGCGGTACGGGCGCAATGGGCGCAGCAGTAGAACCGCCCGGACACCTCCGCGCCGTGGCCCACGATCCGGGTCCCGCAGTGCTCGCACACCGGCGCCAGCTTCTGGATCGCGCACTCGAAGGAGTCGAACGTGTACGTCCCGCCCCCGACGGTGCGCACCTCGAACGCCATGTAGTAGTCGTTTCCGCACGTCACACAGACGGCCATGTCATACCCCCGTTGGATGCGTCTCCCCCGAACGTCCCCGCGCCGGCGGCCCGGCGCAACCGGTTCAGGCAGAAATCCCCCGCCGGATCACCAGCATCGCCTGGTCGTCGTCGGACTCGTCACCCAGGCCCAGCAGCAGCCGGTCGCAGACCGCCTCGAGGTTGCCGTCGCCGCCGTCCGCGCCCAGATCCGCCGCCAGCGCCGCCTGCAGCCGCTCCAGGCCCTCGTTGAACGACGACCCGCGCCGCTCGATCAGCCCGTCGGTCACCAGCACCAGCGACTCGCCCGGGTCCAGGGTGAACACCGTCTCGGCGTCGTGGACGGTCGGCACGCCCAGCAACGCCACCCGGCCCTCCACCGGCGTCGCCCGCCCGCCGGCGACCCGCAGCGGCGGCGGGTGCCCGGCGTTGGCCATCCGGATCTCCCCCGACGCGAGCTCGATGCGCAACAGGCACATCGTCACGATCTCCTCCGGCAGGAACCGCAGCATCATCCGGTTCAGCCGCTCCAGCGTCGGCCCCGGCGCATGGTCCTCGGCCAGGTACGCCCGCAGCGCGTGCCGCACCTCCGCCATGATCGTCGCCGCGCGCAGCGAGTGCCCGGCCACGTCGCCGATCGCCGCCACGATGTGCCCCTCCACGGCCACGATCTCGTAGAAGTCGCCGCCCACGTACGCGTGGTCGCTCGCCGGGCGGTACCGCACCGCGATGTCGTAGCCCGGCACCGGCGGCAGCGACGCCGGCAGCATGCTCTGCTGCAGCGTCAGCGCCGTACGCCGCTCCTCGTCGTAGGAGCGCAGCGCCTCCACCGCCAGCGAGATCGCCTGGCCGAGCTGGCGCAGCACGTCGTGGTCGTCGTCGGTGAACCCGCTCGCCGGCACCGCGATGTGCAGCGGCTCCCGCCCCACCTTGGCCCGCGCCACGACCCGGAACACCGGCCCGTCCCACCACGGCCCCTCGTCCTGCCCGAACAGCTCCGCCCCGGCCGCCCCGCCCAGCGGGTCGGCGTCGAAGTGCTCCCGGTAGGCCCCCCGCACCACCGGCACCGCCCCGACCGCGTCCACCTGCACCGCGAGCGCCCCGGTCTCGGGCGAGGCCGCGGCGACGGCCGCCGCGCTGCCGAAGACCCGCGACGCGCCGACCGCGGCCAGGCGCAGCAGCTCCGGCAGGGTCGTGGCCGCGTTGATCGCCGCCGTCGTCTCCACCAGCCGGGTCAGCCGCTCCGCGAGCCGCTCGGCCCGCTGGCGGGCGCGGGAGTACCGCAGCAGCGCCCCCACCGTCGCCAGCAGCTCGTCGGGGTCGATCGGCTCGGCCAGATAGGCGTCCGCGCCCCGCATCAGCCCCTGGGTGCGGTCCACGGCGTGCACCGCCGTCGCCGAGATGTGGATGACCGGCACCGCCGCCGTGCGCGGGTCCTCCTTGATCCGCTCCGCGACCTCGAACCCGTCGATGTCGGGCAGGCGCACGTCGAGCACCACCAGCTCGGTCCCCGACGCCCCGTCGTGCAGCAGCGCCAGGGCCTCCTCGCCGGTCGCCGCCTCGACCACCCGGTGGCCTTCGCGCCGCAGCCAGCTGGTGATGACGTACCGCTTCGACGGGCTGTCGTCGACCACCAGGATGTCGGCCGCCGGGATGGGGGTCACGAGCCCAGCCCCGCGACGAGGTCGACGACGGTCCGGCGGGTCAGATCCTCCTTGGTCACCACCGAACGGGCGTGCGCCAGCTCGTGCGGCCCGAAGCCGGACAGGTCCGCCGCGGTCACCACGAACACCGGAATCCCGGCCACCTCCGGCAGCGCGGCCAGGTCCGCCAGCAGCAGCGTGCCGTCCCCGCCGGGCATCCGCAGATCCAGGAAGATCACCGACGGCCGCTCCCGGACCGCGATCGCCAGCCCCGAGCGCACGTCCGCGGCCTCGCTGACCTGGTCGGCGATGCCGGCCAGCAGCTGGCGCAGCAGGTGCCGGGCGGCCGGGTCGTCGTCGACCACCAGCGCCCGGTCCACGTGCGGCAGCGGCCCCTCCCCGTCGTGGCCGTCCGCGGGCACCGCCGGGCGCAGCGGCAGCGACAGCGTGAACGTGCTGCCCTCCCCCGGCTCGCTCACCATCGTCAGCGCCCCGCCCAGCAGCGTGGCCAGCCGCCGCGCGTACGGCAGCCCGAGCCCGGTCCCGCCGGTCTGCAGCGCCCCGCGCACCTGGTGGAACTCCTCGAACACCCGGGACTGCTCCGCGAACGGGATCCCGGTGCCGGTGTCGGCCACCGCGATGTACAGCCGCTCCCCGTCGACCCACGCCCCCATCCCGACCGTGCCCCGGTCGGTGAACTTCAGCGCGTTGGTGAGCAGGTTGCGCAGAATCTGGGTCAGCAGCAGCTCGTCGCTGACCAGGCCCGCCGCCGGCGGCTCGTCGACGGCCAGCTCCACCTCGGGGCGGGCCAGCGGCCGCAGCGTCCCGCGCAGCTGCCCGAACACCGCCGCCAGGTCGACCGGGCCCCAGTTCGGCTCGATCCGCCCCGACTCGGCCTTGGCCAGGTCCAGCAGGTCGTTGACCCGGGCCAGCAGATCCGCCGCCGAGCCCTGCACCAGCTCCAGCTGGTGGGTCTGCTCCGAGGTCAGCGACTCCGAGCGCGGGTCCAGCAGCAGCCGGGTCAGCCCGATGATCGCCGTCACCGGCGCCCGCAGCTCATGCGACACGTTGGCCAGGAACCGGCTCTTGGCCTCGTTGGCGTCCCGCAGCTGCGCCGAGCGCTCGTCCAGCTCCGCGTACAGCGCGACCACGCCCTGGTTGGTCTGCTCGAGCTCCTCCGACAGCTGCGTGTACAGGGCCATGACGCCCTTGTTCGTCTCCTCCAGCTCGGCGTTGAGCTGCAGCAGCTCGTCCCGGTGCGCCTGCACCTGCTCCAGCGCCGTGACCAGCTGCCGGTTCTGCACGCTCAGCTCGTCCAGCGCCGTCGTGGGCATGCTCGCGGCGAGCTCCTCGCGCGCCTGTTCGAGCCGCTCCGGGTCGACCTGCGCGGGCAGCCGCCGCGTCAGCACGATCCGTTCGTCCTCCACCCGCACCTCATCCATCAGCCGCCCGGCCGCCCGGACTCCCTCGAGCATGTGGTTACCCACGGCCGCTGACGAAAGAACAATGACGAGGTGGGGATACGGCTCCGTGGCCGCCGCGAACGTCACCTCGGCGCGGGGGACCTCCCGGCCGACCTCGCTCAGGGCGGTGGCCACCCGCACCTGGTCCTGCTGCTCCATGCCCAGTGCCGCCGCCACCTCCCGGCCCCGCTGGCGCAGCACGAACACGTCGTGCTCCTCACGGAGCAGCATCCGCAGCACCGGCACCGGCTCCCCGGTCACGCCGGCACCTCCGGGCCACGCGCGCCGGCCACGCCGGTCACGCCGGTTCCCCGCCCAGGGCCACGGCCACGCACGCGTCGTCGCGGCGCACCCCGGCGTCGCGCAGCAGCGTCGCCGCGACCAGCAGCGGCTCCTGCCGCACCAGCCCGGGGTAGTCGCGCAGGCTCCACCGGTCCGACACCCCGTCGGAGTGCAGCACCACGATCCCCTCCGGCGGCAGTTCGTAGCTGAACTCCCGGACCGTACGGGCCTGATGCCCCACGATGCCCGGCATGCTCACCATGCCCCGCCGGTCCCCGTCCGGAAACGCGATCGTCCCCGCGACATTGCCCAGCCCCGCGAACACCACCGACCCGCCGGCGATCCGGGCCACCGACACCGCCGCCCCGCGCGTGTGCGACACCGTGCGGTGCAGCTGCTCCAGGATCGCCCCCGGCGCCTCGACCTCCGAGGCCAGGAACCCGTCGGTGACCGCCGCCGCGGCCGCCGCGGCCAGCGTCCCGTGCCCGAGCCCGTCCGCGACCAGCACCAGCAGCGCCCCGGCGTTCGAGCGGCGGGCCGCGTACCGGTCCCCGCACACCTTCTCCCCGGTGATCGGCCGGGACAGCCCCGCCACCCGCGACGGCTCCGCCCGCCGCCGGTCCCCGGGCCACAGCTGCGCGATGAGCACCGTGCCCCGCCCCGGCAGCGAGTAGCCGGCCGCCCGGTCCGACAGCCGCCGGACCGCGCCGAGGCCGATGCCGAGGGTACCGGCGGTCGAATGGCCGTCCACCGAGCTGAACGGCAGGTCCCGCATGCCCGGCCCCGCGTCGACCGCGACGAGCTCGACCCCGCCCGTGGTCCCGCGGCGCAGGCACCGCACCGACAGCGCGCCCCCGTCGGCGTGCCGGTGCAGGTTGGACGCCAGCTCGGCGGCGACGATCGCCACCTCGCCGGCCCGCTGCTCGCTGAACCCGAGCCGGTGGGCGCAGTCGACCGCGACCCTGCGGGCGATCCCCGCCGCCCCCGGCTCGTCGACCGCGAGCCAGCCAAGTTCCTCAACCGTCGGCGGTACCGTCACCGAGCCCACTTCGTCACCGAGATTCGCGTGCCGCTGCCGGGCGTGGAGTCGATCTCGAACTCGTCGACCAGGCGCCGCGAGCCCGACAGGCCCAGGCCCAGCCCGCTGCCGGTGGTGTACCCGTCCGTGAACGCCAGCCCCAGGTCGGCGATCCCCGGCCCGGTGTCGACGAACTCGGCCCGCACCCCGGCCCGCCGGCCGTTGTGCACCCCGGCGATCGTCGCGAACCCGCCCCCGCCGTGGATGAGCGTGTTGCGCGCGAGCTCGCTGGCCGCGGTCACCAGCTTCGTCTGGTCCACCAGCGGCAGCTTGGCCTCGACCGCCGCGACACGCACCGCCTGGCGGACCCGCACGACGTCCTTGTCGTCGCCGATGTCCAGCCGCAGCGGCTCCTGCCCGGGCGTGAAGTCAGGCACCGTCGTCCTCGGCCGCGGCGAGCAAGCCGACGCCCCGGATGCGCCGGGCCGCGGCCAGGATCCCCAGGGCCTTGTCGACGTTGAGCGCGGTCCGCACGCCGTTGAGCGACAGGCCCAGCTCCACCAGCGTGATCGCGACCGCCGGCCGCATCCCGACCACGACCGTCTCCGCGTCGAGCACCCGCGACACCGCCGCGATCGTCGACAGCATCCGGCCGATGAACGAGTCGACGATCTCCAGCGCCGAGATGTCGATCACCACGCCGTGCGCGCCCGTCTCCACGATCCGGTCCGACAGGTCCTCCTGCAGCTGCAGGGCGGTCTGGTCGTCGAGATCGATCTGGATCGACACGAGCAGGATGTCGCCGATCTTCAGAACGGGCACCCGGTCCATCAGAGCGACCGGTTCCGCTTGCTGAACTCCACACCGCTGGCCCGCAGCGCGTGCACGAGCGCGTCGGCGAGGCTCGCCTTGGTCGCGATGTCACCGAACTCGATGCCCAGCGCGACCACCGTCTGGGCGATCTGCGGCCGGATGCCCGAGATGATGCACTCCGCGCCCATGAGCCGCGCCGCCACCACGGTCTTGAGGATGTGCTGCGCGACCTGGGTGTCCACCGCCGGCACCCCGGTGATGTCGACGATCGCGTAGGCCGATCCGGTGTCGACGAGCGTCTGCAGCAGCTTCTCCATGACGACCTGGGCGCGGGCCGAGTCCAGGGTGCCGACCAGCGGTACCGCCACCACGCCGTCCCACAGCTTCACCACCGGCGTGGAGAGCTCCAGCAGCTGCTCGGTCTGGTCCGCGATGATGGACTCGCGGGCCTTGGTGTAGGTGTCGAACGTGTACAGGCCCATCTCGTCCACGAGCAGCGACAGCACCAGGAAGTCGGCCGGCACCTGGTCGGTCTCGCCGGACTCCGACAGGTCGAGCATGACCTCCTTGATGGTGAACACCAGGTTCGCCGTCTCGGTCGGGGTGAAGCCCTGCCGCGCCCACGACCGCGAGAGCTCCCCGAGCGCCGCCCGGGACTCGCTGGAGCCGGCCCCGGCGAGCTCGCCGTCGCCCGCGCCCTCGAGCATGCCCATCAGCGCGACGTACACCTCACGGACCTGCCGGACCAGCTCGGCCTCGGTGAGCCGGCCCCGCAGCGACCGGGCCGCGATCTCCGCCCAGCGCTGCAGGACGTCGTTCTCGCGCGCCCGCAGGAGCGCACTGAGCCGCTGCCTCGCCTCGGCGTTCACCTTCACCGGTCCACTCCCCAAACGTCGTTTCGTGATTCGGAGAGGACGGTACCGCCCACGGCTCACCCGGGCGAACGCGGACACCTCTTTGCCGCAGAACAAATTTCCACAGGGGCGCACAGTGCCTTTAGCATCCTAGGAACCTAGGTGTTCAGACCTCGATCAGGACCGCTTTATAGCGTTGCGAGCCGGGACTCCCGGTGGGCAGACTCGATCGCCTCGCCGCGGGTGTCGCCCAGCCGCACCACGGGGCTGACCGGGTGCCCGACCCGGGACAGCTGACCGGTCTCGTCCGTCCACGCCACCAGCGGCACCGGCTGTACGTGCTCGGTCTGCCAGCCGATCACCCGGCCGGCGTGGATCTCGTTCTCGGCCGTGGTGGCGAGCCACAGCGGCGCGTTCTGCGGAATGATCGTCATGCCTGGGTGATGCCCCGGCAACGGAGGGTACAACCATGAACAACCTTGCTGACCTGCTCGACGAGGCGGAAGCGGCGCCGGTCGACGGGTGGGACTTCGCGTGGTTCGACGGGCGCGCCACCGAGGAGCGGCCGCCGTGGGGCTACGCGCGGCTCCTCGGCGAGCGCCTGCGCACCGCCGCGGCCGCCCTGGACGTGCAGACCGGTGGCGGTGAGGTCTTCCGCGAGGCCCTCTCTTCAGCGGGTACCGTCGCCGCCTGCCCTTCCGCGGTGGCGGCGACCGAGTCGTGGCCGCCCAACGCCGCCCTCGCCCGCGCCGCCCTCGCGCCCTTCGGGGCACAGGTCGAACTGGTCGCCGACGACGCGCCGCTGCCCTTCGCCGACGGCGCCTTCGACCTGGTGAGCAGCCGGCACCCGACCGTCGTCGGCTGGCCGGAGATCGGGCGGGTGCTGGCCCCGGGCGGCACGTACCTCGCCCAGCACGTCGGCGTCGGTACCGCGGCGCGGGTCACCGACTTCATGATGGGCCCGCAGCCGGTCGGCGACGGGCGCAGCGTGGCCCGGGCCCGCGCCGGGGCGGCCGCGGCCGGCCTCGAGGTCGTCGACGTCCGCGAGGCGACGCTGCGCCTGGAGTTCCTCGACGTGGCGGCGGTCGCGGTGTACCTGCGCAAGGTGATCTGGATCGTGCCGGGCTTCACCATCGCGGGGTACCGCCGCCGCCTGGAGGAGATGCACGAGGTGATCGGGCGGGAGGGTTCGTTCAGCGCGACGACGACGCGGTACCTGATCGAGTGCCGTAAGCCACACGGAGTGGCCGGAAGGTGAACGGCCATTCGGCGACAAGGATAGTTTGAGGGCAGAAGCACACCCGCCGTTGCTGCCAGGAGACTTCTCATGAGCGACTCGTCCGTCAACGTCACCGTGACCGGCGCGGCCGGCCAGATCGGCTACGCGCTGCTGTTCCGCATCGCCTCCGGGCAGCTGCTCGGCGCGAACACGCGGGTCAAGCTGCGGCTGCTGGAGATCCCGCAGGCCGTGCGCGCCGCCGAGGGCACGGCCCTGGAGCTGGAGGACGGCGCGTTCCCGCTGCTCGCCGGCGTCGACGTGTTCGACGACCCGAAGGGCGCCTTCTCCGGCACCAACGTGGCCCTGCTCGTCGGCGCCCGCCCGCGCACGAAGGGCATGGAGCGCGGCGACCTGCTCGAGGCCAACGGCGGCATCTTCAAGCCGCAGGGCGAGGCGATCAACGCGGGCGCGGCCGACGACATCAAGGTCCTCGTCGTGGGCAACCCGGCCAACACCAACGCCCTCATCGCCCAGCGCCACGCCCCGGACGTGCCGGGCGAGCGCTTCACCGCGATGACCCGCCTCGACCACAACCGCGCGATCTCCCAGCTGTCCCGCAAGCTCTCCGTGCCGGTCACGGAGATCCGCAAGGTCACCATCTGGGGCAACCACTCCGCCACGCAGTACCCGGACCTCTTCCACGCCGAGGTCTCCGGCCGCAACGCCGCCGAGACGGTCGGCGACCAGCAGTGGCTGGAGAACGAGTTCATCCCGCGCGTGGCCAAGCGCGGCGCCGAGATCATCGAGGTCCGCGGCGCCTCCTCGGCCGCGTCGGCCGCCTCGGCCGCGATCGACCACGTCCACGACTGGGTCAACGGCACCGCCGCGGGCGACTGGACCTCGGCCGCGATCGTGTCCGACGGCTCCTACGGCGTACCCGCCGGCCTGATCTCCTCCTTCCCGGTCACCTCCTCGGGCGGCCGGTGGGAGATCGTCCAGGGCCTGGACATCGACGCGTTCTCCCGCGCCCGCATCGACGCGTCGGTGGCGGAGCTGGAGGAGGAGCGTCAGGCGGTCGAGCGCCTCGGGCTCATCTGACCTTTACCACCAACGGTGGGGACGGTTCCTTCGGGGCCGTCCCCACCGGCGTTCACGCAGTAGGCTTCGACGGTGACTTCGGCGACCACGGCCCTGCCCATCGCGGAGACCCGGCGGGCGCGGCGGATCCTCAAGCTCCTGCTCGCCCGCTACCCCGACCACCGCCTCGAGCTCGACTTCGCCTCGCCGCTGCAGCTGCTGGTCGCGGCGACCCTGGCCGCCCAGACCCTGGACGAGCGCGTCAACGCGGTGACGCCCGTGCTGTTCGAGCGCTACCCGGCCGCCGCCGACCTGGCCGCCGCCGAGCAGGAGGAGATGGAGCAGATCCTCGTGCCGGTCGGGTACTACCGGCAGAAGACCCGCAACGTCATCAAGCTCGCCGCGGTCCTGGTCGAACGCCACGACGGCGAGGTGCCCGAGAGCCTCGACGAGCTCGTCGCGCTGCCGTGGGTCGGGCGCAAGACCGCGAACATGGTCCTGGGCAACGCGTTCGGCGTCCCCGCGATCTCGGTCGACACGCACGTGGGCCGGGTCGCCCACCGCCTGGGCTGGGCGCCGGAGAAGGACGTGGCCGCGGCCGAGGCGGCGATCCAGGCCCGGTACGACAAGAAGGACTGGGTCGCGGTCAACCAGCTGCTGATCCTGCACGGCCGGCGCACCTGCCACTCGCGCAAGCCGGCGTGCGGCGCCTGCCCGCTGGCCGCGGAGTGCCCGTCGTCGGCGCTGGGCGAGCAGGACCCCGAGAAGGCGCGCGCCCTGCTCAAGTAGCTCTACCTGGCGGCGATGCGGCGTCGCTCCGCCGCGATGCCCGCCGCCGGGACGCCGTCGTCGAACAGGGTCACCCCGTCGCCGTCCCAGACGCCCGCGACCCGGCCGCGGAAGGCGACGACCGGCGAGATCCACCCGGCCGCGCGGCTGACCTCGGCCCGTCGCTCCGGCGGCACCACCCGGGCGTCGGCGGTACCGGGGCCGAGGACGAACTGGTCGAAGGCGGGCAGCAGCCGTACCTCCGCGAAGTCCGCGACATCGGCGAGCGACCCGAGATCGTCGGCGCGGGCGAAGAGCCGCTCCCCCTCGACCTCGACCTCGGCGATCACCCCGTCGTCGAGCAGGTCCCGGAACCACTGCCGCAGCGCCGCCTTCTTCGACGCCCCGCGGCACAGCCACTGGTCGAACGTCGCGGGCGAGGCCGGCCCGTACGCCCCGAGGTACGCCGGCACCACCACCCGCGCCGCCGCGCCCGGATCGGGCAGCCCCGTCCAGCCCGGCACGAAGGTGTCCGGCCGCGTGAAGGTCACCCGGTTCTCGTCGTCGCTGTTCGGCCCGTAGACGAGCAGCCCCTGCCACGCGAGCGGCTTGAGCACCGCGCCCCAGCCCGACCCGATGTGCGCGGCGAGCGACGGGTCGCCGGCGTGCTCGACGATCGCCGCCGTCAGCTGTTCGCGGGTGAGCACCCGGCCGTCGAGCGCCTCGTACGCGGCCGCGGCCATCCGCTCCAGCTGCGCCACGGTCACGAACGTCTTCTGCCACGCCCCCTTCTCCCACGTGCGCGCGGCCGCGAGCAACGCCAGGTGCGCGGGGGCCTGGCGCGCCTCGAGCAGGTGCAGGGTCCCGCGCGCCGCCCACGTCTTGACGAGCCGCTTCGCCGCGACGGCCGCCCGCACCGACGCCGGGTCGGGCTCGGCCTGCCGGGCCGCGACGGCCTGCTCCGCGGCCGACGTGACCTGCGCCTGTACCCCGGCCAGCCGCTCGACCACGGCGACCGGGTCGGCGGCCTCGGCGGGCCGGTGGAGCCACTGCCGGCGGCACCGCCACGCGAGCACGGAGTCCCAGGTCAACGAGAGCGTCACGGCGCCACGGTACCGAAGGCGACCTCTCCACGGCCTTGCGCTTTCGGGCCGCTCTTTTCGCGTACCCACCTCGGCGTCTCTTTGCGTACCCGCCTCGGCGTCTCTTTGCGTACCCGCCTCGGCGTCTCTTTGCGTACCCGCCTCGCGCTCGGGCGTCTCCTTGCGCACCCACCCCGCGCCCGGACGTCTCTCTGCGCATCGCACGCTCGGGCCGGCCCTTGCGCATCCCGCTGTCGGGCGTTTCTTTGCGCACCTGTCCCAATCTCGGGCGTTTCTCTTGCCCACCCACCCGGCTCTCGGGGCCCGGCCTTGCCCATCCCGCTCCGGGGCGCGTCTCCGTGCACCCGGCCGACGCGACGCGGCGCCGCACCCTGTTCGGGTCCGGCGCCGCGTCTCCCCTTATCCACCCCCACGCCACGGTGCCCGGCCGCACCCCGCCAGGTGCGTTTCGCCGAGCCCGCAGTGCGGTCTCAGTCCCCCGCGCCCGATCGCGGGCGCGGGGTCGATCAGATGCCGGCCGGCGCGAACTCCGGCACCGCCGGCCCGTCGCTGCCCTCGCCGACGTCACCCGCCGGGCGCAGCGCCAGGGCGAGCACGTCGGCGACGTCGGCTAGGGCGTGCACGGTCAGCTGGTCGCGCACCTCCGCGGGCAGGTCGTCCAGGTCGGGCTCGTTGCGCTTCGGGATGATGACCTCGGTCAGCCCGGCCCGGTGCGCGGCGAGCAGCTTCTGCTTCACGCCGCCGATCGGCAGGACCCGGCCCGCGAGCGTGACCTCGCCGGTCATCCCGAACTCGGGCCGCACCGGCCGCCCGGTGGCCAGCGACGCCAGCGCCGTGACCATCGTGATGCCGGCACTGGGGCCGTCCTTGGGCACCGCACCCGCGGGAACGTGCAGGTGGATGCGCTTCCCGGCGAGCTCGTTGGGGTCGATGCCGAGCCGGCGCCCGTTCGAGCGCAGGTACGACAGCGCGATGTGCGCCGACTCCTTCATCACGTCGCCGAGCTGGCCGGTCAGGGTCAGGCCGGGCTCGCCCTCCATCGAGGTCGCCTCGATGAACAGCACGTCGCCGCCCGCCCCGGTCACCGCGAGCCCGGTCGCCACGCCGGGCACGGCCGTGCGCTCGGCGGACTCGGGCGTGAAGCGCGCCCGCCCCAGGTACTTCGCGACCTCGTCCACCCCGACCCGCACCGGCGCCGGGTCGGTCGCGAGCGCGACGGCGACCTTGCGCAGGATCTTCGCGAGGGCCCGCTCCAGCTGCCGGACCCCGGCCTCGCGGGTGTGCTCCCCGGCGATGCGGCCGAGCGCCTCGTCGGTGATCGTGAAGTCCGCCGCGTCCAGCCCGGCCCGCTCCAGCTGCCGGGGCAGCAGGTGGTCCCGGCCGATGGCGATTTTTTCCTGCTCCGTGTACCCGTCCAGCGCGACCAGCTCCATACGGTCCAGCAGCGGGCCGGGGATGGTCTCGACCACGTTCGCGGTGGCCAGGAAGAGCACGTCGGACAGGTCGAGGTCGACCTCGAGGTAGTGGTCGCGGAACGTGTGGTTCTGCGCCGGGTCGAGCACCTCGAGCAGGGCCGCCGCCGGGTCACCGGCGTAGCCGGCGGCCAGCTTGTCGACCTCGTCGAGCAGCACGACCGGGTTCATCGAGCCGGCCTCGCGCAGGGCGCGCACGATGCGGCCCGGCAGCGCGCCGACGTACGTGCGCCGGTGCCCCCGAACCTCGGCCTCGTCCCGCACGCCGCCCAGCGACACCCGCACGAACTTGCGCCCGAGCGCCCGGGCGACCGACTCGCCGAGGCTGGTCTTGCCGACCCCGGGAGGGCCCGCGAGGGCCAGCACGGCACCGGAGCCACGACCGCCGACGACCTGCAGGTTCTTCTCGGCGCGCCGGTTACGCACGGCGAGGTACTCCAGGATCCGGTCCTTCACGTCCGCCAGCCCGGCGTGGTCGGCGTCGAGCACCGCCCGCGCGGCGGCGAGGTCCGTGTTGTCCTCGGTCCGCTCGTTCCACGGCATCTCCAGCACCGTGTCGAGCCACGTGCGGATCCAGCCCGCCTCGGGCGACTGGTCGCTGGCCCGCTCGAGCCGGCCGACCTCGCGCAGCGCCGCCTCCTTGACCTTCTCGGGCAGCTCGGCGGCCTCGACGCGGGCCCGGTAGTCGGCGGACCCGTCGGGCTCGTCCTCGCCGAGCTCCTTGCGGATCGCGGCGAGCTGCTGGCGCAGGAGGAACTCGCGCTGCGTCTTCTCCAGCCCCTCCCGCACGTCGTGGTTGATCTTCTCGTTGACCTGCTGCTCGGCCGCGTGCGCCCGCGCCCACTCCACGAGCAGCTCCAGCCGCGCGGTGACGTCGGGCGCCTCGAGCAGTTCGACCTTCTGCTCGAGCGTCAGCCACGGCGCATACCCGGCCGAGTCCGCCAGCTCCGACAGATCCGTGATCTTCTCGACGGTGTCGATGACCTGCCACGCGCCGCGCTCCTGCAGCACGCCGATCACGAGCGCCTTGTACTCGCGCGCCAGCTCCCGAGCCTTCCCGGCCGGCGCCGCCTCGTTCACGAGGGTCGCCTCGACCCAGAGCGCCGCCCCCGGCCCGGGCACCCCGGCCCCGATGCGGGCCCGGTCGACCCCCCGGATCACGGCCGCGGGCTCCCCGCTGGGCAGCCGCCCAACCTTCTCGAGCACGGCAATGACACCGAATGAACCATAAGCTCCGTCAACCCGCGGGACGGCCAGCACCCGCTGGTCACCGGCAGCGCGAGCAGCGTCGACCGCCGCCTGCGTGGAGGCGTCGAGCGTAACGGGAATGACCATGCCGGGAAGCAGGACGTCGTCGTTGAGTGGAAGAACAGGAAGCGTTGCCATCAGGACACACCTGCCATCAGTAGGTTGAGCGTGTCAGGCTTAAGTTACAAACCATGCCCCTTGTTCCCGCCGGTACCCGCCATGTGACCCAGGCCACTCACCGCCGAGAACTCCCTCAGCAACGCACGACGAGGGCCGGAAGATCTGCACCGCCAGGCGGGCGTCGAGGCCACACACCGAGCGGGCAGGCTCCCTCAATTCACGCTCCGGCCCCCACTGCCGCCCGCAGTCAGCTCCCACCGAGCGCCCAGCCCAACCCTCAGCCACAAGACTCCAGCCGCCGACCACCGACCAACCGGCCACCAACCGGCAACCAACCGCCGGCAACCGGCAACCAACCGCCGGCAACCGGCCACCGGCCCGATGCCAGCCCCGACCGCCAGCCCAGCGGCCCCGGGGCACCTGCCGGCCAAGCCGACTGCCGCCGACCCGACCTCAACCTCGGCGCCGAGGTCCGAGGGTCCGAGGGTCCGGGTGTCAGACCAGAGCCGGCAGGTCGTACGCGGGCAGCTCGAACGCCGTAGCCGTCTTCGTCGCGAAGTGCTTGATGAGCCGGGGCGCCACCGGGAGATACCGCATCATCCTGAAGAACCGGTTCCGCTGCCCGATCTTCTTCCAGGTCGTCGGCACCAGGAAGTCGGGGCTCCCGCCGCCCTGCTTCTGACAGGTCGCCACGTAGGGCCGCATCAGCTCCTCGTAGCGGCGGAACGCCACCCGATGGTCACCCCGCGCCTCGTCCAGCTCGCCCGCCAGCACGTGCGCCCCGACGACCGCCAGCCCGGTGCCGTTGCCGCCGGGCCCGCCCGCGTACCCGGCGTCGCCGAGCAGCACGACCCGCCCCTGCGACCAGCGGTCGAGGTGGATCTGCGTCGTGGAGTCGAACCAGAAGTCCTCGGCGCGCTCCATCGCCTCGAGCAGCTCCGGCACCCGCCAGCCCACGCCGGCGAACCGCTCCGCCACGATCCGCCGCTGCTGAGCGACGTCGCGGTAGTCGAACTCCAGGCCGGGCTCGTACACGCTCATCGACACGATCTGGTTGCCGCCGTGCGGGGACATCACCGTGACCGCGCGGCCCGGCTCGTTGTACATGACGCCGCTGCGGTGCAGCCCGAGCGTGCCCGGCATGGTGAAGATGCCGCCGTACACGCCGAGCGGTTTCTTGTGCGCCGGATCGTCGCCGAACACCAGCCGCCGCACCGCCGAGTGCACCCCGTCGCAGCCGACCACGAGGTCGAAGCGCTGCGGCGGGCCGCCGGCGAAGGTGACGTCGACGCCGTGCTCGTCCTGGCTGATCGCGGTGATCTGGTCGCCGAAGCGGTACCGCACCCGCTGGCTCGTCGCCGCGTACAGCACCTCGGCGAGATCGCCGCGCAGCACCTCCAGATCGCCGCTGAAGACCGCCGACGGCAGCCCGGCCAGCCGCTCCCCGGCCCCGTCGACGATGGCGATCTCTCCCATGTGCGTGGCGCGCGCCTCGATGGCGGCGCGCAGACCCATGCGCTCCAGGGTCTGCAGGTGTACCGATCCGCGGAAGTCGACCGCGTAGCCACCGCCCCGCAGCGCGGGTGCCTTTTCGACGACGGTGACGTCGTGCCCGTACCGCCGAAGACACAACGCCAATGCAGGCCCCGCGACGCTGGCGCCCGAGATGAGGATGTCCATGCCGACGACCATACACCCGTGCTACACGTTTGTATAGAACGCTCGTGTAGTACGTCTGTATAGAACGGGTGTATAGTATGGTCATGACTCATGGGACATCGCGAAGACCTGCTCGAAGGGGCGGTTCGCTGCATCTACGAGAAGGGCTACGCCCGGACCACGGCGCGCGACATCGTCGAGGCCTCCGGGACGAACCTCGGCTCGATCGGCTACCACTACGGCGGCATGGCCAACCTCATGACCGCGGCTCTGGAGCGGGCGGTCGAGGACTGGGGCCTGTCGCTGGCGCAGGCGATCACGTCGGCCGACGCCGAGGGGCTGACCGGGACGGAGCGCTTCGAGAAGTACTGGGAGTTCATGATCGAGAGCGTGAAAGCCCAGCGCCCCCTGATGATGGCGACGTTCGACGCGTTCCTGCAGATGGACAAGTCGGAGGAGGTCCGCCGGCTGCTCGTCAACGGGATGCGCGACGCGCGCGGCCTGTGGGCGCAGGTGTTCCACGGCATCGACCCCGAGCTCGAGCCGACCCGCGCCAACCAGGTGGGGTCGTTCTACCAGGCGCTCATCAGCGGGGTGCTGACCCAGGTGTTGATCGACGAGGACGACGCGCCGACGGCGCAGGACCTGAGCGCGGCCGTCCGCCTGGTCGCCGCGGCCCTGTAGCCGATGCCGGCCCGGGCGAACCGCAACCTCCTGATCGTCGCCGGCGTGCTGCTCGTCGGAGCCGTCGGCCGGGCCCCGATCACGTCCGTCGGGCCGCTCGTCGCCGACATCCGGCACGACCTCGGCCTCACCTCCGCCGCCAGCGGACTGCTCACCACGCTGCCGCTCCTCGCGTTCTCGGTCTTCTCGCTCATCGCGCCGCGGATCGCCGGGCGGATCGGGCTCGAGCGCAGCCTCGGACTGGCGCTGGTGCTCCTGGCCGGCGGCATCGTCGTACGCTCCCTGCCCACCCAGCTGTGGACCGGCACCCTCGCCGTCGGCGCCGCGATCGCCTGCTTCAACGTGCTGCTGCCCGGCGTCGTCAAGCGCGACTTCCCCGACCGGGTCGCCCAGCTGACGGGTGGGTATTCCGCCACCCAGAGCGTTGTCGCCGCGGTCGCCTCCGGCACCGCGGTGCCCCTCGCGGCGATGGCGGGCGGCTGGCGGTACGCGCTGGGCGGCTGGGCGCTGCTCGTCCTCGTCGCGGTGGCCGTGTGGGTGCCGCAGCTGCGCCACGGCCCGGCCAGCGCCGCTCGCCCCGCGGTCCGGCGGGCGCCGCTACCGTGGCGCAGCCCCCTCGCGTGGCAGGTCACGGCGTTCATGGGGATGCAGTCGCTGTGCTTCTACGTGCTCGTCGCCTGGCTGCCGACCCTGGAGCGCGAGCACGGGATCGCCGCGGCCGTCGCGGGATGGCACCTGTTCGCGAGCCTGGCCGCGTCGGTGGTGGCCAACCTGACCGTACCGGTGCTGATCCGCCGGCTCCCCGACCAGCGGCTCATCGGCGCCGGGTGCGCGGCCTGCATCGGGCTCGGCATCGCCGGGCTGCAGTGGCTGCCGTGGACGGCCGGGTACGCCCTGGCCGCCGTGCTGGTGACCGGCTTCGGCGCCGGCATGGCCCTGGTGGTGTGCCTGTCGCTGTTCAGCCTGCGCACCCGGGACGACTCGCAGACCGCGGCGCTCTCGGCGATGGCGCAGGCGGTCGGCTACCTGCTGGCGGCCTCCGGCCCGGTGCTCATCGGCGCGCTGCGGGACCTGAGCGGCTCGTGGACGGTGCCCGTCGCGGCGCTGTGCGCCATGGCCGGGCTGATGGCCGTGGCCGCGTTCCTCGCGGGCCGGTCCGCGACGGTGACCGTTGCTGCCTGGACGCCGTTACCGGAAACCAGCGGGCGACTGCAAAGCAGCGAGCGGCCGTGAACCAGCGAGCGCGGCGGGGTGCGAAGCAGCCGACGGCCACCAGCACGTGCGGAGCGGACAGGAGAGGCGTCCACGGGGGTGGGAAGCGTCCGCTCCACGGGCCGGTCGCCGCCGGCGTGTGCGGTACAAGGGCGGATCGCCGCCGACACGCCCCGAAGCGGCCGATCCGCGATCCGATCGCCGTCCGCTCACCCCGTAGTGGCCGGTCACCTCACGAAGCGGTCGTTCCGCGGGACGAACAGAGCCGACTTCGCCGTGCCAGGGCACGGCGCCGTTACGTGGGCGCGCGGCGGTCAGGCGACCTTGACCACGACCGTCGTGGCGTTGTCGCGCCCGCCCGCCTCCAGGGACGCGGCGACCAGCGCCGACGCCATCACGTCGGGTGGGGCGCCGGAGCCGAGGGTGCGCTCCATGAGCTGGTACGGGACCTGCTCGGCGATGCCGTCGGTGCACAGGCAGTACACATCGCCGGGGAACATTGTCACGCTCAGCACGTCGGGCTCGGGCAGCCCGGGGTGCCCGATGAAACGGTGGAGCTGGTAGCGGGCGGCCGCCGCCTGCGGGGAGTCGGCCGGGTACCACCCGTGCACGGCGCCCAGCCACGCCGCGGTGTGGTCGACGGTGAGCAGCTCGAGGAGGCCGCCGCGGAGGCGGTACACGCGGCTGTCGCCGATCTGGGTCACCCAGGCGCCGGTCGCGTCGGCGACGAGGGCGGTCAGCGTGCAGCCGGTGAGCTCTCGCAGCTCCTGCCCGGCGGCGCGGACCTGGCGCTGGGCGTCGGCGACCGCGGCGAACAGCGGCGTGGGCTCGAACGGGCCGCGGTGCTGCTGGACGGCGGCCGTGAACACGTCGACGGCCATGCGCCCGGCGGTGCGGCTGCCCTCGCCGGCGCCCATCCCGTCGGCGACGACGGCGCACAGACCCGGACGCCGCTGCAGCTCGGTCGCGTGCAGCACGTCGAAGTTGGCCGGGTAGCGCCGGCCGACATCCGTGGCGGCCCCGACGCTGAGCTGCCGCCCCGCGCCTTGGACCTCGATCGTCATCGCCATCGACGGAAATCGTAACGGGTGCCCGGCCGACCGGGTGGCCCCGTGTTCATCCTCCGTTCAGCCGAAACGAGTGACGTTCGTCGCTCCCTAGGACTCCAACGGAGGAGGTTGGGCGAGCACTTCCCAGGTCCCGTCCTCGCGCCGCGACCACCCGTCGATCTCTCCGCCGAGCTCGGCGAACATGACCACGCGGTCGTAGAGCCAGTCGGCGAAGTCGTCCTGCTCGGCCTCGCTGAGGCCGGTGCGCACGACGGCGCCGAACGTGATGAGGCCGGTGCCCTCCAGCGGCGATGCGCCGAGCACCCCGATGGCGCCGGCCGTGACGTCGTCGCGCTCCTCGACCTGCAGGTATCCACCGTCGGGCATCTCTACCAGAAAGGCCACGAAACCCTACCGCCGAAGTTGCTCATGAATGCAACGGTACAGTCTCCGGATGGATCCGGCGGCGAGCCTTCCGGCCCCGCTCACCTCGCTGGTGGGTCGGGACGCCGAGGTGCGCCTCGCCGGTCGCCTCCTGGCCGGCGAGGACGGCCGCCTGCTGACCCTCGTGGGCGCCGCCGGCAGCGGCAAGACCCGCCTCGCGATCGCCGTGGCCGCCGCCGCGCCCGGCCCGGTGCGGTTCGTGGACATGTCCACGATGGACAGTCGCGACCCGGCCGGGTTCGTGCTCGACGCGCTCGGCGTGGCCCGCCGCCCGGACCTGAGCGGGTTCGACACGCTGCTGGAGGCCCTCGACGCGGCGGCGCTTCCGGGTGTACCGCTGGTGCTGCTGCTCGACAACTGTGAGCACGCGGCGACCGAGGTCGCGGCGCTGGCGGGACGGCTGCTGGAGGTACGACCGCTGCTTCGTGTCCTTTCGACGAGCCGGCAGCCCCTCGGTCTGCCGGCGGAGACGGTGCTCGGGGTGCATCCCCTCGATCCCGACACGGCGCTGCGGCTGTTCGAAACGCGCATGTTCGAGCGGACGGGCCGGCCGCTGCCACCGCCGCACCGCCCCGCGGCGGCCGCGATCTGCGCCGCGCTCGACGGTCTGCCGCTGGCCGTCGAGCTGGCCGCGGCGCGGGCCGCGCTGCTGTCGGTACCGGAGGTGAACCGGCTCCTCGCCGACCGCTTCCGGGTCCTGGCCGACGCGAAGGCGCCCGGCCCCGAGCACCACCGCACGCTGCGGGCCGCGCTGGACTGGTCGTACCAGCTACTGTCGCCGGACAAGCAGGCCCTGCTGCGCCAGCTCGCCGTCTTCCAGGGCGGCTGGAGCGAGGCGGCGGTGTCGGCGCTGCCCGGGTACCGGCCGGATCTGCTCGCCGCCCTGACCGAGCGCTCGCTGCTCACCGGCGGCCCCGGCCGGGGCCAGATGCTGCAGACCATCGCCGCCTATGCCGCCGCACGCCTGGCCGAGCACCCGGCCGAGGCGGCCGCCGCCCAGTCCGCGCACGCCGCCTTCTACCTGGGCCTGGCCGAGCGCGCCGCGGCGGGCATCCGCGGCCCCGAGCAGCGCGACTGGCTGCGCACGCTCACCCTGGAACAGGACAACCTGCGCGCCGCCCTGACGAGCCTGGCCGCCCGCCCCGGCCCCGGCGTCGACGCCGACCTGCGCATGGCCGCCGCCATGGCGCCATTCCAGCACTTCATCGGGGGGTACTCGCTGGGCCGCCTCTGGCTCGCCGAAGCCCTCGCCCGCCGCCCCGAGGCCCCGCCCGCCGCCCGGCTCACAGCGTCGTCGGCTGCCGCCACCCTGGCCATGCTCGCCTGCGACTACCCGGCCGCCGCGGCCCTGGCCCACCAGGCCCTCCCCCTGACCGCCGACGACGACGCGGCGGCGCGCGGCCCGCTGCTGACCCTCCTGGGCAGCGTCGAGCGCGAACGCGCCCGCTACGACGAGTCCCGCGCCCACCTGGAGGAGGCCCGCCGCCTGTACCGCAAGGCCGCCGACGCCTGGGGCGAGGGCCGCGCAACCCAGCTGGCGGGCGCGACCGCCTGGCTCTCGGGCGACCTGGACGCGGCCGCGGACCTGCTGGCCGCGAGCCTGACCGCGTTCCGTGACCTGGCCGACGCCGAGTCCGCCGCGTCCTCCCTGACCCACCTGGGCGCGGTCGCCCACTACCGCGGCGACCAGCCGGCGGCCCGCCGCCACCTGGTCGACGCCCTGGACCGCTTCACCGAGCTCGCCTTCCCGGAGGGCGTGGCGTGGGCCCAGGACATGCTGGCCCGGGTGGATCTGGCCGACGACCGCCTGGCGTCGGCAACGGAACGCCTGCGCGAGAGCCTGGCCCTGCACCGGAGGGTGGGCGACCGCTGGCGCACGGCGAGCGTCCTGGAGGCCCTGGCCGAGTGCCACCGCCGCGCGTCGGACCCGATGCACGCGGTGGCCTTGCTGGGGGCCGCAGATGTGGTACGCCGGGAAATAGCCGCCCCCACCCCCACCTGCGAACAGCCGGCGAGAACGACAACGGAGACCGCCCTGCGCGCAACGTTGCCGAATCCGGACTACGTCCGCGCCTACCGCTTCGGCACGCGAACCCCCGTGGACGATTTGCTCCCGTGACCGCGGGCTCGACATCTCCACCACACCACGCCGGGTACGCGCCCAAACTCAAAGAGTGACCCCAGGTCGGCGCGGAGCTGGCCGAGCGCACCGCCCCGGGCGACCGCATCCGGCTGCACCGCCCGACGGGCGAGCCGGTCCCCCTGGACGCCTGCCGTCCGCTATTGCTCGTCGCCGACCGTGACGCGATCGCCCCGATCCTGGCCACATTCGCGGCATTGCGCTCCGCCAATGACGGCGCCACCGAATGCAATGCCACCGTCTACTGGCCGACGCCGATCGAGCGCGACGTGTACCGCCTGGCCGACCTCGCCCCGGCCGGCACCCTCGTGGTCCGCGACCGCTTCAGCGCCGACGGCCGCGACTGGTCGGAGCACGCCGCGTTCGTGGCGGGAACGGCGGTGTCGACCGCACGGGAGGCCGAGAACCTCCGCCGGGCCGGCGTGCCGCCCGAACACCTCGTGATCGCGAGCATCGGCCAACCTGCCGCCCCGACGCGGGCCATCTGCATCGGCGACCGAGAGTTCACGATCCCGCACCGGCTGTGCCGCGTGGTCCCGCCTTGCGTGGCAGCCACCGTCGTTACGGATCGTCATATCGCCGTCACTCTCGCGGGTGAAATCCCGAAGTTTCGCTGCGTGGCAGCACTCGCGGGAGATGGCCGGGCGCGGTTACTTCTCGCACGGGCCGCCGAGTGGCGGCTCACCCGGCAGCCGGGTCAGGGCCGCCGGGTACCGCTGGTCCGTCTACGGCGAGAACATCGCCTGGGGCCAGCCGGACGCGGGAAGCGTCATGAACGCGTGGATGAACAGCCCCGGCCACCGGGCGAACATCCTCAACTGCCGGTTCCGCAACGTGGGTGTCGCCGTGGCGTACAACTCGCGCGGCGTGCCCTTCTGGACCCAGGACTTCGCCAGTCCGTGGTAGCACCGCACGGGCCCGGCTCCGCGCATGCCAGCGCGGAGCCGGGCGCGGGCGAAATTTCCGCGCCCAGAATGTGTCGACAGAGGGTGGCCCGGGAAGTACCCGCCGGAACGCATCGGCGAAATACCGGGTGATCAAGTCTGAACACGATCCGTAGTTCTTTGACTACTCCATGATGTCGAATTCGTGAGCGGTGCCGCGCATGAAAGCCGCCCGGCAATCGGGGCTTGCGGCGCCGTCGCGAACTGCACGCACCACCTCCCGGGCGACGCCGGGGTCACCGCACGAACGCATGAACGTCCACAACAGAGGGTGGCGCCGCTTCCACTCCAGCGCCTCGCATCGAGCAGGCGATTCGGCGCCGTGACGGACGGCGAACACCAGTCCGCCCCAGCGCCCGCCACACGGAGCGCGCACAGCACCTCGCGACACACGAACATCGCCAGGTCGGGCCGCCGTGACCCGCCCCGCCGTAACCCCCCGCCGCAGCCCGCTCCGCCGTAACCCACTCGCCATAACAGGTTCCGCCGTAACCCGCTCCGCCGTAACCCGCTCCGCCGTAACAGGTTCCGCCGTAACAGGTTCCGCCGTAACCCGCTCCGCCGTAACCCGCTCCGCTGCAGGATGCCCTGCTTCAGCACACCCGTTGCGGCCCACTGCGCTAGGCATCCTGTATGGCCGGCGCCCCCAGACCCGCGGTATCGCAGGCGACTCTTGGCACGAACGCTCCGTCCACGATGCACCGGGGCCACCCGCCGCACCGCCCTCCGGTTCCGCACGAGACTGCAGCCATGGTCGGCGCAACAGGGCGTCTCACACACCGCGCACACGCGGTGCCACCGACAGTTATCGTGGCGAGAGCGGTGGCGACGAGCGCGGGCCGATTCCCTGAGTACTGAGGTCGGCACGGTCCGCAATCAGTGCCGGAATTGTCGGCCGAAATGCACCACGCTCCAGCGTTCAACCGTTTCCGTATCGCAATTGTTTCGATGTTTTCGTGATCGGGCGACGCAGGGGCGGTACCAGAGAAAACGCTTTTAAAAATCTGATTCTTTAACCGATCTCCATCGATTCACCGCAAACTCGGAGCATGTCTGCACAGGGAGCGCAAGATCTGGCGCACCCGCGGGCGGAGGGCACAGATCTTGTTGACTTCCAGCGGCTTCCCATCCAGAGTTCACCGCGCGTTGTCCTCGAAGGCTGGACAGATCGCCCGAACGACCGCCTAATTGAATGCACCTCGCCCGGCACCCGCCGCCGGCCGAGCCCGCCGCCGCACCGCGCACCGCCCCGCCACTCAGCACGTCCCGCCTGAACGATCACTTTTCCCATCCGCAACACCACTCTGGGTAGCACGCACCCTTCTTCCGGGAGGCCGCCGTGAACGACACGACACCCGCCATCCTCCTTACCGAGACCACCGCCTCGGCGTATGTCGCTGCCGCCGGATTCCGGGTGGGGCCGGTCGGCCGCGTCGGCGTGGAACTCGAGTACTGCGTGCGTGACCATGCGCGACCGCTGCATCGCCCGGCGCCGGCGCGACTCCTGGAACTCCTGGCCCATCTGGGCAACCCGCTGCCCGGTGGCAGCGCGGTCACGATCGAGCCGGGCGGCCAGCTGGAGCTGTCCAGCGCCGTGGGTGCGTCGCTGACGGAGTGCCTGAGCGCACTCACCGGCGATCTGGCGCTCGTGCGGGCGACGCTGGCCGAGCACGGGCTGCATCTCGACGGGACCGGCCTCGACAAGCTGCGCCGACCACGTTTGGTGACGGATCACCCGCGCTACGTGGCCCTGGCCGAGTACCACGACCGATCGGGCGCTCGCGGACGCACCGTGATGACGAACTCCGCGTCGATCCAGGTGTGCCTTGACTCGGGTACCGACGCGTCGGGGGCCGACGCCGACGACTGGTCGCACTTTGCGCGGCGCTGGTGGCTCGCGGACGCCATCGGGCCCGTCATGATGGCCGCGTTCGCCAACTCCCCGCACGTCACCCGGGCCGGCCGCCGCTGGGCGTCCTACCGCCAGGCGCTGCGCTTCGGTACCGACGCCAGCCGCACGCGTGCGCCGCGGCGCACCGACGACCCGCGCCAGGCCTGGGCCCGGTACGCGCTCGCCGCGAAGGTCGTGATGGTCGCGCCGGCCGAGGACGACCCGGTCGCGGAGCCGAACGCACGCTGGCATGTACCGAGCGGCCTGACGATGCGTGACTGGCTGCGAGGGCACGGTCCACGCCCGGTGACGCTCACCGACCTGGAGCGGCACCTCGGCACCCTGGTACCGCCGGTGCGACCGCGCGGTTACCTGGAGTTGCGAATGATCGACCAGCAGGCCGGCGACGACTGGGTGGTGCCCGCGGCCGTGGTCACCGCACTGCTGGACGACCCCGAGGGCGCGCAGGCCGCCGTCGACGCCACCGAGCACCTGCGCTCACCGCTGCGCCGGCACCGCGACTGGCTCGCGGCCGCCCGGGACGGGCTCACCGACCCAGGCACCGCCGCCGCCGCGCTCGCCTGCTTCACCGCGGCCCAGGCCGTTCTCGCCCGCAGTGACGCCCCACTGACGGTACGTGATTCTGTCGCACAGTTCGTGGACCGCTACGTACGGCGAGGACGGTGCCCGGCCGACGATGCGCCGCAGGAGCGGACCCGCCGAATGGGTGTGGTATCAACGGGATGACCAGCCCCCGGCTTCGAGGAGTCCCGCTCGTGCGCGACATCGCCGTGTTCAGTGGTAGCGCGCATCCCGAGCTCGCGGAGGAGATCTGCGCGCAGCTTGAGGTGCCCCTGCTACCCGTCCGGGTGGATCGATTCGCCAATGACTGCCTAGAGGTACAACTGCAGGCAAACTGCCGCGAACGAGACGTGTTCCTGATCCAGCCGCTCGTGCCGCCGGTGCAGGAACACCTCGTCGAACTGCTGCTCATGCTGGATGCCGCACGCGGCGCGTCGGCGGCGCGGACCACGGTGGTCATGTCGCACTACGCGTACGCGCGGTCCGACAAAAAGGACGAGCCGCGCATCTCTATCGGCGGCCGGCTCGTCGCCGACCTGCTCTCGGCCGCGGGCGCGAGCCGCGTGCTCACGCTGACCCTGCACTCTCCGCAGGTGCACGGCTTCTTCTCGGTGCCGGTCGACCACCTGCACGCGCTGCGTGAGCTGGCCAGGCACTTCCGCGGCCACGACCTGTCGAACGCGGTCGTGGTGTCGCCCGACCTGGGCAACGCGAAACCTGCCTCGGCATTCGCGCGCCTTTTGTCGGTACCCGTGGCAGCCGGCGCCAAGCAGCGCTTCTCCGACGACCACGTGGTCATCAGCACCGTGATCGGCGACATCGAGGGGCGCGACGTCATCGTCCTGGACGACGAGATCGCCCGCGGCAGCACCGTGTTCGAGCTCATCGACCGGCTGCGCGAGCGGGGCGTGGCGAGCATCCGGGTGGCGTGTACGCACGGTCTCTTCACCGGCGACGCTCTGCGACGACTCCAGGAACAGGACGACGTCCTGGAGATCGTGTGCACGAACAGCGTCCCGCTGCCGAAGGACAAGTGGGTCCCGAAGCTGCGGGTGCTGTCGATCGCGCCGGCGATGGCGGAGGCCATGCGCCGCATCCACAACGGCGAGTCCGTCAGTTCGCTGTTCCACTGAGCGGTTCGCCGCCCGTTCCTCGCGGGTCCAACCGGGGTGGCGCGCCGTATCCCACGGCGAGCCATCCCGTTCCTCGCCGCTCCGCTCTCGCCGCTCCGCTCTCGCCGCTCCGCTCTCGCCGCTCCGGTGCTTGCCGCTCCGCTCTCGCCGCTCCGGTGCTTGCCGCTCCGACCGAGGCGGCGTGGCGTATCCCCCCTCGGTTTGCCGCCCTGTCTCACGGTCTCGCCGCCCGCTCCTCAGCGGGCGGCGTCACTTTTTCCCGCATCACGGGTGGGTCAATCTCGATCGCCTGAACGGTCGCGGCCGGCGCCCGCGTTCCGAATCGCCCGGCCCACTTCCAGCCCTCGGCACCCGCAGGTGTCCGATCTCCGCGGATCGGTTGTGCGCCCCTTTCGATCATGATCGGATGCCGGAACATCCCTGGACCAGTGGGAGAGTTCCCGATGTTCGTGACGATCCGTGGCTGAGGCGGCACGGAGTGACGATGGCCGCGGCAGCACGGTAGCCGCGCGCAACGCTGACACCTTCGGTGACGGTGTCGATACGGTGCGCATCGGCGTACTCGGGCCGCTGTGGACCGAGGTCGGCGGGGTCCCGGCCGACGCCGGTGGGCCGCGGCAGCGTGCGGTGCTCGCCCGGCTCGTGGCTGCCGGCGGGCACGTCGTGCCGACGGATCGGTTCATCGACGACCTGTGGCAGGGCGAGCCGCCGCCGAAGGCGCTCGCGGCCCTGCAGGTGTACGTCTCCAACCTGCGCCGAGCGCTTGAACCCGGGCGGGCGCCGCGCACACCGGCGACCGTTGTGGTGTCGGCGGCACCCGGGTACGCGTTGCGGCTGCCGGACGAGCGGGTGGACTCGTGGCGGTTCGAGGCCCTCCTGCGGCAGGGCAGCGACGTGGCGGAGTCGGACCCGCGTACGGCGGATCGGCTACTGCGGGCGGCGCTCGACGCGTGGGCCGGTCCCGCGTACGCCGAGTTTGCCGACGAGGCCTGGGCCGCCCCCGAGGCGGCTCGTCTCGAAGGGCTACGCCTGGCTTGCGTCGAGGCCGCCGGGCGGGTCGCGCTGCGGCTGGGCCGGGCGGCGCTGGTCGTACCGGAGCTGGACCGCCACGTGCAGGAGCACCCGCTGCGCGAGGAGGCCGTGCATGTGCTGGCCAGCGCGCTGTACCGGGCGGGGCGGCAGGCGGACGCCCTCGCCGCGCTGCGTCAGGCCCGCGAGCGGCTCGCGGACGAACTGGGCGTCGATCCCGGCCCGGCGCTGCGCGCCCTGGAGGCCGATGTCCTCGCGCACGCCGAGTACCTTTCCGCTGACGCTCCAATACCGCCGTCCGCCGCGGAACCGTCTCCAGCTTCGAACGCACAGCGTGATGCGATCACTACATCGCGGTCCTCGTCCGGCGCCGGACGTGGCGTCGAGGCACTCGGGCGCGACGAGGAACTGGCCAAGCTGTCAGCCGCGGCCGAGGCGGTGCGACGTGACGGTCTGCGCATCGTCTGGGTCGGTGGCGAGGCGGGAGCCGGCAAGTCGACGCTGGTGCGGGCGTTCTCGATGGCGATGGCGGAGCGTGGCTGGCGGGTCGCCTGGGGTCGCTGCCCGGAGGTTGACGGGGCGCCACCGGCGTGGGCGTGGACGGAGGTCCTGACTGGCAGCGGCGCGGACCTGTCCTCCTTCGGGCCGGTGCCCTCCACGGCTGGGCCAGCATTCGCACCACCTGCTTCCATGCCCAGTCCTCCTCTCGCGCCGTCGCCGTCGCCCTCGACGCCCGCGGCCCCGTTCGCGCCGTCGCCTTTGACGTCCGCGGCCGCGCCGTCGCCTTTGACGTCCGCGTCCGCGGCCGCGCCGTCGCCTTTGACGTCCGCGTCGCCCTTGGCGCCGTCGCCCTCGACGTCCGCGGGCCAGCCGTTCGCGCCGCCGTCTGCCGTGGCCCCGTCCTCGTTCGCGCCGGCGCCCTCCTCTGCGGCCGTTTCGGCAGACCAAGCCAGCGGCGCCGAACACGTTCGTCAGTTCGGCAACGGCGGCTTTGAGGCGAGCAACTGGCGTTCGGCCGACGCCACGGACCGGCGCGGCGACGGGGGCCATTTCCAGCTCGCGCAGGCCGTCGGGGAGCGGCTCGGGTCGGGCGGGGCGCTACTGGTCGTGCTCGATGACGTACACCGTGCCGATGGCGAGACGTTGCAGGTGCTGCGGCACGTGGCGGTTGCGCTGGGTGGGCGTTCCGTGCTCGTCGTGGCCACGTTCCGTACCGGGGAGGACCACCCGCAGCTTGGGGCCGCCCGCGCCGCGCTGGCCGGGCCCCGGTCGATGGAGCTGCTGCTCGGCGGGCTCGAGCCCGACGCGGCGGCGCGGGTGCTGGCCGGGCACCTCGGGGCTCCGGTGGAGGCCGAGGTCGCCGCGGTGGTGCACGAGCGTACCGGCGGCAACCCGTTGTTCCTGGCCGAGATTGCCCGGCTGATCTCGGCGGAGGGAGCCGGCAGCGCGGTCCGGGCCATTCCGGCCGGGATCGGGCACGTCCTGCGGCGACGGCTGGCCCGGCTGCCCGCGCCGGCGCAGACGGTACTGCGGCATGCCTCGATCCTTGGGCGTGACGTGGACATCGATGTGCTCGCCGAGGCGTTCACCGAGGACGAGGATGCGGTGCTCGACGGCCTCGAGGCCGGGGTGCTGGCCGGGCTGCTGGAGGAGCCCGGGCCCGGACGCGTGCGGTTCGGTCACGCCCTGTTACGGGATGTGCTCTACGACGACATGCCGCAGCTTCGTCGCCGACGGTTGCATGAGCGGGTACTGAACGTGTTGGAGCGGGCCGCGCCCGAGGACGTCGCGGCGCTCGGGCACCACGCGCTGGCCGCCGCTACCCCGGCAAGTGCGGTCCGGGCGGCTCGGCACGGCGCCGCGGCGGCCCGGCAGGCGGCGGGGATGTTCGCGCACCGAGAGGCGGCGCAGCTGTACGGGGCGTCGCTCGACGCACTCGGCCTGCGGCGGCCGGGCTCCGCTGAACCCGGTGACCACTCGGCCACGCTTGCCCTCGATCTGCTGTGCGGGCTGACGTCGGCGCGGGCGAACTCCGGCGATGCGATGGGGGCGCGGGCGGCGCGCTGGGACGCCGTCCGGGCCGCGGCGCAGTTGACGGGCATCGACCTGCGCGCATTCGAGGCCGATACGACCGGCGGCACCGCACGCGAATTTGAGGCCGCTACGACCGGCGACACCGCGGGCGTGATCGAAGTCGATGTGGCCGGCGGCGCCGGGAATGGAGCGACTCGTCACCCCGGCGTGGCCGCGCCGGCAGTGGCCGGTGTCGGCCGGCCGCGCACGGTGAACGTGGCGGACGCGACCGGGCTTGACGACGTCGTCGATGTTGAGCCGCTCGCGCGTGCGCTGGCCGCGTTCGATGCGCCCGTGGCGTGGACGATTCGTGTCGCACGGTACATCGACCGGCCGCTTGTCGGGTTGCTGGAAGGGGTTCTTGCCCGCGCCGATGTTCCTGCCCGGTTGCGCGGGCGGATGCTCGTCGCGCTCGTGTACGAGCTCGAGGGCGACGAGCTCGCCCGGTGCGCCGAAGCCAGCGCGGAAGCGTTGCGTATCGCGAGGGCAGAGGGTGACGCGCTGTTGTTGTGCCAGGCGCTCAACGCACGGTACTTCGCGGTGCTCAATCCCCAGCGCCGGCATGAACTGCCCGTCGTCGGGGCGGAACTGCTCGAGGTCGCGGAGCGCGCCGGGCTGCTCGGGTTTCAGGCTCAGGCGCATCACGTGCTGTACCAGGCGGCGCTGGAGCGCAACGACCTGCGCCTCGCTCAGGAGCACCTCGACCGGGCGCTCGAGCGGTCGACCGCCGGGCAGCTGGGCGTGACGCTCTCCGTGATGGCGATTCTCGGCGCGATCCGGGCCGTGTTCGCCGGTGACCACGCGACCGCGGAGCGGATCTACACCGAGCTCGGCGAGCGGATCGAGGCCGCCGGGCAGCCCAACGCCACCCTGGTCGGCATCGTCGGGGTGTTCTTCATCCGCCTCACGCAGGGTCTCGGGCACACCTGGCTGCCGGTGCTCGAGCCGTTGCGCGACCTGCCCACCGCCGAGGCAGAGGCCGGGGAGTTCATCGCCCGTGCGCTCGTCGACGCCGGGCGGCTCGACGAGGCCCGCGCGGCGTGGAAGCCGCACCTGCCGATTCGCGAGGACTACTACTGGCTGGCGATCATGGGGCTGCGCGGTGAGAACGCGGCCGCGCTGGGTGACGTGGCCGTGGCCGCCGAGTGTTACGAGCTGTTGCGGCCGTGGGCCGGTCAGTTCGTGGGCCTGGCCAGCGGTACCGTGCCCGGCCCCCCGGTCGACCTGGTGCTCGGGCGGCTGGCGATCGCGCTCGGGCAGCCCGCGGACGCCCACTTCGAGGCCGCGAAGGCCCTGGCCACCCGCACCGGCGCGACGCCCTGGATGTAGCGCGGGGCAGGGCCCGGGGCGGATCGGATCAGCCGAAGATCAGGCGTTCGCGGCGCAGGAAGCCCGGGCGTACCGCGGCCAGCATCAGGCGCAGCACCGGGCCGGCCAGGCGGTACAACTCCTCGAGCTCCCCGGCCGTTGCGTACCGCTCGATGCGCGGCAGCTCGAAGCCCATCTTGCCGCCCTTGCGGACCGCGTCCTCGACCTTCTGCCATTGGTCGCCGGAGACGTACCGGCGGATGACGGGGAAGATCGTGCGCTCCTCGTCCTCGATGTGCTCGTCGAGGAGGTCACGCAGCGTGGCCAGCGAGTCGGCCAGTCTCGCGGCCGCGTCCCGGTCACCGGGCGTAGCGGCGAGAGCGGCGGACTGTGTGCGGATGCGGTCGAGCAGCGGGTCGAGCTGGGCGTGGTCGTCGGTGAGCTCGGCGAGGTCGACCTCGGCGCCGGCGGTCGCGCGCAGGACCGGCCACAGGACGTCGTCCTCGGCCTGGTGATGGTGGTGGATGCCGGCGCAGAGGTCGGTCAGGTAGCGGTGGATGGCCTGGGCGCGACCCGGAGTGCCGGGGACGCCACCCTCGGCGATGGCGCGGGTCACCTCGGCGAACCGGTGGGCGTCGCCGCGCATCGAGCGGTGGTTGATGGTGATACCGAGGAGGTTGGGTTCGGAGCTCTTCATGCCGTACAGCAGACGACGACCCGGTTGGCGGGCACTTAACGGCGGCTTGGCGGGGGCGGGCAAACGCACAATGGCGATGCCCGGTCAGCGCGCCTCGACGATGCGCTTCAGCGCCTCCAGGTCGGCCCGGACCAGGCCGCTGTCGCGGGCGAAGTCGGCGTCCGACATGCCGGCCTGCCGGCGCAGCGTGAAGACGAGCTCGCTGCCGTCGTCGTGCGGGACGACGCGCAGCGGGTTGTGGAACACCTCGCCGGTGGGGAGGTGGACGGTGTGGTCGAGGACGCCGAACGGGTTGTCCGGGGGGAAGGTGAGCTCGATGCGGTCGTCGCCGGAGATCGCGTACCAGCGGTCGCCGTCGCGCTCCACGGCGCTGCACAGGCCGGGCGCCCACTCCGGGAGGCGGGCCGGGTCGGCGGCGTACTCGTAGACCTCGGCCGGGGGCCGCGCGATGTGCACACTGATGTGTATCGACTCGCTCGCCACGCCCGCCATCCTGCCACGATCGGGTCAGCGATTCCGGCCGCCCCGCTGATTGGTTACCGTTGATGTGTGACGGTGCCGATGCAGTTCACACAGGAATTCTGGAACAATCCCCATCCCGTGTACGCGCAGCTGCGGCAGGAAGCACCGGTGCACCCGGTGACGCTGCCGAACGGCATCGAGGTCTGGCTCATCACGCGGTACGCGGACTGCAAGGTGGCGCTGGCCGACCCGCGGCTGTCGAAGCGCCAGGGCGCCGGCGACAACGCCCGGCAGCTCGCGCGGCCGGTGAGTACGCCGCTGACCAGGCATCTGCTCGCGAACGACCCGCCCGATCACACCCGGTTGCGGCGGCTGGTGTCGAAGGTGTTCACGGCCCGCCGGGTCGAGGAGCTGCGCCCGCGGGTCGGTGAGCTCAGCGCCGCCCTGATCGAGTCGCTGCGCGCGAAGGGCGGCACCGCGGAACAGAGCGGCAAGGGCGGCGCCGCGGAACTGGTCGAGGATTACGCGGTACACCTCCCGATCCAGGTCATCTGCGAACTGCTCGGGGTGCCGATCGAGGACCAGGCCGACTTCCGGCGCTGGACCGGCGTGATGGTGTCGGCGTCGGCGGGCGGGCCCGGGGTTCCCGAGGCGGCCGCCGCGTTCGTCGGCTACCTGCTGGGGCTCATCGAGCGCAAGCGGTCGGCTCCGGCCGGTGACCTGCTCAGCGCGCTCATCGCGACCAGGGACGAGGGCGACCGGTTCAGCGAGGACGAGCTGACGTCGATGGCGTTCCTGCTGCTGCTCGCCGGGCACGAGACGACGGTGAACCTGATCGGCAACGGGATGTACACGCTGCTGACCCAGCCGGAGGCGTACCAGCGGCTGCGGAAGGACCCGTCGCTGGTGCCGGCCGCGGTCGAGGAGCTCCTGCGGCTGGAGAGCCCCGTGGAGACGGCCACGTCACGGACCGCCACCGAGGCGGTCACGTATGGCGATGTGACGATTCCGGCCGGGGCGATGGTGGCCATCTCGCTGCTGGCGGCGGACCGGGACCCGGAGCGCTTCCCGAACCCGGACGCGTTCGACCTGGATCGGGCCGACAACCAGCATCTGGCGTTCGGGTACGGGATCCACTACTGCCTCGGGGCGCCGCTCGCGCGGCTGGAGGCGCAGATCGCCTTCACGGACCTGCTGACGGCGTTCCCGGACATGCGGCTGGCGGTTTCGCCCGCGGAGGTGGCGTGGCGGACGGGCGTGCTGATCCACGGGCCGAGTGCGCTGCCGGTAACGCTGTAGGAAGTTCAGTCGTCGGGCATGTGGCCGCCGGCGCCCAGGAAGAACGCCGAGAGGCCCAGCACCGCCACCACCAGGGCGGCCAGCTTGGTGAAGCGGCCCGTCGGGTCGGCGATCGTGACGTTGAACCAGCCGCGGGGGTCCTTGCGGACGCGTACCGTGTCGCCGACCTTCGGCTCCGTGCTGAGGAACCGCAGCCGGCCCAGGTTCTCGCCCGTCGTGCGGTCGGCGACCTGGTAGGCCGGGAAGCGCTTCTCCGAGACCTTGCTCACGGCGCGCACGACGTGGGTCACCTGGGCGTCGGTGGGGACGCCCTCGCGGGACATGTACGCCGGCAGGACCAGCAGCGCCCCCAGGACCGACGCGAACGTCAGGACCAGCAGCATCACCACGCGGTTGCCGGCCGAATGGTCGGGGGCGCCGAGGCGGTAGAGGAGGTATCCGGGCACGGCCGCGAACAGCGACAGGGCCAGGCCGACCGCCAGCCAGGTGAAGCTGGGACCGCCGGCCAGGATGCCGGTCACGATGACGAACGCGGTCGTCAGGACCAGGGCCACCAGCGTCCGCCAGATGCCCTTGATCAACGCGCCCCACGGATAGTGCCTCACGAGTGGCCACCGTAGGCGATCAACGGGCGGAGCGCTGCCCCCGGGTCGGCATCAATTCGCCGACCCGGGATCAGATCGTGCCGGCCACCCGCTGTACCGCCACCGAATAGTCGGGAACGGCGGACATCGCCGCGGCCAGGCGCAGGAACGGCAGGGCCTCCCGGGGGCGGTTCTGGCGTTCGAGCGTGCGGCCCAGCAGGTGGCAGGCGTAGTGGTCGCTCGGGTCGCGGTCGACCAGCGTGCGCAGGTGCGTCTCGGCGCGGTTGAGCTGCGCGGAGGCGAAGTACGCACGGGCCAGCCACAGCCGCACCTCGGCGTTGCCGGGCTCCTCGTCCAGCACGCTGGACAGGATCTTGGCGGCCTCGATGGGGTCACCGGCGTCGAAGTAGAGGACTCCCCTGCGGTACTCGGCGATCACGTCGTTCATGGGTATCCACAACGCACGGCGGGTACCGATTGATTCCTAGTGCGCCTTCAACCACCCGATCAGGTCGTCGAGCACGCGCTCCTGCTCCGGCTCGTTGTACACCTCGTGGTGCAGGCCCTCGTAGATGTGCAGGGTCAGGTCGGACGAGCCGGCGCGCGCCGCGATCAGGCGGCTCGACTCGGCGTCGACCAGGCCGTCCTCGGAGCCATGCAGCACCAGCGTGGGCAGCGTGAGCTCGGGCAGGCGGCGCTGGAACACGGTCATCTGCGTGAGCATCGCGCCGCCGAGGCCGGCCGGGACCTTGCCGTGGTGCACGAGCGGGTCCGCGTCGTACTTCGCCACCACCGCCGGGTCCTTCGAGATCAGCTTCGACGGCAGCGACTGCACCGGCGCGCCCGGCGCGATGCGGCCGAGCACCTTCGCGACCGCGATGGCGGGCTTCGGAATACCCTTGCCGGGCACGACCGGCGTGCCGGACAGCACCAGCGCGCGCAGGCCGGCCTGGTGATCAAGCGCGTACGCGAGCGCGATCATGGCCCCCATGCTGTGCCCGATCAGGAACGGCACCTGCCCCGGATGACGCTCCCGCACCTGCGTGAAGAGCAGATCCAGATCCCGGGTGTACTCGCTGATGCTCCGCGCCAGCAACCGTTTACCCTCGGAACGTCCGTGCCCGCGATGATCGGGCGCGTACACGGCGAGCCCGATGTCACCGAGCCGCCGCACCACGTGGTCGTACCGCCGGGCGTGCTCTCCCATCCCGTGCGAGAGCACCACGACCCCGGTCGTGCCGGCCTCGGGCCGCCACACGTCGTAGACGATCCGGACGCCGCCGCCACCGGTGAGAGCGAGCTCTTCACGCTGCATGGCTGCATGGTCCGCCGCACGCCCGCGCTCCGCAAGGAGCCCCGCGGCGTTCGTGACAAACTGGCCACCGCCCGTCACGTTGTCGCCGGCGCCTCCGCCGGCGTGAGGCGAGCCGCCCGGCGGGCCGGATGGAGGGCGGCCAGGAGGGCCACCGCGCCCAGGCCGACGAACAGGGCGCGAACGTCCCCTTGGCGGCCGTGCGCTTCGCCGGGTCGGGTCCACGTCGCCCGCCGGGCTCGGGTCGGCCGCCCCGGCGCGGGCGGTTTTGTCGGAGGCGCGGCCGGCCGGCGCGGCCACGGTCACGGTCACGCCCATGGCCGCCAGTGTGCGAGCGGGCCGGTTTCGCCCCGGTGAGCACGGGCGCGACCCGTTTCGCCGTCCCCCGCGCTCCCGACCCCTACCGATGTCCGCCGTGGGTCACGAACATCTCACTCTGTGCGCTCGGCGGCCGATCTCTCGATGCAGAACTCGTTGCCCTCGGGATCGGTGAGCACGACCCAGCCGGTACCGTCTGGACGTCTGAAATCACCGATACGAGAGGCGCCCAGGGCAAGCACCCGCTCCACCTCCTCGTCGCGGGTCGCATCCAGCGGCTGGACATCGAAGTGGATGCGGTTCTTCACGCTCTTGGGCTCGGGGACGCGGATGAACAGCAAGCCGGCGGAGCCGTCTGGGGCAAGGATGAGCGCCTGATCATGCGTGGGCAGGTTGGGGTCGTTGGGTTGTTCCTCGTAGCCGGTAATCGCACTCCAGAAGAGGGACAAGCGGTACGGATCGGCGCAGTCGATCGTGATGTGCCTGATGCGGACGGTCATTGCGTCAAGGTATATGTGACAACGGTGTTGCCGCCGAGAGGAGCCGAAGGTTGCTGACAGCTGGCCCGGCGTGGACGGCCCCGGCCGACCGCCCGCAGACGCCCGCACCACTGCTGAGCGGCGCCGAAGAGGTGCTGGTCCTGACCGGCGCGGCCGACCTCGGGTTCGCCGAGGCCTGCCTGCGCGAGGCCCGGGCGGCCGGCGCCCGCACCACTGTGCTGTACGACGCGCGCGCCGGCGCTACGGTGGGTGACGGCTCGGCCGCGGTACGCGATGTCCTGCCCATCCCCGTCCTGCCCCGCTCCGGAGGCGCCTTCCGGGCACGCGTGGTGATCGCGGCGTCACCGGACGCGGCCACGGTGTCGATCGGCTCCGGCGACGCCACGCCCGGCGGCTGGGGGCGCGACGCGGAGGTGTGGACGCACCTGACGGCGGACGGCGCGACGGTACCGACACTGATCACCGACCTCGCGGACTGGCTGCGGCGCCTGCCCGGCCTGCTGTGGATCGAGGCCCTGGGCGTGGAGCGCCTCGAGGCGGTCGCGGCGCTGCTGAGCGCCCGCCCGCACGCGGCCGAGCCCGACGAGCCGCTCCTGCTGGTCAACGACCAGGTGCCGATCGTGGAGCAGCTGCCGTTCGCGGCGGGCGCCGACCGGCTCGGGGTCGCCACGAACGCGTTCGACCCGGCCGGGCGGGCGTTCGGCGAGATCGCCCGCGCGGTGCGCGCGTTGCAGGTGAGCCTGCTGGTGCCGTCCGGGGTCCGCAGCGACGTGGCCGGGCTGACCGGCGCGCTCGACGAGGTCGGCGGGTTCGACGAGACCGGCGAGGTGCTCGTGCAGACTCCGGCGGACGGACGGTACCGCGGCGCCGGGCTCGTCGAGTGGTGGACCGGCGACGCCGGCGTGCTCGTCACCGGCGGCCTGGAGTGCACGCCCGAGTCACTGCTGGTGACGGCGGCCGACCCGGGCGGCAACTGCGAGCTGGCCCTGCTGCAGGAGGTGACCGCGTCGCTGCTGGACGAGCTGGAGACGCGCGACATCACTCTCGGCGATGGTTCGCTCGCCGTCCGTACCCCGGAGCCGGTGCCGCCCGCCACGACCCGCGTGCTCGCGGTGCGTGTGCACGCCGACCGGATCGAGGCGAGCCTGGTCGCGGCCGGCTCGACGGCGCCCGACGGGCTCTTGGTGACCGCCGGCGAGACGTCGGTGAAGCTGCCGTGGAGCGGGGCGGAGGAGCGGTTGCACACGTACGTGGCGGAGGACGTGCGGCTCGGCGGCCGCTCGGCGCAGGTCCGGGCCGCGGACGGTACGCAGCTGGGCACCGCCGTCGTGAACGACGTCGCCGTGGCCGTGACCCGCTACAGCCACGCGTCGCCGCTGGAGTTCCGCGAGCTGGCGAGCGTGTTCGGCGACGCCGCGGACCTCGAGGCGCTCTTCGCCGCCGTCGCCCAGCTCGCCTCCGGGCGCACCCCGCGCCACGGCGTGCCCGTCGCCGAGCGCCGCGCCGCCGAGGAGGAGCGGCTGCGCGGCATCGTCGGCCCCGCGCTGCTCGACTTCGCCTTCGGGCGCGCCGCGGTGGACGCCGCCGACGAGCTCGGGATCGCGGTCATGGGCATGGACGCCGGCCAGATCGAGCGCCTGCGCCAGCAGGTGCTGCGCCTCGGCGGGGCGGCCGCGGGCTGGCCGCTGCCGGCCCGGCTGGCCGCGTTCCGCATCGTGCTCGTGCTCGCCGCGGCCGGCCTGTGGCCCGCGCCCCAGGACTGGACGCCGCTGGTGGCGGCCGGCCTCGACTCGCTCGTCGCGGCCGACGACGAGGCGTTCGCCGCGGAGCAGGCCGCGCTCGCCACGGTCGGCATCGCGGCGGTACATCACGGTCACCTCCTGTCACCGCTCGGCGGCTTCGAGGAGCTGCGCGCCCAGGTCCGCCTGGACGAGGCCCCGCCCGCCGAGATCGTCGCGCGCTACGCGAACGGCCTGGCCGGCGACGTCCTCGGCCCCGAGTTCCGCGCCGAGGACATCGCCGCCGACGCCGGGGAGCTGCTCGTGCGCTCCGCGTTCGACGACGCGGTCGACGCGATTCCGGAGTCGATCGGTACCGTGCAGCGCTCCGACGCGGGCGGCGTGCTGGTCGACACCTCGAAGGACCCGCGGCGCACGGCGCTGCTCGTCCTGGACCTGCTGCGCGACTTCCCCGACACGCACGTGACCGTCCGGGGCGCCGCCGGCACCGAGACCCACGGCTGGTGGAACGGCCGCCGGCTGGTGCTGCTGCAGCCGTTCGGCGGGCGGTGGCGAGGTTCGCTGTGGCCGGGCCTGATGACGGGCATCGCCACGTACGCGAAGGGCGCCTCCCCCCTCCCGACCGCGTCCCGCACCTGGATCACGGAGGTCGCCGAGATGGGCGAGGGCTGAGGCCCGCCGGATTATCGAATTACGATTATCGGCAATCCCCCGACGATAATTCGCCACCCTTCCCGCGATTACGGTGCGATCACCGCTCGGGGTCCCACGGCCGGCGATCGAGGACGAGGCCGGCCGGGCCGCGTCCGGTCCGGGCGGCAACCCCGTCTCCCGGCCCTGGGAGCCGTCGCGGTGCCGGCGACGACATCTCGCCGCGGGCCGGTGCGGCAACGCGCCGCGGGCCGGTGCGGCAACGCGCCGCGGGCCGGTGCGGCAACGCGCGGAGCATCCGGACGCCGTCCGACCGGTATCGCCAATGCACAACGGCGCCGCGGTGACGGACAGCCGACCGGCGACGTGCACGCGGGATCCGTCGTCCCCGCGTCAGGCATCGCCCGCGCACAACGGCGCGGACGCGGCGCCGTCGTTACGGACGGGCGGCCGGCGACCGGCATCCGATATCCGGTATCGCTCGCGCGCCATGGCACCAGCGCGGCGCAGTAGTGACGGATAGGCGGCTCCAGCAGGCCGTACTTGTACGCAGACGGCGCCGGTGCGGCGCTGCACGCTGCGTGCATGAAGCACAACGCAGTCGTCCTCGGCGGCAGCGTCGCCGGGCTCCTCGCGGCGGCCGCACTCGCGCCGCGGTACGACACCATCGAGATCATTGAGCGGGACATTCTCCCGGCCGGGCCGCAGGCGCGGCGGGGGGCGCCCCAAGGGCGGCACGTGCACGCGATGCTGCCCCGCGGGCTGCAGGCGATCGAAGGCCTGCTGCCCGGAATCACCGAGCGGCTCGAGGCGGCCGGCGGGATGCGCGGCGACGTGCTCGGCAACGCGCGCTGGCACCTCAACGGCCGGACCTTGCGCCGGCGGGACATCGGCCTCGCCGCGATCACCGCCAGCCGGGCGCTCATCGAGGCCACGATCCGGGCCGCGGTCCGGGAGCTGCCGAACGTCACCATCACCGACGGTCACGACATTGTCGGTTTCGCCACGGGCCGGGCCGTGCGCATCACCGGGCGGCACGGGCAGGGCTCGCGGGTCGTGCCGGCGACGCTCGTCGTCGACGCCACCGGGCGCGGCTCGCGTATGCCGCAGTGGCTCGCCGCGCTCGGCGGGGCGGCGGCGCCGCGGGACGAGGTGCTGATCGACGTGCGGTACGCCTCGCGCGTGTTCGAGGGCGACCTGCTCGGCGACGCCCTCGTGGTCGTCACCGCGCGGTACCCGGGGCAGCGGCGCAGCTCGGTGATGCAGCGGCTCGAGGGCGGCCGCGTCCTGGTGACGCTCGCCGGGGTGCACGGGGAGCGGCCCCCGGGCGATCCGGCCGGGTTCGCGGCCTACGCCGACACGCTCGCCGTCGCCGACACCGCCAAGGTCATCGCCGAGGGGCGGCCGGTCGGCGACGCGGTTCCGTTCCATTTTCCCGCGTACGTGCGGCACCGGTACGACCAGGCCGAGCTCCCGCCGGGCGTCGTCGTGATCGGTGACGCGGCGTGTGCGTTCAACCCCGTGTACGGGCAGGGCATGTCGGTGGCGGCGATGTCGGCCGAGCTGCTGCGCGAGGATGACGACCCGCGGCGCTTCCACGCCGGGCAGGCCCGGCTGCAGGATGCGCCGTGGACCCTGGCCGTCGGCGCGGACCTGGCCCTCGACGGCGCACCCCCGACTGGGCCGGCGGCGATGGTCCGGGCGCTGCAGCTGGCCGCGGTCGAGGACGCCGACCTGGCCGAGGCGTTCATCCGGGTGACGTCGCTCGTCGACCCGCCGTCGGCGCTCGGCGCGCCCTGGATCGCGCAGCGTCTGCAAGCAAGGCAGCGACCGCCGGAAGAGCAGACGACCGCCTAGCGATCACGCGAGAAACAGAAAACACAAAGCGAGAGCAGGGAACAGCACGCCGCCGGCCCGCTACCGCGCTTCGCGCGAGACGGGCAGGCACGACCGTGTACGCAGAAAGCAAAGCGGCCGGCGTCCGATAACGGGACGCCGGCCGCGCAACGAGCAGCAGGGCTCAGAAGCCGCGCGCCAGCCGGTAGTAGGCCGCGTTCCAGCGGACCTCCTTGGCGAACTGCCGCGCCGTGGTGTCCTGGTCGATGACCAGCAGCTCCGTGCCCACCATCTCCGCGAGGTCGTGCAGCTCCTCCACCCCGACCGCCTGCGACAGCACCGTGTGGTGCGGGCCCCCGGCGGTCAGCCAGGACTCGGCCGAGGTCGCGAGGTCCGGGGCCGGCTTCCACACCGCGCGGGCCACCGGCAGCTTCGGCAGCGGGGCCGACGGCGGGACGACCTCGATCTCGTTCGCCACGAGGCGGAACCGCTCCCCCAGGTCGGCCAGGCCGAGCACGACCGCCGGGCCGGGCGCGGCGTCGAAGACCAGGCGGACCGGGTCCTCGCGGCCGCCGATGCCGAGCGGGTGGATCTCGCACGACGGGGTGCCGGCCGCGATCGACGGGCAGACCTCGAGCATGTGGGCGCCGAGGATGACCTCCTGGCCGGGCGTGAGGTCGTACGTGTAGTCCTCCATGAACGACGTCCCGCCCCCCGGGGCCATCGCCTTGAGGGTGCGCACGAGCACGGAGGTCTTCCAGTCGCCCTCGCCGCCGAAGCCGTAGCCGTCGGCCATGAGCCGCTGCACGGCCAGGCCCGGCAGCTGCCGCAGGCCGCCGAGGTCCTCGAAGTTCGTCGTGAACGCCTTGTACCCGCCGGCCTCGAGGAACGAGCGCAGGCCCAGCTCGATGCGGGCGGCGTACCGCAGCGCGTCGGCCCGCTCCCCCAGCAGGGCCGAAGCCACGCGGTAGGTGTCGGCGTACTCCTTCACGAGCCGGTCGACGTCGGCGTCCAGCGACGCGTCGACGGCCTCCACGAGGTCGTTGACGCCGTAGGTGTTCACCGAGACACCGAAGCGCAGCTGGGCCTCGACCTTGTCGCCCTCGGTCACGGCCACGTCGCGCATGTTGTCGCCGAAGCGGACGAGCTTGAGCGAGCGCATCTCGGCGTAGCCGGCCGCGGCCCGGGCCCAGGCGCCGATGCGCTGGGCCACGCGCGGGTCGGACACGTGCCCGGCCACCGTCTTGCGGGGGACGCCGAGGCGGGACTGGATGTACCCGAACTCGCGGTCGCCGTGCGCGGCCTGGTTGAGGTTCATGAAGTCCATGTCGATGTCGGACCACGGCAGCTCGACGTTGGCCTGCGTGTGCAGGTGCAGCAGCGGGGTGCGCAGCGCGTCGAGGCCGGCGATCCACATCTTGGCCGGGGAGAACGTGTGCATCCAGGCGACGACGCCGACCACGTTCGGGTCGGCGCCGGCCTCGAGGCACACCCGCAGGATGTCGCCGGCCGAGGTGAGCACCGGCTTCCACACCACGCGCGGGCCCACGGCCGGCGACTCGTCGAGGGTCGCGGCGATCTGGCGCGACTGCGACGCCACCTGCTCCAGGGTCTCCGGTCCGTAGAGCCCCTGGCTACCGGTGAGGAACCAAATTTCGTGCGTCGTCATCGTGCGCCCTTCTGGCCGTAAACGTTCTGGTATCGGTCGAACAGGGAGTCGACGGCCTCGGCGGGCAGCCGCTCCACGGGACCGAGCTGACGGGCGAGGTGCATGGTGCGGGCCACGTCCTCGCACATGACGGCCGCCTTGACGGCGGCCTTGGCGGTCTTGCCGATGGTGAACGGCCCGTGCTGGCGCATCAGGACCGCGGGCGAGCGGTGCCCCCGGAGGGTCTCGACGATGCCCCGGCCGATCGCGTCGGAGCCGATGAGCGCGAACGGCCCGATCGGGATGTCCCCGCCGAACTCGTCGCCCATCGCCGTGATCGAGCACGGGATCGGCTCGCCGCGGGCGGCCCAGGCGGTCGCGTACGGGCTGTGCGTGTGCACGACCCCGCCGACCTCGGGCATGTGGGCGTAGACGTACCCGTGCGCCTCCGTGTCCGACGACGGCGCGTGGCGCCCGTCGACGAGCTTGCCCGAAAAGTCGGCGACGACCATGTCGTCCGGGGTCAGCTCGTCGTAGGAGACGCCGGAGGGCTTGATGACGAGCAGCTCCTCGCCCGGCACCCGGGCCGAGACGTTCCCCGCGGTCCACGTCACCAGGCCCCAGCGGGTGAGCTCGGCGTGCAGGGCGCACACCTCATCACGAAGACGCCGGATCACCGGGCGACCTCTTCCCGCAGCGTCCGCAGCCGGTGCAGCACGTCGTTGGTACCCCTTCCAAAGTAGTCGTGCAGAGTCACGTACTCGGCGTAGAGCCGGTCGTAGACGTCCGCCGCCGCGGAGTCCGGAACATAGACCGCGCGCGAGACCTTGCCCATCGCCTCGGCCGCGGCCCGGATGTCGGGGTAGACGCCCGCGGCGACCGCGGCGTGCATCGCCGAACCGAGCGCGGGGCCCTGCTCCGAGCCGATGATCGAGATCGGCCGGCGCAGGACGTCGGCGTAGATCTGCATCAGGAAACGGTTGCGCAGCAGGCCGCCCGCGGCGATGAACTCGACGACCGGAACGCCCGAGGACTCGAGCGTCTCGACGATGGTCCGGGTGCCGAAGGCGGTCGCCTCGACGAGGGCGCGGTACACGTCCTCCGGCCGGGTGTGCAGCGTCTGGCCCACGATGACGCCGGACAGGCCGTGGTCGACGAGGACCGACCGGTTGCCGTTGTGCCAGTCCAGCGCGACGAGGCCGTGCTCGCCGGGCTTCTGGGCCGCGGCGCGCTCGGTGAGCTCGTCGTGGGACAGGCCGCCCGAGAGCAGCGTCTCGACGTACCAGCCGAAAATGTCGCCGACGCCGGACTGGCCGGCCTCGAAGCCCCACAGGCCCGGGATGATGCCGTCCTGCACGACGCCGCACATGCCCGGCACCTCGCGCAGCTCGGCGCCGCTCATCACGTGGCAGGTCGAGGTGCCCATGATGGCCACGAGCTGCCCCGGCTCGACCGCCTTGGCGGCCGGCGCGGTCACGTGCGCGTCGACGTTGCCCACCGCGACGGCGATCCCGGCCGGCAGCCCGGTCCAGGCCGCCGCCTGCTCGGTGAGCCCGCCGGCCCGCCCGCCGAGCGGGGCGAGCGGTCCGTCCACCTTGGACACCCAGTCGCCGAAGCCCGGGTCGAGCGCCTCCAGGAACGCCTTCGACGGGTAGGAGCCGTCCTGGTAGACGCCCTTGTACCCGGCCAGGCCGACCATACGCGTCTCCACGCCGGCCAGCTGCCAGACGATCCAGTCGGCCGCCTCGATGAAGCGCTCGGCCCGTGCGTAGACGTCCGGCGCCTCCTCCAGCACCTGCAACGCCTTGGCCAGCTGCCACTCCGAGGAGAGCTTCCCGCCGTACCGCGAAATCCAGGGCTCCTGCCGGGAATGGGCGAGCTCGTTGATCCGGTCGGCCTGACCCTGTGCGGCGTGGTGCTTCCACAGCTTCGGATAGGCGTGCCGGTCCGCCGGCAGCACCTCGCACAGCGGGGTGCCGTCGGCGAGCACGGGCAGGAACGTGCACGCGGTGAAGTCGGTCGCGATGCCGACGACGTCGCCCGGGTCGATGCCGGCCGCGGCCACCGCCTGCGGTACCGCGGTGCGCAGCACGTCGATCCAGTCCGACGGTATCTGCAGTGCCCAATGTGGAGGGAGGGGGTCCCCGGTCGCCGGTAGGGTGCGCTCGACGGCGCCGTGCCGGTACTCGTGGACGGCCGTGGCGACCTCGGCCCCGTCATCCGTCCGGACGACGAGGGCGCGCCCGGACAGGGTGCCGAAGTCGACGCCGACTACGTACTGGGTCATCTGCTACTCCGTGCGGTCTGTTTCCTGGTCACCGTCCGCTGCAGCACGATGAAGACGAACAGCAGCGCACCGATGAAAATCTTGGTCCACCACGAGCTGAGGGTGCCCTGGAACGTGATGATGCTCTGGATGAGCCCGAGGACGCCGATGCCCAGGACGGTGCCGAGCACGTAGCCGGACCCGCCGGTGAGCACCGTGCCCCCGATGACGACGGCCGCGATCGCGTCGAGTTCCATGCCCAGCGCGTTGAGGCCGTAGCCCGATGGCGTGTAGAACGTCAGCAGTACGCCGCCGAGCGCGGAGCACAACCCGCTGATGGTGTAGACGCCGATCCGGGTACGCCCGACGGGAAGACCCATCAGCAGCGCCGACTGCTGGTTGCCGCCCAGGGCGTACACGTTACGGCCGAAGCGCGTGTACGCCAGGACGTAGGCGGCCACCACGACGACCAGCAAGGCGATGACGACGCTCCAGGAGACGTGGAAGCCGCCGAAGCGCACCTTGTCGGAGGCGATCTCGTTCCAGAACTCGTTCGTGATCGGGATCGAGTCCGTGCTGATGACGTAGCAGGTCCCGCGGGCCAGGAACATGCCGGCGAGGGTCGCGATGAACGGCTGGATGTCGAAGAAGTGGATGATCGCGCCCATGCCGAGGCCGATGAGGCCGCCGACCGCGAGCACCACGACGAACACGACGCCCGGGTTGACGCCCTTCTCCAGCAGCGACGCGGCGATCATCGTGGTGAGCGCGACGACCGCGCCGACGGACAGGTCGATGCCGCCGGTGAGGATCACGAACGTCATGCCGACCGCGACCACGAGCAGGAACGCGTTGTCGATGAAGACGTTCAGCACGATCTGCGTGTCGTCGAAGCCTTCGTAGCGCACGACGCCCGCGCCGTACATGACGCACAGCAGGATGCCGGTCGCCATCGCGGGCTTGCGCAGCCACGCGGCCACGACCTGCTGCCAGTCGCGGCCCTTCACACTGTCCACTGTGCTCATGCCCCGACCTGCACCTTCTCGTCGGTCCGCACCGTCAGCGGGGCGGGGCGCCGGCGCTGGAACTTGGCGCGGAACTTCGGCGACTGCGCCAGGCACAGGACGATGACGACGATCGCCTTGAACAGCAGCGTCACCTCTGGCGGTACACCCACCGTATAGATGGTGATGTCGAGGGTCTTGATGATGACCGCGCCGAGCACGGTGCCCGCGATCGAGAACCGGCCGCCGGACAGCGAGGTGCCGCCGATGACCACGGCGAGGATCGCGTCGAGCTCGATGAGCAGGCCGGCGTTGTTGCCGTCGGCGCTGGAGACGTTCGAGCTGATCATCAGCCCGGCGACGGCGGCGCAGACCGCGGCGAAGACGTACACACTGAGGATCAGCCACCGCGACTTGATGCCCGCCAGCCGGGACGCCTCGGCGTTGCCGCCGACCGCCTCCAGCAGCATGCCGAGCGCCGAGCGGCGCACGAACACGGCGGCCAGCGCGATGACCGCGGCGGCGATGAGCACGCACACCGGCAGGGACAGCCAGTAGCCGGCCCCGATCATCTTGTACGGCCCGCTGTTGACCGTGATGATCTGCCCGTCGGTGATGAGCTGGGCGAGGCCGCGCCCGGCGACCATGAGGATCAGCGTGGCGATGATCGGTTGAATACCGATCGTGGCCACGAGGAACCCGTTCCACGCCCCGAGCACCAGCGCGAGGACGATGGCGACGGCGACCGCCCCGAGTACCCCCGCGACGCTGCCCTGGTCGCCGAGGTCGCTGATGCGCAGGCACGCGATGGCGCCCGCGATGGCGACGACGGCGCCGACGGACAGGTCGATGCCGCCGGTGGCGATGACGAGCGTCATGCCGAGCGCGACCAGCGCGAGCGGCGCGGAGTTGCGCAGGATGTCGATGAGGCTGCCGTAGAGGTGCCCGCCGCGCAGCTCGACCTTGAAGAACGTGTGCGAGAAGAAGACGTTCGTCACGAGCAGGATGACGAGCACGGCGATCGGCCAGATGAAGCGCTTCATGCGGTACCGCCTCCCTCGGCGATTGCGGCCATGAGCCGGTCCGTGTCGACGTCGTCGGTGTTCGCCAGCTCGGCCACGATCCGCCGGTCGCGCAGGATCGCGATCTTGTGGCTGAGCCGGAGCACCTCCTCGAGCTCGGCGGAGATGAACAGCACCGCCATGCCCCCGTCGGAGAGCTCGGTGACCAGCCGCTGGATCTCGGCCTTGGCCCCGACGTCGATGCCCCGGGTGGGCTCGTCGAGGATCAGCAGCCGCGGCTCGGTGATGAGCCAGCGCGCCAGCAGCACCTTCTGCTGGTTGCCGCCGCTGAGGTTCCGCACGGGCAGGTCGGGGTTGGCCGGGCGGATGTCGAGGGCCTTGACGTACTTGTCGACGAGCTCGTCCTTGCGCTGCCGGGACAGCGGCCGGGACCAGCCCCGCGCCGCCTGCATGGCCAGGACGATGTTCTCGCGCACCGACAGCTCCTCGACGAGGCCCTCGGTGCGGCGGTTCTCGGAGCAGAACGCGATGTCGTGCTCCATCGCGGTGCGCGGACCGTGCATGGCGACCGGTTTGCCGTCGATGCTGAGCGAGCCGCTGTCGGCCTTGTCAGCGCCGAAGAACAAGCGGGCGGCTTCGGTACGTCCTGAGCCGAGCAGTCCCGCCAGCCCGACGACCTCACCCTTGTGGATCGTCAGGCTGAACGGTGCGATCGAGCCGCTCCGGCCGAGCCCCTCGGCCTCGACCACCGCCTCGGCGTTGTCGAGGCGCCGCTTGGGCTGGTCCTCGAGGCGCTCGAGGATGGCCAGCTCCTTGCCGATCATGAGGCTGACCAGCTCCAGCTGCGGCAGGTCGGCGACGACGTGCTCACCGACCAGCCGGCCGTTGCGCAGGATCGTCATCCGGTCGCAGATCTCGTAGACCTGGTCGAGGAAGTGCGAGACGAACAGGATCGCCATGCCCTCGTCCTTGAGCTGCCGCATGATGCGGAACAGCTGCTTGACCTCGCCGGCGTCGAGACTGGAGGTCGGCTCGTCCAGGACGAGGACCTTGGCCTCGACGTCGATGGCGCGGGCGATGGCGACCATCTGCTGCACCGCGATCGAGTACTGCGACAGCGGCGCCGAGACGTCGATGTCGAGCTCGAGGCGGTGCAGCAGCTCGGCCGCCCGCTTGCGCATGGTGCCCCAGCGGATGTGGCCGAAGGTGCGGGGTTCCCGGCCGATGAAGACGTTCTCGGCGACCGAGAGGTTCGGGCAGAGGTTGACCTCCTGGTAGACCGTGCTGATGCCGGCCTGGGTGGCCTGCAGCGGCCCGGTAAAGCTCACCGGGGTGCCGTCGAGGACGATCTCGCCCGCGTCGTTGCTGTAGACCCCCGTGAGCACCTTGATCAGGGTGGACTTCCCGGCGCCGTTCTCGCCCATGAGGGCGTGGACCTCGCCTGGCAACAGGCGGAAGTCCACGTCCTGCAGGGCCATGACACCCGGGAACTGCTTGGTGATGCCGGTCATGGTCAGCATGGTTCAGTCAGACTCTTTAGTACTTGCGGTCCGGGAGGGCGGCCTTGGCCTGCTCGGGCGTGAACTCGCTCTCCACGGTCAGGATGCGGGGCTCGACCGACTGGCCCGCGACGACCTTCTTGGCGAGGTCCATGAGCTGAGGGCCAAGCAGCGGGCTGCACTCGACGATGTGGTTGATCTTGCCGGCGGCCAGGGCGGTCATGCCGTCCTTGACCGCGTCGACCGAGATGATCTTGATGTCGGTGCCGGGCTTCTTGCCGGCCGCCTCGATCGCCTCGATGGCGCCCAGGGCCATGTCGTCGTTGTGCGCGTACAGCACGTCGATCTTCGGGTTGGCCTTCAGGAAGGCCTCCATGACCTCTTTGCCCTTGGCCCGCGTGAAGTCACCGGTCTGCGACGCGATGATCTTCAGGTTGGGGCTGCCCTTGATCGCGTCGGCGAAGCCCGACTTGCGGTCGTTGGCCGGGGCCGAGCCCGTCGTGCCCTGCAGCTCGACGATGTTCACCGGGTCGGTCTTGCCCTTGTACTCGTTGACCAGCCAGTCGCCGGCCTTCTTGCCCTCGACGACGAAGTCGGAGCCGAGGAACGTCTTGTACAGCGTGGTGTCCTTGGAGTCCACCGCGCGGTCGGTCAGGATGACCGGGATCTTCGCGTCCTTGGCCTCCTTGAGCACCGTGTCCCAGCCGGACTCGACGACCGGCGAGAACGCGATGACGTCGACCTTCTGCGCAATGTAGTTGCGGATGGCCTTGATCTGGTTCTCCTGCTTCTGCTGCGCGTCGGAGAACTTCAGGTCGATGCCCGCGGCGGCCGCGGCATCCTGGATCGACTTGGTGTTCGCCGTGCGCCAGCCACTCTCGGCGCCGACCTGCGCGAAGCCCAGGACGATCTTCTTGTCACCCTTGGGAGCGGTGCCGCTACCGGCATCATCGCTCTTCTCCCCGCCGCACGCGCCGAGCGCGCCGAGCAGGAGTACGCCGCCGACTACGGCAGCGGACCATCTCTTCAGCACTGCGTCTGTCCCTTCGGAGATAGCGTTAACGTTCACATCTACAGGCAGATGGCCACACGCCAGGGGTGTTCGGCGGTGACCCGGTGCCGCGTGTGGCCTGAATGCATTGGCCATCGCGGTTGTATTTCGAGAGTGTTAGCGTTCTCATCCCGGGCGTCAAGTAGCGGCGACCGAGATGTTGCCGGAAGGAGACACTCCGTGGCTGCAGCTGTCATCGGGCCGGACCGCGGCCGGCCTGGTCGCGTCGCGCACAGCGGCACCGGTCCCGACCTGGACGCCGTCGACCCGCCGCTGCGCAAGGTGGGCATGCGCGACGTGGCCCGGCTGGCCGGCGTCTCGCACCAGACGGTGTCGCGGGTCCTCAACGACCTGCCGAACGTCAGCGCGGCGACGCGGGAACGGGTGCTCGACGCCGTGCGGGTGCTCAACTACCGCCGCAACCTGGCCGCGCGCACGCTTGTCACGTCCCGCTCGCGCACCATCGGCCTGATCGGCTTCGAGACCACCCTGGCCGGCCCGGCGTCGATGATCTACGGCATCGAGAAGGCGGCGCGCGAGGCCGGCTACTACGTCAGCATCGCGACGGTACGCTCGCTGGAGCGCCACGCCGTGCTGGACGCGGTCGAGCAGCTGTGCGCGCAGGCCGTCGAGGGCATCATCGCGATCGCGCCGAAGAACTCGGTGGCCGACGCGCTGACCCAGGTACCGCTGGGCACGCCGGCGGTCGGCGTGGGCGGCGCCGACGACGGGTACGTGCCGATGCTGCGCGTGGACAACGTGCGCGGCGCCTGCATGGCGACGAGCCACCTCCTCGACCTCGGCCACGAGACCGTCCACCACGTGCCGGGCCCGGCCGACTGGCCCGAGGCGCGCGACCGCATCGACGGTTGGCGCCAGACCCTGCACGCGGCGGGCGCGCCGGTGCCGCCGATCGAGCCGGGCGACTGGAGCGCGCGGTCGGGGTACCTGCGCGGCCAGCACCTGGCCGCCGACACGCGCGTGACGGCGGTCTTCTGCGGCAACGACCACATCGCCCTGGGCGTGCTGCGCGCGTTCCACGAGGCGGGCCGCGCGGTGCCGGCGCGGGTGAGCGTGGTGGGCTTCGACGACACCCCGGAGTCGGGCTTCTTCCTGCCGCCGCTGACGACCATCCACCAGGACTTCGCCGAGCTGGGCCGGCGCAGCGTGGAACTGCTTGTCGCACAGCTGACGGGCGCGCAATCACCGGACCCGGGTCCCGTACACCTGTCGCCGCACCTGGTCGTCCGCGCTTCGGCCAACGCCGCCCCGTGATTCGTAGGGCCCCGGCCCGGTCTGGCTGCTGGAACGCCTCCGCCCCTGGTTAACACCGCTTCGGCACCGACATCGCCGCGGCAGTTTTCGTGACAAACCCGTTCCGCGCCTTCGCCGCCGAGTGGCCCTGACTGCCGACGCCGTTCCGCGCGCGGCGCTGACCGCCCACGCCGTTCCGCGCGCGTGACCCTGATCGCGCGCGCCGTTTCGCGCGGCGTGACCCTGATCGCGCGCGCCGTTCCGCGCGGCGTGACCTTGATCGCGCGCCGTTTCGCGCGGCGTGACCTTGATCGCGCGCCGTTTCGCGCGGCGTGACCCTGATCGCGCGCGCCGTTCCGCGCGGCGTGACCCTGATCGCGCGCCGTTTCGCGCGGCGGGGCTCTGACCGCGCGCGCCGTTCACGCGGCGGGCCCCTGGCCGTCCACGCCGTTCAACGCGTGGCTCTGACTGTCCCAGGCCGATCAACGCGGCGGGGCCGTGACCGCCGCGGGGGTTCGCCGCACCGCGACCGTCCAGTCCGTTCGCCACAGCGTGAGCGTCGCCGGCGGTCGGCGCCGCGTGAGCGTCGCGGGCGGTCGGCGCGTCACGGCGATGCTCGTCCTGGCGCTTTCGTCGTGGCCGGGCCTATCATCCCGCGCGTCCGCCCATCGGAGACGCAACCGTCCAGCCGCCCACGCCCCGCCCGGCACCGGGTGGCGCAGGCGCAGGCGCAGGCGCGATCGCCGAGGCGGAGGCGCGGCTGGCTGTCCGGCGCGTGCGCCGCAGAGTGGCCGTGGCCCCTGGCCACGATCTTCCCAGCACATTCGCGACGGCGTGCCGCGACCGTGACCGGCCCGCGCGCGTTCGCTGCGGCGTGGTTGCAGCCCCTATCGACCGTCGGACGCGTTCGACGCGGCGTGGCTTGAGCCCCGATCGACCATCGGACGCGTTCGACGCGGCGTGGCTTCAGGCCCGGCCGACCATCGGACGCGTTCGACGCCGCGTGGCTTGAGGCCCGGCCGACCGTCGCGCGCGTTCGTCGTGGCGTGGCCGTTGACCGTGCCGCGTGTGAGTCGACGTGCAAGTTTCACGTCGACTCAGGCCGGGACTCGCGCGTCGTTCGCGCTCGTCGATACGTCGTGGCTGTCGGCGCCGGCTTGGTGATGTGGCGGCCGTCCCGGGAAAGTTACGACCCCGGGGCCGGTGGCGTTCCGCTCTATTCACCGTACACCCCGCAACCTAACCGATCATGCCCCCCGACACGAGCGGCAAAGGCCCCGATGCGCGCAGTGACCAAGAGCCAAGACAGCGTCATTCTACGCGCGCGGCGCTGCTGTGCTTGCGCGCACGATCATGGTCGGGGCTACCCGCGGGTCCGGGGACGGGCGGTCCGGGCCCTCCGGCAGGTCGGCCTCGATCACGCGCAAGAGGGCCGCGATGCATCGCCGGCCCACCTCGTCGAAGTCCTGGCGGATCGTGGTCAGCGGCGGTGACAGGAACTCGGCCTCGGGGATGTCGTCGAAGCCGACGATGCTCACGTCGTCGGGCACGCGTATGCCGCGTTCGTGGAACGCGCGCATCAAGCCCAGGGCCATCTGGTCGTTGCCCGCGAAGACCGCTGTCACGTCGTCGCGCGTTGCCAGTTCCAGGCCTGCCTTGTAGCCGGACCGCGCGCTCCAGTCGCCCGTCATGAGCGTCGGCGCGGGCAGGCCCGCCTCCTCCAGCGTGATGCGCCAGCCCTCGATGCGGCCGTGGGTCTCGAGCCAGTCGCGCGGGCCCGAGAGGTGCCAGACCTTCTCGTGGCCGAGCTCGATGAGGTGGCGTACCGCCATGCGCGCGCCCGTCACCTGGTCGACCGAGATCGCCGGGACCTCGCCGCCCACGGCGGACTCGACGGCCACCGCGGCCATGCCCAGTGGCATGTTGTGCAGGGCCGCGGCCGCGGCGGTCTGGGGTGCGATGACCACGACGCCGGCTACGGACTGGTCGGCCAGGGCGTTGAGCGCCGAGACCATGCCCGCGTGGTCCACGCGCTCGAGGGTCACGATGCTCACGCCGTAGCCGGCGGCCCGCGCGGCGCGTTCGATGCCCAGCAGGGTCGAGGCCGGGCCGTAGAGGATGGTGTCGAACGAGACGACGCCGACGACCCGGGACCGGCGGCCGGCGAGGCCGCGGGCCATGGCGTTGGGGCGGTAGTTCAGCTGCCGGACGGCCTCGAGGACCCGCTCGCGGGTGGCGGGGCTGACGCTGGGGTGGTCGTTGAGGACGCGCGACACCGTCTGATGTGAAACGCCCGCGAGCCGCGCTACGTCGTTCATCACGGCGGCCCGGTTATGGCTGGTTGCGCGCATGTCCCTCCCCCGATGTTGATGTTAGCGCTGCCACGATATGCCCGTGTGGCACCAATGGCGTGGTGCCGGTCACTGGTTTGCCCGTTCGGCTGATCCACTGTGCCGCCTTCCCACACCACCCAACGAAATGCCCCGCAAAACGACAGGATTACCCGGCAAAGCCGGGCGCTCCGAAATGTTTTCGTCGATGTAATGTTCATCAACCAAGAGCACCGAACACTGACCTGCGTACATAGAAGGTTGACAATCGCGGTAGGCCCTGCCAGCGTCCCGAAAAGGTTTTCGTGACTAGGAAGGAGAAGCCATGCGACTACGCAGCCTCGCCGTCGTCGCCGGGGCCCTCGCGGTGCTGGTCGGGACTCCCGTCGTCGCGCACGCGGCGCCCGGGCAGGGCGACAACCTCGCCCGGTCGGCGACCGCCACCGCGTCGTACACCTCCCCCTGGGAGAGCGTCGCCGCGGTCAACGACGGCATCGACCCGGGCTCGTCCAACGACACCGTGAACCGCCGCTGGGGCACCTGGCCCAACACCGGCGAGCAGTGGGTGCTGCTCACCTGGGGCAGCGCCCAGACCCTGCGCTCCGCCGACGTGTACTTCTTCGACGACAACGGCGGCGTGCGCGTCCCGGCGTCGTGGCGGCTGCAGTACTGGACCGGCTCCGCCTACGCCGACGTCGCCGGCGCGAGCGGCTACCCGGTCGCGGCGAACAAGTACAACGCCGTGAACTTCAACCAGGTCAGCACCAGCCGGCTGCGGGTGGTGCTGCAGAGCGGGGCGGCCTCGGTCGGCCTGCTCGAGGTGCGCGCCTACGCCTCGGCGATCGGCACCACCGACCCCGGCAACCCGTCGGGCTGGAACCCGCCGGCGAACCTGGTCCAGCCGCTGAGCGAGGTGTGGACGCACGAGGAGACGACCTACAACGACCTCTACGGCTTCCGCAACTACGCCTGGGACCAGATCTTCGCCAACCGCGGCAGCATCAACTACTGCGTGCGGTGGGACTCCAGCGCCTCCGTGAGCGCCGCGCTGCGCGACCGGATCCAGGCGACGCTGCAGCGGCAGTTCAAGAAGTGGATCGACGTCATGGCGGGCCACAACGGCTGGCCGTACCAGCAGGTGCCGGTCAAGGTCGTCGGCTGGGCGGTGCGCGACCGCGCGCAGCTGCAGTGGACGGACAGCTCGGTCGACGTGTACGTCAACAACATCCGCGAGAACGCGCCCCAGTGCGGCGAGCCGTGCGGGCGCTTCTTCAACCAGAGCGGCAACTACCCGAACTGCCCGGGCGGGGCGTCGCACCACTACGACATGTCGCTGTGGCTCACGTCGGGCTTCGGCGGCGGCGCGGGCGGCGACTGGGGCCAGCGCATCGGCAGCGAGTACTACGTCGGCGCCCTCGACGCCGACAACGTCCACATCCTGCTCCACGAGATGGGGCACAGCTTCGGCCTCGACGACTTCTACGACTGGACGCCGACGGGCCAGTGCTGCTTCCTCATGAACGCGGGCTCGGCCACGCAGATCACCGACTTCGACGCGTGGATGCTGCGTGACTGGTGGCGGCACCTGAAGAACCGCTGGGGCTACTGACCCCGGAAGGGGGCGCGGCCGTCAGTGCGCCGTGCCCCCGTCGGCCGCCAGCAGCGTTGCCAGCTCCCGCAGCACCGAACGCCACTGTGCTTCCGGCTGCTTGGGCAGCACGTCGTCCCACATCACCAGGCAGGATCCCCGCAGCTGAGTCAGCCCCGAAGGCCGCGCCACGAACCACCAGTGCAGGTGCCGGGCCCCGTCACCGACCTTCGAGATGTGCACCCGGGCGATCCCGCCCAGGGCGAGGATGGCCCGCTCGATGCGCTGCTGCAGCGGTACGAGCTCGGCCGCGAGGTCCGCGGGCAGCTCGGTGAAGTCGACGTGGGCCCGCGGCCAGAGCAGCACGACGACCGGGATCGCGCTCGGCTCGCCGGCGTGGCGCAGCACCCACCGTTCGTCCGACCAGATCGCGTGACCGAGCGGGTCGCGGCAGACGTTGCAGTCGTCCGGGCCCGACTCCCCGGACCGCGCCGGCTCGGGTACGACCGGCGGCTCCAGGGTCTTGACCCTCAGGTCGCCCTCGAAGGGGAAGATCTCCCAGCCGGGGATGCCGCCTTCGAACGGCACGGGCGGTTCGCCGATGGGCAGGTGGGCGAGGAAGCGATCGGTCATGCCGAGGATCATGCCACCGTGCGGAACCCGGCGTTGCCCATGGACGAGTCTGGGGTGTTCGAGGAGCGGGCGGCGTTGCGGTACCGGTTGCAGTACGACTCGTGGCACAGGTACGACCCGCCGCGCAGCACCCGGGCCGAGCCGGACGCCGGGCCGGCCGGGTTCTCCAGCGGCGACCGGGCGTAGTAGCCGGCGTCGAACCAGTCGGCGCACCACTCCCACACGTTGCCGACCGGCTGCCACAGCCCGTACGCGTTCGGCTCGTAGCTGCGCACCGGCGCCGTCGCCCGGAAGCCGTCCTCGAACGTGTTGTGCACCGGGAACGTCCCCTGCCAGATGTTGCAGCGCACCCCGTCCAGCTCGTCGCCCCAGGGGTAGCGCAGGCCGGCGAGGCCGCCGCGCGCGGCGCACTCCCACTCGGCCTCGGTCGGCAGCCGTCGCCCGGCCCACGCGCAGTAGGCCTGCGCGTCGTGCCACGACACGTGCACCGCGGGGTGGTCCGGTGCAGCGGTGGAGCCGGGGCCGGACGGGTGCGCCCAGTCGGCCCCGCGCACGCCGAGCCACCACGGCGTCTGCGGCGGGCGGCCCAGGACGTCGTCGGGCGAGCCGGTGAAGAACAGATGGAACACGGCCGAGTACCCGAACGCCTCCGCCTCCGTGCGGTACCCGGTCGCCGCCACGAACCGCGCGAAGTCGGCCACGGTCACCGGGGTGGCGTCGATGCTGAAGGCTTCGAGGTGTACCGCGTGGACCGGCGTCTCCCCGTCGGGCCGCGCGCCGTCGCCGTGGGCGTCGCCCATCGCGAACGTCTGGGCCGGGATGAGCGCCTGTTCCAGGAGGTGCACCCCGCCGCCGGGCACAGCGGACGGTACCGGCTCGCGCGCCGGGCCGGGCGGCTGGCAGCAGGCGGACATCGTCACACCCCCGCCGGCCGGGGCTGCGAGGGGTGCGGCGCGTCGCCGAGCCGGGCCTGCTCGCGCCACATGGCCGCGGTCAGCTCGGCGCGCACGGCCCGGTAGGCGGGGTCGTGGTAGACGTTGTTCGTCTCCGAAGGGTCGGCGGCGAGGTCGTACAGCTCCCACTCCGGCGGATAGGTGAACGCCCCGGTGCCGGGCAGCCCGAGCCCGTCGTTGTAGAAGTAGATGAGCTTGTGCGTCGCGGTGCGGTACCCGTAGTGCGCCGGCGCCTTGTGGAACACGTCGTCGTGCTCCCAGTACCGGTAGTACATGCCGCTGCTGGGCGGCGGCCCCGGCGCGCCGAGCAGGTCCGGCCAGAAGCTGCGGCCCTGCATCCGCGGGTGGTGCCCGACCCCGGCCGCGTCCAGGATCGTCTGGGCCCAGTCCACATTTGTCACGATCTCGCCGAACACCCGGCCGGCCGCGAGCCTGCGCGGGTACGACAGCACCAGCGGCATCCGCAGGGACTCCTCGTACATGAACCGCTTGTCGAACCAGCCGTGCTCGCCCAGGAAGAATCCCTGGTCGGAGGCGTACATGAGCAGCGTGTCGGCGAACCGGCCGCGGGCGCGCAGCCAGTCGACGACCCGGCCGACGTTCGCGTCGACGGACGCGACGCAGGCGAGGTAGTCGGCCATGAACCGCTGGTACTTCCACAGCGCCTCGTCCTCGTAGGACAGTCCCGGCGGCGGGTCGGCCTTGAGGTCCTCGCGGCTGAGGTGCTCGGCGATGCGCATCGCGGCGCGGCGGGCCGAGGAGGAGCGGGTCGCGTAGTCGTCGAAGAACGTCGCCGGTACCGCCACCGGGTCCGCGGCGACCGCGCCGGGCGGCTCCCAGGGCCGGTGCGGGGCCTTGTGGTAGATGAGGACGCAGACCGGCGCGTCGTCCACCGTGGACATCCAGTCCAGGGCGAGGTCGGTGACGATGTCGGTGGCGTAGCCGGGCACCGTGCGCAGGCCGTTGCGGGACAGCAGGCGCGGGTTGTGGTACTCGCCCTGCTCGATGAACACGTCCCAGTAGTCGAAGTGCTGGGGGTCGTGGCCCGGCCCGTCGCCCATGTGCCACTTGCCGACCATGGCGGTGCGGTACCCGGCCGCCTTGAGCTGCGACACGAACGTCGGCTGGCTCGCGTCGATCGGGGTCACCAGGGTGGTGACGCCGTTGACGTGGCTGTAGGTGCCGGTCAGGATCGACGCCCGGCTCGGCGAGCACAGCGCGTTGGTGGCGAAGCAGTGCTCGAAGCGCCAGCCGAGCCGGGCGATCTCGTCGATGCGCGGGGTGGCGTTGACGACCGAGCCGTACGCGCCGATCGCGTGGGCGGCGTGGTCGTCGGTCAGGATCATGACGATGTCAGGCGTTGCCGGCATAGCTCGACTCGTCCAGGCCGCTCAGCGTCGGGTCGTGGTCCAGCTCGCCGACGTCGTACATCGAGGCCATCCAGTGGTGGAAGTTGTCGCCCCGGTCGCGCAGGAGCGTGTACAGCCGCCGCAGCAGGGCCGAGCGCACCGGGTCGAGCTCGGGCAGCGTGTACAGGTTGAGCAGCTCGTCCGGGTCGAGCTCCAGGTCGTAGAGCTCGTTTGTCGAGTCCGGGTTCACGACCAGCTTGTAGCGGTCGGTGCGCAGCATCCGCTGCGGGTACGGGAAGTGGTGGCCGTGGAACTCGGCGACGACGTCCGGCGGCCACTCCGGCGTCTCGCCCTGCACGAGGGGCACCAGCGAGCGGGAGTCGACGGGCTCGCCGGCCGGGATGCCGGCCAGTTCCATGATTGTCGCGGTGCAGTCGGTGAGGCTGACGAACTCGCGGCGCACCTGGCCGGCCGGGGCGCCCGGCACCCGGATGAGCCCGGGGGTGTGGTAGATGTCCTCGTACATCGCCGGGCCCTTGTCGTGCAGCCGGTGGGCGCCGGTGAACTCGCCGTGGTCGCAGGTGAAGAAGACCGACGTGTCGTCGGCGAGCCCGAGCTCGGCCAGCGCCGCGAGGACCCGGCCGAGCTGCTCGTCGATGAGCGTCACGTAGCCCTGGTAGACGGCGATGAGCTTGCGCGTCACCTCGATCGGCATGGTGTCGAACGTCCAGTGGGCGCTGTAGTTGCGCTGCACCGGCGGCTTGCCCTGGAACGTCTCGGCGACCGAGCGCGGCAGCTGCACTGTGGACGGGTCGACGAGGTCGAAGTACGCGTCGGGGACGATGTAGGGCAGGTGCGGCCCGAAGAAGTGCAGCGCCAGGAAGAACGGAGCACTTTTCACGGAGTACCGCCGCAGCATTTCGATTGTTCTGGTGGCCAGGTAGTGCTCGAAGGTGGCCTCGACGGGCTGGTGCAGGCGGGCCGCGAGCAGGTTCCCGGGCTGGCCGTTGGGCAGGGTGCCGCGGATGCGGTCGCTTATCGCGTACGGCGGCAGGCCCCGCTCGGCCAGGTAGCCGAGGTAGTCCGGGTGGTCGACGGGGTTGTGCCAGCCCGGCAGGTGCACGCCGTCCAGGCCGTAGTCGGCCGGGGTCTTCTCGGTGCCGGCGTGCCATTTGCCGACCAGACCGCAGTTGTACCCGTGCGAGCGCAGCGCCTGCGGGAACGTCCACGTGCCGTCGGGCAGGTCCTCGCTGTAGCCGACGTTGCGCTCCTGGTTCGCCAGGAGCTTGTGGCGGAACGGGGCCTGCCCGGTCAGCAGGCTGGCCCGGGCCGGGGTGCAGATGGCGGTCGGGGTGTACCACCGGTCGAAGCGGGTCCCGGTGCGGGCGAGCTCGTCCAGCACCGGGGTCCGCGCGAGCGGGTTGCCGTAGGCGCCGAGCGTGTCCACCCGGTGCTGGTCGGTCATGAGGAACAGGATGTTGCGGGGGGAACTCACTTGGCGGCCGTCCACTGCTCGCCCAGGTAGTAGGTCTTCGGGTCGGCCTTCTCCTTGAGCTTGCCGGCGCTGACGAAGAAGTCGCCCATGGCCGTGAGCCACTTGCCGACGGTGCCGTCGGCGGTCTGCTGGTCAAGCTCCTGGCTGGTCATCGCCTTGTTGAGGTCGGCGTCGGCCTTCACCGCGTCGGCGGGCTGCTTGGTGAGCTCGGCGACGGCGGCGATGACCTCGTCGCGGTGGGCGGCGCGGTAGTCGGTGGCCTCGCGCAGCACCTGGACGACCTTCTTCACGACGGCGGGCCGGTCGGCGACGGCCTTGTTCCCGGCCACGTACGCGTTGGGGAACTGCACCTTGTCCTTGAACGTGTCGTCGTCGGCGATCTCGACGAGGTTCGGCACGGACTTCTTGATGGTGGCGATCGCCGGGTACCAGAAGCCGGCGCCGTCGATCTGCTTCGACGAGAACGCCGAGGCGAGGGTGGCGGCGTCCATCGGTACACGCTGAATGTCCTTGTTCGTCAGCCCCGCGGCCTGCAGGGCCAGGGTGAGGATCATGTCGCCGGAGGTGCCCTCGGGCACGCCGACCTTCTTGCCGCGCAGCTGCTCGATCGAGGCGATCCCGGGCTGGGCGATGACCCGGTCGGCGCCGCCCAGGGTGTTTATCGCGATGATCTTCGCCTGGCCCGAGGCCGGTAGCCAGAAGGCGCCGGGGCCGATGTAGCCGAAGTCGAGGTCGCCGGTCTGCATGGCCTGGATCTGCACCGGGCCGGTGGTGAAGACCTTCAGCGTCGCCTCGAGCCCGTGCTTCTGCCAGAGCTTGAGCTTGTTGGCGATGGCGGGCAGGCTGCTGCCGTTGTAGTCGCCGATGTACCCGAAGGTGACCTTGTCGTTTTTGGTTTCGTTCTTGGGATCGTCACCACAGCCGGCGAGGACGGCGGCGGCCGAGCCGGCGAGCAGGCCCAGGAGTGCGCGGCGAGACGTCATGACGGAGTTCCTTCCTGATGGTGGACCGCGCTCCACACGCGGTTGCGCAGGGCCGCGAACTCCGGGCCGAGCCGGACATCCTCGGTGCGCGGGTACGGCAGGCCGACGTCGACGATCTCGACGATGCGGCCCGGGTTGGCGGCCATGACCACGACCCGGCCGGCGAGGAACACGGCCTCGTCGACGTCGTGGGTGACGAACATGACGGTGCGCTGGTCCCGGCTCCACGTCTGCAGCAGCTGCTCCTGCAGGCGGACCCGGGTGAGGGAGTCCAGGGCGCCGAACGGCTCGTCCATGAGCAGGATCTGCGGGTCGACGGCGTAGGCGCGGGCGATGGCGCAGCGCTGCTTCATGCCGCCGGACAGCGTCTTGGGCAGCGCGTCGGCGAACCGGGTCAGGCCGACGAGGTCGATGAAGTGCTCGGCCCGGGCTCGCCGCTGGGCCCGCGGCACGCCGGCGGTGCGCAGCCCGAACTCGACGTTCTTGCGCACGGTGAGCCAGGGGAACAGCGCGAACTGCTGGAAGATGACCCCGCGGTCGGGGCCGGGGCCCGTGACCGGTTCGCCGCCGACCCGGGCCTCGCCGCCGCTCGGCTGCTCCAGCCCGGCGACGATGTTGAGCAGCGTGCTCTTGCCGCAGCCGGACGGCCCGACGATCGCCACGAACTCGCTCCTCGCGATCTCGAGCGTGATCTCGTCGAGGGCCACGAACTGCCGCCCGTCGAGCGGGAAGACCTTCGCGACCGCGCGGATCGAAATGTCGGTGCTCATCGGCGCTCCTGCCAGGACGTGGCCCGCCGCTCCACGAGCAGCAGCACCCGGTCCATGAGCAGGCCGAGGACGCCGATGCAGATGAGCGCGGCGAAGATGGTGGGCCGGTCGACGTAGATCTGGGCGTTCTGCATGCGGTACCCGAGGCCCTCCTGCGCGGCGACCAGCTCCGCGGCGACGAGGGTGCCCCACGCCGAGCCGAGCCCGACGCGCATGCCGACGAGGATGTACGGCATCGACGCCGGCACGACCACCCGCGCGAAGATGGTCCGGGTCGGCGCGCCGAGCACCCGCGCCGCGTTGATCAGCGTCCGGTCGACGTCGACGACACCCTGGAAGGTGGCGATGACGCAGGACAGGAACGCGGCCACGTAGATGACGAAGATCTTCGGCTCCTCGCCGATGCCGAGCAGCACCACCACGAGCGGGATGAGCGCCAGCGGCGGTACCGTGCGGAAGAACTGCACCCACGGCTCGAACACGGCCCGGGCGACGGCGTACCAGCCCATGAGGAAGCCGACCGGGACGGCCACGGCGCAGCCGAGCGCGAAGCCGATGAGCACGCGGCGGAGGCTGGCGAGGATGTCGGCCTCGAGGGTGCCGTCGGCGAAGAGCTCGCCCATGCGCCGGGCCACCTCGACCGGGGTCGGGACGTTCTCGGCGGTGGCCGACCAGAGCCACCACACGCCGAGGCCCGCCACGGCCGAGGCCACGTTCAGCGCGAGCAGCGTGGGTTTCCGCTTGTTCGGCGCGGCTTCTCGCCCTTTGGACGCGGGCTCGCGCTCTTCGGGCTTGGGTTCTTGCTCTATCGGCGCGGGTTCTCGGTTTTTCGGCGCGGGTTCTCGGTTTTTCGGCGCGGGTTCTCGGTTTTTCGGCGCGCTCATGTAGCTCCTTGCCGGGGCGGGGTGGTGGAAGGCCTCAGCGGACGGGCTCGGGGTAGCCGTCCAGCAGCGGGGACTGGCGGAACAGCGCGGCGATGGCGCCGAGCGCGCCGTCGTCGTCGCCGAGGCGGGCGGCCCGGACCGCGGGGCGGGCGCCGCCGACCGGACACAGCTCACCGGCGAGGATCTCCTCGACGCGGCGGACGAACGCGGGCGCGCGGCGCGGCAGGCGCCCGCCGATGACGACCTGGGCCGGGTCGAGCACGAGGGCGGCGGTGGCCACGACCCGCCCGACGGCCGCCGCGGCCTCGTCGAGCACGGCGTGGGCGACGGGCTCGCCGCGGCCGAGGGCCGCCTCGAACTCGTCGATGGTGCGCACGGGCACGCCCCGGCTCGTGCAGCTGCGCAGCACCGCCGGGATCGACGCGACCGTCTCCAGGCAGCCCCGCTTGCCGCAGCGGCAGGGTTCGCCGCCGGGCCGGGCGGTGACGTGCCCGAACTCGCCGGCCACCCCGCCCGCGCCGGCGACGAGCCGCCCGCCGACGACGAGGCCGCCGCCGATGCCGTCGGAGAGGCGGATGTAGAGCACGTCGTGCACGTCCGGCCCGTCGGTCATCGCCTCGGCCAGCCCGGCGAAGCGCGTGTTGTTGTCCACCACGACCGGCGCGGCGAACCGCTCGCCGAAGGGCGCCGCGAGCTCGGGCGCGGCGGGCCGCGGGCCGGCCACCCCGACGCCGACGCCCTGCAGCGCCCGGAAGCTCACGCCGGTACGGGCGGCGACGCGGTCGATGAGCGCGAACGCGGCGGCGAGGCGCTCGTCCCACGTCGACTCGGCCGGGTAGGCGGCGTGCCCGGCCGCGATGATGTCGTGGGCGGCGTCGGCGATGCGGACCCGGGTGTGGCCGAGGTCGACGCCGAGGAACTGCCCGGAGCTGGGGTCGAGGGTGAGCAGCTCGGCGGGGCGGCCGCTGCCGGCGCGCTTGGCCGCGTCGGTGTCGACGACGACCACGGCGCCGCGGGACAGCAGGTCGCCGGTGATCTCCGACAGCGTGGTGCGGGACAGCCCGACCTTTGTCGCGATCTGCCCGCGGCTCAGGGCGCCGTGCTCACGCAGCACGCGCAGGACGCGCGCCTCATGCGTGCGCCTGACCAGCGCGTGGACTCCCTGAACGGACACGCCGACACGGTAGGCTCACGCGAATTTTTCCGTCAACACTCCGACAGAATTATTCCCTTCTAATGTGATCGGTTATACATGATTTGGGGCCAAAAAAGGGCCCCGCCCGAAGGCGGGGCTCTTCCCTAGTTGCCCTGGGACGGCGCCGTTGCGGGGGTGGCCGCGTCGTTGGCGACCATCTCCGGGTGGCCGGCGACGAACTGGGCCACGTTGTCGCTGCTGTACGCCTTGAGCAGGTCCATCGCCGACTGGTCCAGGACCTCGAACGACTGGCCGTTGATGATCTCGGTCTTGAACTGCCCGTTGTTGGTGCGCAGGGTCATCATGCTGTCGGGGTTGACGCCCTTGAGCGTGAAGATCCAGTCGGCCAGGGAGACGTTGTTGTTGTAGAACGACACCGCCTTGCCGACCGAGCCCAGCACCTCGTTGACCTTGATCGGGTTGGCGAGCACGCCGGCGCTCATCGCCTTCTTCGCCATGGCCTTGATGAACTGCTGCTGATGGCGCTGGCGGCCGTAGTCGCCGTCGTTGTTGGCGAGCTTGTCGCGCTGGCGCACGTAGTCCAGGGCCTCCCACGCCGCGAAGTCACGGCAGCCGACCTCGTACACCATCGGGCGCATGCCGGGCTTGAGGCTGGTCGGGATGCCGTCGGCGTTGAAGTTGTACGGCACGCCCTCGGCCCCGGTCTTGGTGTTCCAGCCGGTGTGGATCGAGGTGGTCTTCTCGTCGACGCACATGTAGACGCCGTCGAGCGCCTTCACCAGCCCGGAGAAGCCGTCGAAGTTGACGATCGCGGCGCCGTTGAACTTGAGGTTGCCCCCGGCCAGGGCGCTGACCGTCTCGGCCAGCAGCGCGAGGCCCCCGTCGCGGCCGCCGCCGTTCTGGTACCCGAACTGGAAGGCGGCGTTGATCTTGTCGGTGCCACCGTTGTACTTGGTCTTCTTGTTCGCCGGGATCCCGACCTTGGTGTCCCGGGGGATCGACATCAGGTAGAGCGCGTCGTGCGAGGCCGGCACGTGGGCGACGATGATCGAGTCGGCCCGCGCCCCCATCTCCTCCTTCTGCACGCGCTCGTCGATGCCGACCAGGAGCAGGTTGATCGGCCCGTCGATGGTCGCGCCGGCCGCCGCCGCATCGCCGAGGCCGCCCTCATGGGTGATCTGGTCGCTGTAATGATTCAGCAACAGATTGCCACCGACGAGCGAGCCCCCGCTGAGCAGCAGCAGAAATGCCCCTCCGATCAGGGACAATCGCGCCCACAACGGGTCTTTCTTCCCACGCTTCTTCGCCATACCACTCCCCGCCACCAACTGTCCCTCGGCGGGCCACAATATCCCCCCGAAGTGTGCGTCCGCGTTTCGTACCTGAAGACGGATTCAGGACAGTGGTTGGTTGCAGTTTCAGCCGATTCTCAGAAATTGCCGTCCAGCAGGGCCACGCCGAGGTCTGTGCACAGGTAGTACACGGAGCGTCCCTGGCGGTTGCGCTCGATCAGCCGGGCCGCGTGGAGCAGGCCCAGCTGCTGGCTGACCGCGCCGATGGACAGGCCGGTGCGGTGCGCGAGGTCCGAAGTGGTGCCGGGGGCGCGGAGCAGGTCGAGGAGGCGGGCGCGGGCCGGGCCGAGGACTCCTCCCAGCGCCGCGGCCTGTGCCCCGGCTCCCTGCGCCGCGCCGCGGGCCCCCGTCGCCGTGCGCCGCTCCCCCGCCATCGGCCGGCCCATCCCCTCCCAGAGCGTGCCGATCGCACGGGCCGGGTACACGGCGCCGGGCGCCGACTCGTCCGAGCACGAGATCAGCGGCCCCTTGTCGGCGAAGACCGACGGCATGAGCGGAAAGCCACGCCCGCTCACCGAAAGTGACTGCGTCCACCGGTCGGCGATGACGAGCCGGTCGCCGTCCCAGCGCGCCGTCGGGTGGAGCGTGTCGAACAGCAGCCGGGCGCCACCGGTGGCGAGCTGGCGCGCACGGTACGCGATGTCGGACTCCAGCAGCGCCCGCATCCGCGGCCAGTGCGGCCCGATCGCCGCGTCGTGCCAGGCCCGGGCCGCGTCGACGAGCCGCGGGAGCATGACCCCGGGCTCGTCGGCCAGCCGCTGCGCGAGCGGGTCGAGCGGGCGCGACTCGGCGGTGACGAGCACGTCGCGGCGCACCTCGGCGGCCGGCGTGGCGCGCACGGCCTCGAGCTCCTCACCGATCCCGACGAGCGGCGAGCCCGGCGGCGGGGTCAGGAAGTCCGGCAGCCATGAACGCGGCCGCGCGAACGCGCAGAGCAACTGAACGTGCACCGCGAGCTCCCGCCGCCGGGCGAGACCACGGGCCACCTTGATCCACGGCAGGTGCAGCGCGTGCCGCCCGGGCTGCGCCAGGGCCCACAGACTGGCGACGGTCTCCCACAGCGGCGACACGCAGAACCGGATCTCCGCCACATCGGCGACCTCGAACCGCACCTCCGACACGCGTGTCCCCCCGTCCGTCCACATGCGACCTTTCGGCCGTGCCGAAAACCTTCGCAGTTGTACCGCGGGAGCCGCTGAACTGTCACCCATGAACTTCCTGCCGCCCCGGGGCGTCGCCCGGTCACTCTGCGTGCAGTCGCTCGTCTGGGCCACGGGCAACGGCGTCTTCGCTACGGGCAGTGCCGTGTTCTTCCTCAACGTGACCGGCCTGTCGCCCGTGCAGGTGGGCATCGGCCTGTCGGTGGCCGGAGCCCTGGCCCTGGCGGGGGCGGTGCCGCTGGGGCGCGTGGCGGACCGGATCGGGGGGCGGCGGGCCTGGCTGTGGGGGGTGCTCGGGGAGGCGGCGGCCCTGGCGCTGTACCCGGCGATCCACGGCTTCGCGGCGTTTCTGGCGCTGGTGGCGTTGCCGGCGCTGGCGGAGGCCCTGGCGGCGGCGGGCCGGCTGGTGTACCAGACCGCGGTCCTTCCGCGCTCGGAGCGCTTGCGGACGCTGGCGTTCGTGCGCTCGGCGATGAACGTGGGCTTCTTCGCGGGCGGCGGCCTGGCGGCGGTGCCGTTGGCGATCGGGACGCACTGGGCGTACCGGTGCATGGTCCTGGCCGCCGCCCTAGGCCTGCTGGTCAATGCCCTGTTGATCGCCCGCTTGCCCGCGCCCCCTTCTCCGCCCGCGCCGTCCTCTCCGCCCACACCGTCCTCTCCGCCCTCGCCCTCCTCTCCGCTCACGCCTTTTTCTGCGCCCGAGCCCATCTCTTCAACTGCACCTTCGCCTCCAACCGCACCGCTCTCTCCGCCCGCCGCTCCTTCTCCGCCCACCCCTTCCCCGTCTGCAGCTTCTGCTTCGACCTCAGCTTTTTCTTCGCCAGCTTCCCCGGCCGGGTCTCCGGCTGTTTCTCCAAGCCGGGCCGGGGTGTGGCGGGACCGACCGTTCCTGGCGCTGGTTGCGCTGTGCAGCCTCCTGGCCTCACATGCGTCACTGACCACCGAAGTGATCCCGCTGTGGCTGACGGCCCGCACCGACGCACCGAGGGTGATGCTGGCCGTACTCTTCGCGGTCAACACCGCGATGTGCGTGGCACTGCAGGTAGTGGCCAGCCGAGGCGCCGACACGCCGGCCGGCATCGTGCGCGCTCTGCGCCGCGGCGGTCTGGTGTGCGCCCTGGCCTGCCTCCCCCTGGCCTTGGCCGGCGCCGCGACGGGCGGTATGACGATCGCCCTGCTCCTGACCGGCTCCGCCCTGGTCACACTGGGTGAGCTGTGGCAGTCGGCCGGTTACTGGGGCCTGACCACGGAACTCCCGCCGCCGGCCGCGCGCGGCGAGTACGTCGGCGCCGCGCGCATGTCGTTCGGCCTGCAGAGCATGCTGGGCCCGGCATCGCTGACCTTCCTGGCGATGCACGGGGACGGGCCCGGCTGGGCCGCAATCGCGGCCGCGTTCGTCGCCGGGGCGGTCCTGACCGCCCCGGTGATGCGCTGGGTGACGTCAACGCCACGCTCCGTGGCCATGACGCCGACTCCAGCACTCGCCGACGCCGGCACACGCTCCGTCGCCGCGCGATGACACCAATCCCAGCCACCGCCATGACCCGCACACGGGCGGTCCACGGCTGACACGACTCCCGCACACGGTCCACGGCCAGCCACGACCCACGCACACGGTCCACGGCCGACCATGACTCCCACACGGTTCACCGCCGACCACGACCCACGCACACGGTTCACGGCCGACCACGACTCACGCACACGGTTCATGGCCAGACACGACCCCACATACCGTTCACGGTCGGCCACGACCCCCGGCGCGCGACCCCTGCGCGCCACGACCCCTGCGCCCGAGTCCCAGGCGGGCCCGGCCCTCGCCCCGACGGTTTCGGCCTTGGGTGCCCCGCCGGGATGACATCAGGCCAGGGTGCGGCGCCCTCGCGACGACGGGTCCGCCGAGGCGTCCGCAGGGCGCCGCGGCACCTCGCGCCCCCGGCTCCCGTGCCGCGATGACATCGATCACGGGCGCGGCACGCGTCGCGCTCACGACTGCGGGTGTACAACCGGCGTGATACACAGTTTGTACCGGATCATGTTGGAGGGGGACGAGTTGGGCGCGCTGCAGCGGTTCGAGAAGCGGCTGGAAGGCATGGTGGAGGGCACCTTCGCCAAGGTCTTCAAGGGCGTGGTGCACCCGGTCGAGATCCTCAACGCGATGCAGGGCGAGGCCAACGCCAACCAGTCGCAGATGACCGGGGGGCGGATCCTGGTCCCGAACCGGTACATCATCGCCCTCGCCCCGGCCGACCACACCCGCCTGGCGCCGTTCGCCGCCGCGCTGGCGCAGGAGCTCGCGCAGTCCCAGGCCGAGTACGTCGGCGAGCAGGGCTGGGCCGTGTACGGCGACATCGTGGTGGAAATCACGCGCGGTGACGATCTCGACACCGGGCTGTTCCGCGTCGCCGCCCAGGTGTACACGGGCGGGCAGGTCACGCCCGGTGAGGGCTTCGGCGTACGCCTGGTGACGGAGGACGGCCAGAACTACCCGCTCACCGAGGGCGCCATCATCATCGGCCGCGGCGAGCAGGCATCGCTGCGCCTGGCCGACGTGGGCGCGTCGCGGCAGCACGCCCGCGTCGAGTACGACGGCAACCGCGCCGTCTTCACGGACCTGGGCTCGGCCAACGGCTCGGTGGTCAACGGCCGCCGCGTCGACACCGTGATCCTGCACCCGGGCGACGAGATCGTCATCGGCACGACGCGCCTGTCGTTCCGCGTCTGACCCGGGGCGGCACGCTACGCCGCTCCCGGGCTGTCGCTCCGCACGCCTGACGGGCCGGCGCGCTTCCCGGACGCCACCAACGCCGTCGCCGGTTCCTCAACGACGACTGACGGTCAGCAGGTTCGCAGGAGGCGGTCCAGGACCCGTTCGCCGAACTCCAGGCCGTCCAGCGGTACCCGCTCGTCGATGCCGTGGAACAGCGCGGTGAAGTTCAGGTCCGGCGGCAGGCGCAGCGGGGCGAAGCCGAAATGGCGGATCCCCAGGCGCTGGAAGGACTTGGCGTCGGTACCGGCCGAGAGCATGTACGGCAGGAGGCGCGCGCCCGGGTCCTCGGCGTCGATCGCCGCCGCCATCGCGTCGACCAGGCGGCCGTCGAAGGTGGTCTCCACCGGGGGCAGCATGTCCCAGTCCATCTCGACGTCCGGGCCGAGCACCTCGGCCAGTTCGCGCTCGAAGGCGCGCTCGCGGCCCGGCAGCATCCGGCCGTCCACGGTCGCCTCGGCCACGGACGGTACGACGTTCGCCTTGTACCCGGCCTTGAGCATCGTCGTGTTGGCGGTGTCACGCAGCGTGGCGCCGATCATGCGGGACAGTGAGCCGAGGCGCGCGACCGCCGCCTGGGGGTCGTCGGGGTCGAAGGCGACGCCGGTCAGGTCGCTCACGCCGGCCAGGAAGTCGCGTACGGCCGGGTGCAGGACCTGCGGGAACTCGTGGGACTCGAGGCGGGCCAGGGCCTTGGTCAGCTTGGCCACGGGGTTGTCGGTGTGCAGCATCGAGCCGTGGCCCGGCGTGCCGCGCACCTTCAGCCGCAGCCACATGACGCCCTTCTCCGCGGTCTCGACGAGGTACGCGCGCACGTCGTCACGCACCGTGTACGAGAAGCCACCGACCTCGCTGATCGCCTCGGTGACGCCGTCGAACAGGCCGCGGTGCTGCTCGACGAGCCAGCCGGCGCCCTGCCGCCCGCCCGCCTCCTCGTCGGCGACGAACGCGAACACCAGGTCGCGCGGCGGGACGATGTTGTCGCGCTTGAACCGGCGCGCGACGGCCAGGGCCATGGCGACCATGTGCTTCATGTCGATGGCGCCGCGGCCCCACAGGTACCCGTCGCGGATCTCGCCCGCGAAGGGCGGGACGGACCATTCGGACGCGTCGGCCGGTACCACGTCGAGGTGGCCGTGCACGAGCAGCGCGCCCCGGCTCGGGTCGGCCCCGGGCAGGCGCACGACGACGTTGCCGCGCTTGGGGGCCGACTCGAGGTACACCGGCTGGAATCCCGCATCGGCGAGGCGCTCGGCGACGAACTCCGCCGCGGGCCGCTCGTTGCCGGTCGCTCCGTCGTCGCTGGTGTTCGTGGTGTCGTACCGCACCAGTGCCCGCGCGAGATCGACGACTTCGCTCATCCGGTAACCGTATTGGCATTCACAGGCAGTTGGCAGGTCTACGTGATTGCGCGCACAGCCCCGCGGTGCACGGTCGTCGGGACAGGTCCGACTTCCTCAGGAGTACGCGCGATGAGCTCAGCCCACGACGACCCGGCCGCCACGCCGGAATCCTCGCCCGCTGCGGGTCCGGCGTCTCCGTCCGACGCCACCGCACCCACGGCCCCGTCGGCGACGCCGACCGGAGCGACCGCCGCGCCCGCAACGGCTTCAATGTGGGCCGGCCCGCCGAAGACCCAACCGGCATTCGAGGAGCCCGCACAGCCCGCGGTCGCCGCGCAGCCCGCGGTCGCCGCGCAGCCCGCGGTCGCCGCGCAGGCCGACCGGACGGCGGCGCTCAACGCTCCGCCAGTCCCGTCCGCCGAGGCTCCGGCCTGGGCCGATGCGACGGCCGGGCAGCCGATCCCACCCGCCTCGACCCCCGCTTGGGCCGATGCGACGGCGGGACAGCCGATCTCCGGCCCGCCCGGTGCGGACACCGCGCCGGCCTGGGCCTCGACGGCTCCGGCCGCCGAGGGCGGTACCCCGGCCCCCCAGCGCTCCTCCCGGCTCAAGCTCGGCATCGTCGCGGCCGTGTCCGCGGTCATCGTCATCGGCGGCGGCGTCGCGGTGGCGCAGGCGGCGAGCGACAGCAACAACACGCAGAACGGCCCCGCGGCGGGCCGCGCACCCGGCGGTGGCCCGGGCTTCCCCGGCGGCCAGGGCAACCAAGGCCAGGGCAACCAGGGCCAGGGCAACCAGGGCCAGGGATTCCCGAACAACCAGGGCCAGAACGGCGGCGGCGCAGCCCAAGGCTTTCCCGGCGGCGGCTTCGGCCGCGGCGGGATCAGCTCGCTCGGCGGCGCCCTGCACGGGGACTTCGTGGTGAAGGACGGCAATGGCCAGTACGTGACGCAGCGCCTCCAGACGGGCACGGTCACCGCGGTCAGCGCCACCTCGATCACGGCGAAGAGCGAGGACGGGCACGCCACCACGTACGTGGTCGGGGACGGCACGAAGGTCGACAACGGCGCCGCGAAGATCGCCGACGTGAAGAGCGGCGACACCGTCACCGTCATCGGCACCGTCTCCGGCGACACCGCGACGGCGTCCGAGATCACCGACACGGCCCTGATGCGTCGGGGTAATGGCGGTAACGGTCAGCGCCCCGCGAGCCCCCGGCCGACCAAGACCACCTGATTACCGATTACTGGATTACCGGTAATCGTAATGCCGGTAATCCGGCGGCGGTTACGAAAAGAGTGCGGCGCGGAGGTTACCGGCCCGGCGGAAGCTGCCGAGGCGGGTGGAAGGCCAGCGGCGCGTGGGCGGGCATCGGCGCCTGGGTGGGCATCGGCGGGCGGCGGTACAGGCCGATCGCCCGCCCGCCCAGGGACCGCGTCGCGGTGCCGTTCGTGACCCCGCCCAGGATGATCGCCAGGCCGGGGATGACCTTGGCGGCCATCTTCTTCACCGCGCGCACGCCGGCCATCTGGGCGAGCTTGAGGCCCAGGCGCATGAGGACCTTGCGCATCTCCGGGCGGTCCGCCGGCAGCAGGGCGCCGACGCTCTCGCGGCCCCGGGCGACGGCCAGCGCGGTGCGGGCGGTCTGGGTGTACTTGTGGATGCCCTGCAACACCAGCAGGTCCACGGCCCGGTCGGGGTGCGCCGGGTCGAGGCCGTAGTTGGCCGCGAGCATCAGCACCATCCGCGCCTGCGTCCAGGCCAGCACGCCGACGTCGAGGAGGGCGCCCGCGACCGGGACCGCACCGCCGACGGCGCCGGAGAGGCGGGACTGGTTGACGTACCGGTAGACGATCATGTCGGCGAGCGCGTCGGCCGGGGCGCCCGGGTTCTGGCCCTTGAGTTTCTGCAGCTCGGCGGCCATTCGCGGGCCCAGCCGGGTGACCGCCTCGAGGGCGAGGTGCTCGGGGGCGAACTCCGGGTCGGCCTTCATCTTCGCCCACAGCCTCGGCGGGGGCCCCTCGACCCGCGGCGCACCCGGGTCCGTCAGGTCCTCGCCCGGATCGACCGGCGGGGCGGCCGGGGCAGGCGCGGCAAAGGAGGGTTCGGTGGAGGCGGGCTCGGTCGTCACGCGTCAACGGTAAAGACAACGTGCCACGTCATGGAGTCCGGAAGCCGTTCGCCATCAGATCGTCATATTTACACCGCCGGGTACGCTCGATCATGTGAGCCTGCCGGAGTGGGCGCCCGACGGCGTCGATGTGACCGTTCCCAACGCGGCCCGGGTGTACGACTACGGCCTGGGCGGGTATCACAACTTCGCGGTCGACCGCGAGTTCGCCGAGCAGCTCATCTCCGCCTGGCCCGGCATCCTGCAGGTCGCGCACACCAACCGGGCGTTCCTCGGCCGCGTCGTGCGCTGGCTGGCGGCGCAGGGCGTGCGGCAGTACCTCGACATCGGCTCCGGCATCCCCACGCGCGGCAACGTCCACGAGGTCGTGCAGGCGATCGATCCGCAGGCGACGGTGGTGTATGTCGACATCGACGACGTCGCCGTCTCCCACGGCCAGGCGATCCTCGCCGGCAACGCGCGCGCCGTGGCCATCGGCGGCGACCTGCGCCACCCGGCGCGCATTCTCGGCCACGAGCGGGTGCGCGCCCTGATCGACCTGGAGCGCCCGGTCGCGGTGCTGCTCGTCGCGGTCCTGCATTTCCTGGGCGACGAGGACGAGCCGCCGCGGCTGGTGCGCGAGCTCGCCGCCGCGCTCGCCCCGGGCAGCTACGTCGCCGTCTCGCACTTCACCGCGGTCGATGACCTCGGGCTGGAGCACGAGCGGATCACGAAGTTGTACGACCGGACGCCCACCTCGGTCCGCACCCGCACCCCGCAGCAGGTGGCGGAGATCCTCGGCGACCTCGAGCTGGTCGAGCCGGGCATAGTGCCGGTCACGAGCTGGCACCCGGACCCCGGCGAGCCGGTCGAGGACGAGCAGCGCTCGGTCCTCGGCGCCGTGGCGCGCAAACCGGTGTGATCCCGGTTGCGGGACAGTTCGACCTTTGACAGTTAGAACTCTAACCTTTAGAGTTCTAAGCATGGACGCACCCGAGTTCACCACCCCCGTCGACCTGATCCGCTGGATCGGGTGGGCGCTGCAGAAGGCCGGCGAGGACTGGATCCGTTCGCGCGAGCTCAGCTTCGCGCAGGCCTTCGCGCTCGGGTACCTGGTCAAGACCCCCGGCGCGATCCAGCGCGACATCGCCGACATCACCCGCACCAGCGCCGCGAGCGTCTCCAGCCTCCTGCAGGGGCTCGAGCGCCGCGGGCTCGTCGAGCGCCGCGCCGAGAGCGGCAACGAGCGCAGCAAGCAGGTCTACGCGACCGCGGCCGGCGAGGAGCTCATCGCCGGGTTCGACACCGCGATGGCCGAGGCGCAGGAGACGATCCTGGCCCCGCTGGACGAGGCCGAGCGCGCGTCCCTGCACGCCCTCCTGACGAAGATCACCGCGGAGCTGCCGCGCCCGACGCGGTCATAACCGCCAAATCCTGACAGAAGCCCCACCACGCGTCGGCAACCGCCGCCGCGCGATCAAGCCTGCCCGAAATCAACTGCCCCGGAGAGGAGCAGCCATGAGCACCGCCACCCTCGAGCACCCGGTGGCCGACGCCGCCGGCACCAACCGCTGGTACCTGTCCGCGGCCCCGATCGCCCGCGCCCTCGTCCACCTCTGCGTCCCGATGGCCGCCGCGATGATCGTCGGCGCCGTCTACAACGTCATGAACGCCGGCTTCATCGGCTCGCTGCACAACACGGCCCTGCTCGCCGCCATCACGTTCGGCACCCCCCTGCTCGGCCTGGTCATGGCCGTCGGCAGCGTGTTCGGCGTCGGCGGCAGCGCGCTCATCTCCCGGCTGCTCGGCGCGTCGGAGCACGACCCCGCCAAGGCCGGCGAGATCAAGCGCGTCTCGTCGTTCGCCCTCTGGGGCGCGGTCGGCGCCGGGGCGTTCTTCGGCGGCCTCGGCCTGCTCCTCCTGCACCCGCTGGTGGCCCTGCTGGGAGCCGACGAGGCGGCGGTACCGGCGACGAACGACTACGTCATCGTCATGCTCGCCTTCGTGCCGGTACTGGCCGCGGCGTTCTGTCTCGAGCAGCTCGTGCGGGCCGAGGGCGCCGCCCGCCAGGCCATGATCGGGCTCATCGCCTCCACGGTCGCCAACCTCGTCTTCGACGTGCTGTTCATCCTGGTACTGCCCTGGGGCGTGGCCGGCGCGGCGCTGTCGGTCGGCCTCGCGAACCTCGTCAGCGTCGCGTACTTCGCCTTCTGGCTGCAGCGGCACAGCGAGCACGTGAACCTCGCGCCGCGCTGGTTCACGCTGTCCCCCGCCGTGCTCAAGCCGGTCTTCGGCGTCGGCGTCGGCGAGCTGCTGCAGGCCGCCTTCCTCATCGTCACCAGCCTGGTGCTCAACCGTCTCGCGGTCGCGTACGGCGACGGCCCGCTCGCCGCCATGGGCGTCGCGGTGCGCATCGCCCAGGTGCCGGAGTTCCTGGTCATGGGGGTCACGATCGGCGTGCTGCCGTTGCTGGCGTACTCGTACGGCAAGGGCGACCGCACCCGTCTCACGGCCGCCCTGCGCGGCTCGGCGCTCACGGTCGGCGCCATCGTGCTGGTCTTCTCCACGGCGGTGTTCGTCTTCCGCGAGCAGGTGCTCACCGCGTTCCTGGCCGACCGCTCGGCGCTCGGCATCGGCGTCACGATCCTCCTGGCCCAGCTCGTGGCCATGGTCGTGAACGGCTTCCGGGGCCTGATCACCTCGCTGTTCCAGGCGACCGGCCGTGCGGTACCGGCGATCGTGATGTCCACCGCCCAGGGCGTGCTGTTCATCCCGATCGTGCTGCTGGGCGACGTCTGGTTCGGCCTGCCCGGCATCGTCTGGGCCCTGACCGTCACCGAGGGCATCGTCTTCCTGGTCGGCGCCGTCATGTGGCTCGCGTCCCGCCGCGCGATCGACCGCGGCCTGGCCGAGGGCAGCCCGGAGCGCGCCGAGGCGGTGCTGGAGCAGGCCGAGGCCTGATCAGAAGAGGCCTGAACCGGTCACCCGATCGCGATCGTGCCACGGGCCGGACGGCGGGCGGCGACGAGCAGCAGGCCGCCCGCGAACTTCGGCGGCTCGCCGAGGTCAGGAGCGCCTTCTCCGGCCGGGGCGAGGGTGTCGACCGGCAGCGGGGCGCCGTCGCGCAGGGCGAAGCGGGCGGCCGCACGGCCCTCGCGCGGGCGGGTGCCGGCCGGGTCGTGCAGGACCGTCACGGCGCCCGCGTAGGCGAACACGGACCGGAGCAGCGTCAGCTCCCCGGACTGCTCCGGGTCGAACGCGGTCTCGCGGGTCCAGGTGGCGGAGCCGTCGGCGAGGGCGTGCGCCTCCAGCGTGAAGGGCCGCGTCCGCGAGCCCCACACGACCGTCCCGCCGGAGAGGCCCGCGAACTCGTACGCGCCGTGGTGCTCGTCGCGCCACCGCTCGGCGCCGGAGTCGAGGTCGAGCACGGTCACGCCGGCGTCGCGGAACACCAGCACCGCGCCGTCGGCGACCGCGCCGGGCAGGAGCCGGAAGCCGCCCGTGGCCGGCCACGTCCAGCGGACCGCGCCGGTCGCGTCCACCCGCTGCAGGCCGCCGTCGACGACACCGAGCAGGCCCGGGCCGTACCGCAGCAGGCCCCGGCAGCCGGCGGCCGTCGGCACCCGCCACGCCCGCCGGCCGGTCCGCAGGTCGAGCGCCTCCAGGGCGGCCGTCCCGCCGGACGGGCAGAGCCCCCGGACCAGCAGGCCCGGCAGGGTCGCCGCGGCCTGCTGGCCCTCGTCGTCGGCGACGTCGAGCAGGAGCCGGCCGGTGCGTGCGTCGAGCACGGCGGTGTGCGGCCGGGGCCTCCCGGTGCTGCGGCTGCCGTCGCGGGCCCAGCGCACGACGACCTCGTCGCCGCTCGCGACGGGCGCGCGCAGCTCGGAGGTGTGGCGGAACTCGGCCCGCCACCGCGGCTGCCCCGTCGCCGGGTCGAGGCCGGTGAGGGTGCGCTCGTGGGTGAACACGGGCACCGCGGCCCCGGCTACGAGCCCCTCGAAGTCCCGGTCCGGGGCGGCCCACCGCACGGCGAGGCTCCCGCCGGGCGACCAGGGGGTCAGGGCGGCCGATGCGGACACCGCGATGTCGTCGCCGCGCTGGACGGGCAGGATGACCGCGACCGCCGCGACCGGCAGCGCGAGCGCCAGGGCCGCACCGCCGGCGGCGGTCCGCCGCGAGGCCGGCGCAACCGGGCCGGCCGGCGCCGCGAGCCCGAGCGCGACGAGGAGCAGCCCGGTCACCACGGCCGGCCAGAACGGCCCGGCGGCCGGGTCCGCCGCGACGAGCCAGCCCAGCACCGCCGCGACGACCGCGGCCACGGCCACGGCCCGCGCCAGGCGCACCGACCGGTTACCCTGCGCGTCGCGCCAGACCACGATCAGGACCACCGCGCCGGCCGCGACGGGCCACAGCGGCCCGGACGGGGCCCGATCGCCGATGTCCGCCGTCAACCAGACGGTCGCGACCAGCAGGAACGCTCCCCCGACCGCGACGGACCGCCCAAGTACCGTCACGGCGCCCAGGGTAAACGCGTTGACAAGCATGTGAATCTTGGCGCGTGACGACGGACATCATCGCGGTCACCGGCGCGACAGGCGCCCTGGGCCGGCTCGTGCTCGACCGGCTCCGGGAACGCGTCCCGCCCGAACGGATCGTCGCCGTCGTGCGCGACCCGGGCCGCATCGACGGCGTCGAGGCGCGCCGCGGCGACTACGACGAACCGGAGAGCCTCGCCGCCGCGTTCGCCGGCGTCGACCGGCTGCTGCTCATCTCCTCGCCGGAGCTGGACCCGGCGCGCCGGGTGGCCCAGCACCGCAACGCGATCGCCGCGGCCGGCCACGTGAAGCTGCTCGCGTACACGAGCCTGCTCGGGGCCGAGCGGGCCGGGCCGGGCGTGGCCGAGGCCCACCACGCGACGGAGGCGCTGATCCGCGCGGCCGGGGTGCCGTACGCGATGCTGCGCAACCCGTTCTACACCGAGGCGTTCGCGCATCCCGGGCTGCGGGACCTCGACGAGCTGACCAGCGGTACCGGCGGCCGCGGCCTCAACACCGCGACCCGGGCCGACCTCGCGGAGGCGGCGGCCGCGGTCCTCACCGGCGACGGGCCCGGCGGCCGCGCCCATGACCTCACGGGTCCACTGTGGACGTACCCGGAACTGGCCGAGCTGCTCGGCATCCCGTACCGCGAGGAGCCGCCCGCGGGCCCGATGGGCTACCTGCACGGCCTGGCGAAGGCGGGCCTCCTGGAGCGGCAGACCGACGATCTGCGGGCGCTGCTCGGCCGCGCGCCGACCGGGATCACGGCCGCCATACGATGAGGTCGGGCGGGCCCATGCGCTCGGCGAACCGGCCCGCCGGCGAGGCCTCGGCCAGCCGGCCGCGCAGGTCCGACTCGAAGGCCGCCCGGCGCTCGCCGAAGCGGGGCGGGGTCGAGCTCGACAGGGAGTACACCGCGGAGACCAGCTCGTCGGCGGAGCGCTCCACGACCTCGCCCGGCCACGGGGTGAGCCGGACCGGGCCCCGGTAGCCGGCCGCGCGCATCACATCCTCCTCGCCGGCGCGGGTGGCGCCGCGCGGGCCCAGGTAGCTGCGCACCAGGTCGTCGATCGCGTCCCACGGCGGGCGCGGCCACGGCAGCTCGTCGTCGCCGGCGACGCCGCGGTGGGTGTTGCCGCCGACGTGCACCCAGGCGCCGCCGGGCTCGAGCATGCCGCGCACCCGCGCGGCGACCAGGGGCTGGTCCATCCAGTGGAACGACTGCGCGAACGTGACCACGCGGAAGGTGCCGAGGCCCGCGGGCAGGTCCTCGCCGCGCAGGACGTGCCACTCGATCTCCGGGGCGCGGCGGGCCGCCTCGGCGATCATGCCGGCGTCGGGGTCGACCCCGACGGCCGCCGCGAACAGCGGGGCGAGCAGCGTGGTGAGCGAGCCGGGGCCGCAGCCGACGTCGAGCAGCCGGCCGGTGCCGTCCAGGCCCAGCTCGTCCCGCAGCGCCGCGGCGAACTCGTTCGGGTACGGCCGCCGCCCGATCGGGTAATGCGGCGCCGCGCCTTCGAAGTTCACGCGTTCTCCACCTTCTTGACGAGCGTCTCGAAGGCGAGGTCCGGGCGGCGGGGCACGCCGAAGCGCTCGTCGCCGTACGGGAACGGGCTGATCTCGCCGGTGCGCGCGTACCCGTGCCGCTCGTACCAGGCGATGAGGTCCTCGCGCTGCACGATGACGGTCATGCGCACCTCGGCCGCGTCCCACTCTTCGCGGGCGAAGCGCTCGGCCTCGCCCAGCAGCCGCGCCCCGAACCCGCCGCGCTGGCGGCCCGGGTCGACGGCGAACATGCCGAAGTAGGCGTACCCGTCCCGCTGCTCCAGCTGCGCGGAGGCCACGATCGCGCCGGCGTCGTCGAGCGCGAGGAGCACCGTGCTGCCCGGCTCGGTGATCGCCGCGGCGACCATCGCGGGGTCGGTACGCTGCCCGTCGAGCAGGTCGGCCTCGGTGGTCCACCCGGCCCGGCTGCTGTCACCGCGGTAGGCGGACTGGACGAGGTCGACGATCGCGGGCACGTCGGCGGCGTCGGCGGCACGAAAGGTCACACCCCATCATGAAGGGTCGGCCGGAAGTCACTACCGCTGGCCCTACCTTTCGGCGGCAAGCTGGCGGGATCGATTCGGGGCCCGGTCCGGAGCAGGCTGGTGAGCATGCGGGAGACCATCGCCGTCGCCGAACGGCACGACCTCGAAGCGGTGCTGCGGACGGCCCTCGACGAACTGTGCCGGCTCGGCGTCACGGGGGCGCAGGGGCAGGTGCACGCCGGCGGGCGGGACGTCGTCGCGTGGGCCGGGGCGGGGATGCCGGCCGCGGGGCGCTTCCGGATCGGCGGCGCGACGGCGGCCTTCACGGCGGCGGTGGTACTCCAGCTCGCCGCCGAGGGCAGCCTGTCGCTCGACGACGAGGTCGCGGCGCTGCTGCCCGGGGTGCTGACGGACCCGCGCATCACGGTGCGGCACCTGCTGCAGCACACCAGCGGGCTGCCCGACTACATCGGGGCGCTCGCGGGCGGCTCGCGGCTCGCCCACCACGACCCGGAGGCGCTCGTCGCGCTGCGCAGCGGGCCGGCCGCGGTACCGGGGACACAGTGGACCTACTCGCACACCGACTACGTGCTCGCGGGCCTCGTGGTGCGCGCGGTCACCGGCCGGTCCTGGGCCGAGCAGGTGCGCAACCGGATCGCCCGGCCGCTCGGGCTGCGCGACACCTACTTCCCGTACGACCACCCGTCGCTGCCGCGCTCCTCGGCCCGCGCCTACCAGCAGCTGGTGCCGGGCGGACCGCTGCTGGACGTCACCGAGCTCAACCCGACGGCGCTGGACGCGGCCGGCGGCCTGGTGAGCACGACCGCCGACCTGACCCGGTTCTGGTGCGCGCTGCGCCGCGGGGAGCTGCTCGGCCCGGACGCGCTCGCGGAGCTGGACCGGACCGTGCCCGCCGGGCCGTACCAGGACGTGCGCGCCGGCCTCGGGTTCGGGCTGGGCGCGTTCCGGGTGCCGAGCGCCGGCGGCGGGTTCTGGTCGCACCCGGGCGACGTGCCGGGCACCGCCACCTGTAACGGGGTGAGCGACGACGGGTCGCGCTCGGTGGTGCTGTACCGCACGACGACCCCGGCCGATCCGGTGCTGCGCGCGGACCTGGACGCGCGGGCGCTGCGCCTCGTCGAGGACCTCCTGACGCTGGACTAGCGCGGGTCCTGTCATCCGCCGTTGCTGTTCAGGTTGTACTTTTCTGAGCCTGCCGTTCGCTCGCGTGCACGAGCACCGAGCACCACATGCGGAAGGGCCGCCACGGTTCGGCGATCCGCAGCATCTCGGCGTCGGTGGGGTCCTGACTCATGCGGTACAACCGGCGGATCCCGGATCGGGTGAACCCTTCGGCGGGGACGGCGTCGGCCCGGCCGGCCCCGCGCAGCACGATCCCGGTGGCGAAGAAGTCGCCGATCCCCCGCAGCCGCTTCACGTCGGCGTAGGCCTCGGCGAGCGGCAGCGCCCGCAGCCGGGCACGGTCGAGGCGCCCGTCGAGCGCGGCGTCGGCGATCCCGTGCAGCCGCGCCACCTTCTCCGCGTCGACGCCCGGCAGCTCGGTCCGGCCGCGCAGCACCTGCGGCGCCGGGAACGCGTGCACCACCCGCCCGCCGGCCTCGATCGCCGCCCCGAACTCCCGCGCGATGCGGGCGCGGATGGCCCGCTGCTGCGTGATGCGCATGCGATGACCGATGACGAACGCGCAGGCCGCCTCGTACGGCGAGTGGAACAGCACCGGCCGCAGGTACGCGTGCTCGCGCTGCAGCTCCCCGATGACCGGGTCGCGCTCGCCGACCGCGGCCCAGCCGGTGCCGTCCTCGTCCAGCGACAGCGTGGCGAGCGCCTGCTCCCAGGCCGCGGCCGGCCCGGTGACCGTGCCGGTGACCGCGTCGCCGTCCTGGCGGAGCGCAACCGCGGCGGAGTGCTCCCAGCCCTCGACCGGGAACGCCATGAGGATCGAGCTCGGGTCGTCGGCGGGCTGCACCCAGCCGCCGAAGAACTCCTGCTGCCGGGCCATGTCGTAGGGCCCCGTGATGCGTGTGTGCATGTGGCAGATCCTGCCGGGCAAAACACGACACGTGTTGTCATGTTTTCCGCGGTACCTTCGGAGGCATGCGCGGCGACCGCCTCCTCTCCCTCGTCCTGCTCCTGCAGGCCCGCCCGGGCGCGGCCGCCCCGGAGCTGGCCGAGCGCCTGGGGGTGTCGGTCCGCACCGTGCTGCGCGACGTGGAGGCGCTGAGCGGGGCGGGCATTCCGGTGTACACCGAGCGGGGGCGCAACGGCGGGGTGCGGCTGCTGGACACGTACCGGGCGGGCCTGGCCCACCTGAGCCGGGCCGAGGGCGCGGGCCTGGCCGTCGGCCAGTCGCGCCTGGCCGGCGACCTGGGCCTGGGCGACGCCCTCGACACCGCGCTGGAGAAGCTGACCGGGGCCGGCGGCGGGGCCCTGCGCGGCGGCCTGGCCGACGGGCGCAGCCACGTGCTCGTGGACGTCGACCCGTGGATGCGCTCGGGCGAGCCGGTCCCCCACCTGCCCGCCATCCACGAGGCGCTGCTGCGGGGCCGGCGTCTCGACGTGGCGTACCGCGACAGCGAGGGCCGGGCCGGCCGCCGGACGGTCGACCCGGTGGGCCTCGTGGCCAAGGCCGGCGTCTGGTACCTGGTGACGGCCGAGCCGGCCCTGCTGCGCGTGGCCCGCGTCGACGCCTGCACCGCCCGCCCCGACGCGGCCGAACGCCCGCCCGGCTTCGACCTCGCCGCGACGTGGGCCGCCCTGCGCTCCGGCGTCGAGTCCCGCCCGCGCGACCTGGCGGTCGTCGCCGAGGTACACCCGTCGGCGGCCGCCCTCGCGCGCCGGCTGCTGGCCCGGCACCTGACCGGCGGCGCGGGCACCCGGCTGGAGCTGTCGTTCAACGGCACGGAGCACGCGGTGGGCAGCCTGCTCGGGCTGGGCGCCCGCGTGGAGGTGCTGTCGCCGGCCCCGGTCCGCGCGGCCCTGCGCGAGGCGGGGCTGGCGGTCGCGGCCCTCTACGCCGCCGACCGGGTCCCGGGGTAGGCGACGTAGGCGAACCGGGTGCTGTCGGGGGCCCAGCTGTTGACGTTGAGGCTGCCCTGGCCACCGAAGATGCGGGCGACCGGGGTGGCTCCCGGCCAGTCGTCGGTGCGCGCGGTCATGATGTCGACCCAGAGGTCGGCGGGGTGCCCCTCGGTGCCGGGCGGGAAGGCGACGAACGCGGCCCGGCGGCCGTCCGGGGACAGGTGCGGGAACCAGTCGACGGTGTCGGACCGGCGGAGCCGCTCGGGCGCACCGCCTTCGACGGGGACCCGGGCGAGCTGGGCGTGCCCGGTGAACTGTTCGGTGTTGAAGTAGAGCCACCGGCCGTCCGGGGAGTACTCGGACCCGTCGGCCGGGTGGTCGGTGTCGGTGATCCGGCGGTAGTCCCCGCCGCCGGCGGACATGGTGAAGACGTCGGCGCGCATCGCGGTACCGCCGGCGGCCGGTTCGAGGCCGATGAACGCCAGCCGCTCGCCGTCGGGACTGACACCGTGCAGGAAGTGCATGAGGCCGTCGGCGGTGGTGATCCGCCGGGTCGGGCCGCCGGCCAGGGACGCCTCGTAGATGTGCCAGTCCGTCGCGGAGACGAAGATGCGGGCGCCGTCGGGCGCGAGGACGTGGTCGTTGTTGAGCGGGGGAACGCCGTCGAGCGGGATCGGCGTCAGCGCCGGCGCGTCGAGGGGCACCGACCACAGTTGCCCGGCGCCGTTGACGATGAGCCGGGCGCCGTCGAGGGTCCAGTTGGGCGCCTCGAACAGCAGCTCGCCGGACTCCAGCAGCAGCTCGCTCCGGCCGGTCACGGCGTCGGCGATCCACAGCTGGGCTCGTTGCCCGGCGGCCAGCTCCCGATACCCCGGACCCCCTCCGGTCCGGTCCGGCCGGTCGGTCACGGGCGGACCGCCCCGCCGGTGCGGATCGCCGTGGCGGTGGCCGCGATCAGGCGCTGCAGGCGGACGCCGTGGTGGACGTCGAGGGGTTGCCGTTGCTCGCCGCGCACCGTGCGGACGAACTCCCCGACGATGGTGCGCTGGACGTCGCCCGGCTCGTAGGGCGTCGGGTCGGCGAGGTGCACCCGGCCGGCGGTCGTGACGGCCTCGGCCTCCAGGACCCCGCCGGGGCCCGGCGTGGTGCCGGAGATCGCGACGTGGCCGCGGGCGCCGCCCTCGTGCACGGTCGTCACGGTCACCACCTCGCCGGCCTCGGCCGCGCGGAGCTCGGCGACCGGGCCGGCCGTCGCCTCGAGCAGGTCGAGGGTGTGCGGCCCCAGGTCGGGCAGGACGGCCTGGGCCTCCCGCCGCCACGGCGTGGCGAACGGCGAGCCGTCGAGCGCGCCGCCGCCGAAGTACGCGACCCGCACATAGCCGGGCCGCGCGCCGGCGGCCTGGGCGAGGAACGTGCGCACCTGGTCGGTGTAGCGGTAGGTGAGCATCAGCTGGGTCGCGACGCCGGCGGCGTCGGCGGCCGCGGCGACCGCCTCCGCGGCGGCGACGGTGAACCCGACCGGCTTCTCCAGCAGCAGGTGCCGGCCGGCCCGGGCCGCGGCGACGGCGAGCTCGGCCTGCACGTCGGGCGGCACGGTGAACGCCACCGCGTCGCAGGCCGACAGCAGGTCCTCGAACGAGCCGGCCGCGGTGGCGCCGTGCCGGTCGGCCACCGCGACGGCGGCCTCGGCCCGGCGCGCCCAGACCACGTCGAGCGACACGTCGGGCGCCGCGGCCAGCATGGGCGCGGTGAACATGTTGGCCCAAGGCCCGGCGCCGACAAGACCGATCCGGATCATCGGCCCAACGGTATCAGCGCGCGGAATTCTTACCGAACGAGAACGAACGTTGTGCACGACCCGGCGGGGGTGCAGGCTGTGCGCATGCGTTGGGTGTTGCTCATTGTCGGCGCGCTCGCCCTCCTCGCCGGGATCGTGTGGACGTTGCAGGGGCTGGATGTGCTGGGCGGCAGCTCGATGAGCGGCTCGACCCAGTGGGCGATCATCGGCCCGATCGTCGCCGTCATCGGCCTGGTGCTGCTCCTGCGCGGCGCGCGCCGGAGCTAGCTCGGCCCCAGTGGCGCCGGGCCCGCCAGCCGATTCGGGGCGGGCTCCTTCAGCTCCACCAGCAGCGCGAACGAGTCGGTGGAGCCGATGTTCTCGCCGATGTGATCCTGCGCGCCCACCCACCGCGCCTGCCCGGCCTCCAGGGAGACCTCGGCGGTACGCCCGCCCGAGGAGACGCGGCGCTCGAACGCGCATACCGGCACGAGCACGCTGTCGGGGTGGTGGTGCTCATGGGTGCGGTCGCCCGGCTGGTCGCGGTACTCCAGCACGCGCACCCGCTCGTTCTCGAACACGACCCGGTAGAGGCCGGGATCCGTCACCACGGGGTCCGCGGTGGTTTCGTGGGACTTGAGTACCATGGGACCACGGTACCATCTTGGCGATGGCAGTTCCATATGAAGCGACAGGCCGCACGGGGCAGAAGTCGCGGACCCGACAGGCGCTCGTCGAGGCAACCCGTGAACTGCTCGGCGACGGGCTGAGCCCGCAGGTCGAGGACGCCGCCGCGCGGGCCGGGATCTCGCGCACGACCGCGTACCGGTACTTCCCGAACCAGCGCAGCCTGCTTCTCGCGGCGCATCCGCAGATCTCGCCGGACACGCTGCTCGGCGACGATGCTCCTGACGAGCCGTTCGCCCGGCTCGATGCGTGCCTGGCGGCCTTCACGGAGTACAACTTCGCCTGGGAACCCCAGCTGCGCACCTCACTGCGGCTCTCCCTCGAGCCCGGCGGCCGCGCCCCGGCCGAGCGCCTGGCGCTGCGCCAGGGCCGCGCGATCGGCTGGATCGAGGACGGGCTGCGCCCGGTGCGCGCGCGGCACCCGGGCGTCGACGTGCGCGCGCTCGCCGTCGCGATCCGCTCGGCGACGGGGATCGAGACGCTCGTCTGGCTCGTCGACATCGCCGGCCAGACCCGGGAGGAGGCGGCCCGGACGGTCCGGGGCACCGCGCGGGCGCTGCTCGAGGCCGCCCTCCGCGCCGCGACCTGACCGGGCGGGGCGCCGTCAGCCGGTGCCGCGGACCTTCAGGCCGGCGGCGCGGTACACGGCGTCGATCACCGTCATCGTGCGTACCGAGTCCTCCGGCGGGGTGAGGTTCGGGCCCTCGTCGAGCACCGCGGCGGCGAAGGCGCGCAGCTGGTGGACGTACGTCGCCTCGCCCGGCACCTTCTCGCGCGTCGTGCGGCCCGCGCGCGTGACCGTCAGGCGGTGGTACACGTTGGGCATCAGGTAGTTGAAGATCTTCAGGGAGCCCTCCGAGCCCGTGTAGCGCGCGGAGAGGTCCAGCACGCGGCGGGACCAGAGGCTGGCGGTGGTGCGGCCGGTGGCGCCGCCCGGGAAGCGGTACTCCGCGACCATGGCCCGGTCCACGTCCGGCTTCTGCAGCGTGGCCCGCGCCGCGACCACCTCGGGCTCGGCGCCGCCGAACGTCCGCAGCGCGTGCACCGTGTAGCTGCCCATGTCCATCATGGCGCCGCCGGCGAGGCTGAGGTCGTAGCGGATGTCGGAGAACCTCGGCATCGGCGCGCACAGGGCGGTCTCGATGTGCCGCGGCTCCCCCAGCGTCGGCAGCAGCTCCAGGACCCGTTGGATCAGGGGGTGGTACCGGTAGTGGAACGCCTCCATCACGACGAGCCCGGCCCGCTCGGCGGCCGCGGCGACCTCGCGCGCCTCGGCGGCGTTGGCGGTCAGCGGCTTCTCGCACAGCACGTGCTTGCCGGCGGCGAGCGCGGCGAGGGTCCACTCGTGGTGCAGGCCGTTGGGCAGCGGGTTGTACACGGCGTCGAGGTCCGGGTCGGCGACGAGCTCGGCGTAGCCGGCGTGCACGGCGCCGATGCGGTGCTTGGCCGCGAACGCCTCGGCGCGGGCCCGGTCGCGGGCGGCCACCGCGGCGACCTTGACCAGCGGCACGTCCCGGGCGGGGCGCACCAGCGCGGCGGGCGCGATCCGGGCCGCGCCGAGGATGCCGATCCGCAGGAGGTTGCTCATGCGGCCCGGTGCTCCACGAGCCCGACGAGGTTGCCCTCGCTGTCCTCCACGAACGCCTGCCACTCCGCGGCCCCGGCCGGCCCGAGGGTGTCGTCGGCGTGGGTGAAGATCACGTGGGGCTCGGAGCGGACCGCGGTGCCGGCCGCGCGCAGGCGCTCGACGGTGGCGTCGATGTCGTCGACGGCGAGGTAGAGCAGGGCCGCGGTGGCGTTGCGCTCCAGCAGCAGCCGCGTGCCGTCCAGGTCGAAGAAGACCAGGCCCGGCGGGTCGAAGGTGGCCGCCGGGGCGGTGCCGAGCAGGTCGGCGTACCAGCGGGCGGCCCGGCCGAGGTCCTCGGCGCGCTGAGCGATCTGCACCAGCCTCATGCGGGCAGTATCACACGCTTTTGAAGCGCCCCACGAGCTGCGGCAGCTCCGTCGTCGAGCTGGCCGGAGCTGCGGGCCACGAGGTCGGCGCTGCCGGCCAGGGCCGCGACCGTCTGCCGCACGCCGGCGGTGGCCCGGTCCACGGCGCCGGCCACGGTGCGCGACAGGTCGCCCTCGGCCATCGCGTCCATGGCCACGACGACGGGGTGCAGGCCGCGCTGGCGCCGTCCTTCGGCGGGATCAACGTCGACCGCATCGTTCTGCTCGGCGGCCGGCTTCTGCTCCGTTCCTCCTCGGCGAGCGCGGCGAGGAGCCGGGTGTGCTCGGCCGCGGCGCGATGCTCGGGATGGTCGCGGTAGTGCGGATCGCCTGCCCGGCCGGGATCTTCTGCCAGGGCGCGGACGTCAGCGCGCCGAGCGGGCTTCCAGTTCCGCGAGCACGTCGGCGCTGACCTCCTCGACCGGGCGCATCGCGTCGACGGTCAGCAGGATGCCGCGCCGGGCGTAGAAGGACAGGACCGGCTGGGTGACCTCGCGGTAGAGCTTGAGGCGCTGGCGGATCACGGGCTCGGTGTCGTCGGTGCGGTGCTCGATCTCGGCCCGCTTGAGCAGGCGGCGCAGCAGCTCGTCGTCGTCGGCCCGCAGGTGCAGGGCGACCTGGGCGGTCATGCCGAGGGCGTAGGCCACCCGGTACGCCGCCAGGGCCTGCGACATCGTGCGCGGGACGCCGTCCAGGACGTAGCCGCCGCCGTTCGCGCGCGCCTCGGTCAGGCCTTGGCGCAGCAGGTCGAGGACGACGTCGTCGGGGACCAGGTCGCCGCGGGCGAGCAGTGGCTGGACCCGGCGGCCGAGTTCGGTGCCCTCGGCCACGTTGCGCCGCAGCAGGTCGCCTATGGCCACGCGCGCGATGTCGAAGTGCTCGGCGATCACGGCACCCTGAGTGCCCTTGCCCGCGCCTGGTGGCGCCACCATCAACACCCGCACGCGCAGAACACTAACGCACTTCACTGCTCCGGCAAGCCGCGCCGTCGGCGCGCTACAGCCTCGGCGGCAGAACGTACGAATCCCAACATGGGTGACTTCGCCCATGCGGGGGCGCCGCCGCGAGCCTAACGTGCGGGCATGTCCTTCCTGTCCGACCCGCCCGAGACCGACCCCGGCGTCGAGAGCCTCTACGACGCCGACCGCGAACGGCTCGGCTACGTCGCCAACTACACCCGGGCCCTCGCCTGGCGCCCGGCGGCCGTTGCCGCGTGGGTGGCCCTCAACGGCGCCGTCAAGTCCACGATGGACCTGCGCCGATACGAGCTGGCCACCCTCGCGGCCGCGCGCCGCCTCGGCTCGCGGTACTGCAGCCTCGCCCACGGCGCCGTCCTGCGCGACCGCTTCTACGACGCGGAGACCGTGGCCCGCATCGCCACCGACCACGCCGATGCGGGCCTGTCGCCGGCCGACGCCGCGGTGATGGACTTCGCCGAGCGGGTCGCGGCCGACCCCAACGGCATCACCGCCGCGGAGGTCGACGTGCTGCGCGGGCACGGCCTGAGCGACGCGGAGATCCTCGACGTGGCCCTGACCGCGGCCGCGCGCTGCTTCTTCAGCACCGTGATCGCGGCGGTCGGGGCGCGCCCGGACGCGGCCTTCGAGACCGCGCTGGAGCCCGAGCTGCGGCGGGCGCTGACGGAGTCTTTAGATTGATGGGGTGCACATCATCGGGCGCGACTGCGAGCTGACCGTCCTGCACGAAGCCTGGCGGGCCGCCGCGGCCCGCCCGGGCGTGGTCCTCGTCGAGGGCGGCGCCGGCATCGGCAAGACCGCGCTCGTGACCGCGTTCGCCGCGACCGTCGACGCGGGTGTGCTGGTCGGGGAGGCGCCGTCGATCGGCGGTGACGCCCAGCCCTACGCGCCGTTCCTGGCCGCCCTCGGCGCCGCCGGCCCGGCGAAGGCCGAGCGCGCCACCGACCCGGCGAAGGCCGAGCGCGCCACCGACCCGGCGAAGGCCGAGCGCGCCACCGACCCGGCGAAGGCCGAGCGCGCCACCGGCCCGGCGAAGGCCGAGCTCGTCGCCGACACGGTGAAGGCCGAACTCGTGGCGCGGATCGAGGCGGCCGCGCCCGTGGTGCTCGTGCTCGAGGACCTGGACCGGGCCGACCAGGCCAGCCGCGAGCTCCTCGGCTGCCTCGCGGCGATGCTGAGCCGGCCGGGCGTGCTGGTCGTGGCCACGTACCGCGCCGAACGCGCAACGCCCGGCGCGCGGGCCGGCGACGTGCCCGGAGCCGAACGCGTCACGCTCGGCCCGCTCGCCGACGACGCCGCGGCCCAGCTGCTGGGGCGCGCGGACGCCGCCCTGATCCGGCAGGCCCAGGGCAACCCGCTGCTGCTCCTGGCGCTCGCGGCCCATCCGGACGCCGACCCGCTGCTGGCCCCGTTCCGCGCGCTGCCGCCCGGGAGCCGCGCCGCGGTAAGGGTCGCCGCCGTCCTCGGCCGCGACGTCGACCGGAGCGTGCTGCAGAAGATCACCGGGCCCCCGGACGAGCCCCTGGCCCCGGCCGTCGAGGCGGGCCTGCTGCTCGCGCGCGCGGGCGGGTACCGCTTCCGGCACGACCTGATCCGCGCCGCCGTCCTCGACGACCTGCGCCCCGCCGAGCGCGCCCGCCTGCACCGCCTCGCCGCCGGCGCGATCACGCTCGGGTTCCGCCCGGCCACCGCCGCGCTCGTCGAGCTGGCCGAGCACTGGCACGCGGCCGGCGACGCGGACCGTGCCTTCGACGCCGCCTGGCGCGCCGCCGCCGTGGCCCGCGCCGCCCACGGGGGCCGGCTGCGGATGCTCGAGCGGGTCGCGGCCACCTGGGAGCGCGTCTTCGACCCGGAGTTCCGCACCCGCACCGACCGGGTCGCGGTGCTCATGGCCGCCGCCGTCACCGCGTTGCATGCCGGGGCGCTGGAGCGCGGCCTGGCCCTGACCGCCGAGGCGCTGGCGAACACCCGCGACCCGGCCCGCACCGCGCTGCTGCTGGAGACCCGGGGCCTGCTGCGGTACCGCGGCGGCGACGACGGCATCGAAGACCTCCGCGCCGCCCTGGCCCTGCAGCCCCGCAACCACCGCATCCGGGCCACCCTGGCCAGCCGGCTCGAGGCGCTGTCGCGCTCCCCCGAGGCCTACGCCCTCGCCGAGGACGCGGCGGCCGACCGCGACCCGGCCGTGCGCGCCCTCGCCCTCGTCACCCTCGCGGCCGAGGCCGCCGACCCCGGCCCCGGCGCCGACCCGCAGACCAGCGGCTCGCGCATCGCCGTCGCCCGGGCCCGGGAGGCGGTGGCGCTCGCCCGCGAGGGCGGCGACGACGACACCGAGCTGCTCGCGCGGGTCATGGAGGCGAGCGCGCTCGAGGCCGCCGGCGAGTCCCGGGCCGCGGCCGAGGCGGCCGAGGCGGGGCTGGCGACCGCGCGGCGGGGCGGGCTCCGGCCGGTCCGGGGCCCCATGCTCGCGGCCGCGCTCACCGCGTCGCTCACCGCACTCGGCGAGTGGCCGCGGGCCCGCGCGGTCGCCGGGGAGGCGCTCGCGCTGGAGCCGCCGCCGTTGTACCGCGCGGTGCTCACCATCGCCGCCGGCCGCCTCGACGCGCTCACCGGCGACCGCGAGCGCGCCGCGGCCGCCGCGCGCACGGCCGAGACGCTGCTGGGCGAGCGCTACACCGGCCGGCGATTCCTGATTCCGCTGTGGGAGCTGCACACGCTGCTCGGCGAGGGCGCGCCGCTGGACGACCGGCAGCTGCCGTCCCACCCGGCCCTCGCCTGGTCGCTGCTGCTGGCCCAGCCCGAGCCCGACCGGCGCTTCGCCCAGCGGCTGCCGGTCAACGGCCCCGTCCAGCGGGCCGCGAGCCTCACCGTGGCCCGGCGCTGGGACGAGGCGATCGCCGCGTGGCGGGCGGCCGGCCACCCGTATCGCGTGGCCCAGACCCTGGTGCGGGCCGGGCGCGCGGCCCGCGACAAGTCCACGGCGGTGGCCTGGGCCCGCGAGGCCGGCGCGATCGCGCACCGGCTCGGCGCCCGGCCGCTGGCCGAGGAGGCGTCGGCGCTGCAGAAGAGCGGCCGCCTGGAGCCGGGCGCCGCGCGCCTCACCGACCGCGAGCAGGAGGTGCTGCGGCTCATGGCCGCGGGGCGCACCAACCGGCAGATCGCCGAGGGCCTGTCCATCGCCGTCAAGACGGCCGGCGTGCACGTCACGAACATCCTGGCCAAGCTCGGCGTGAACTCGCGCACCGACGCCGCCGCGGTCGCCCGCCGCCGGGGCCTGCTCGGCTCGTAGCCTTCTGCACACCCTCTTGCCGAAAACGTTTTCGGCGCTCACAGTGTACTCCAGCGCATAGACAGTCGGCGATCCCGCACTGTGCGTCCCGGGCCCCGCCATGCCCGTCACCACCCCTTGCCGGGCCGCTGGCGCGTGCGCCGGGACCGGCCGGGTGCGCACTGGAGGTACACGAAATGCATCGAAACTTTGCGGCGGCGCTGACCATCGCGACCACCCTCACCACCGCGCTGGTCGCAGTCCCGGCGGCGTCCGCCGCCGACTCCGGATCGCTGGCCCGGCCGGCGGCGGACGGCGGCGGCCTCGCCCCGATCCGCGGCACGGTCCCCGGCCTGACCGGCGCCGCGGCCCGCGCGGCCGGCGGCGCGGCCCTCGAACGCTTCGCGCAGGCCCGGCAGCCGGACCGGGCCCCGGCCCGGGCGGCGGTCCAGGCCGCGCAGCTGCACACCGACTGGGGCGTCAACCTGCCGAGCGCGACGACGCAGGGCATCCACGCCACGCAGAGCGTGCTGGACTCCGCGCCGGCCACGACGACCGGCGGCGACTACGTGTACGCGCCGACCGCCCTGCCCGGCGGCGGCGCGTGCATCGAGCTGACCACCGCGTACACGCCGAGCGGCCCGGACCTGTGGGCGTGGGACTGGTGCGGCGGCCGCGACGGCGTCGGCAAGCTCACGCCGATGGACGCGAACTTCCTGAACACGTACACGACCACGGTCAACGGCCGGCGCGCCTACAGCATGGACGAGCACAAGACGTCGACGACGAGCAATACGTGGACGGTGTACCTCTACAACTACGTCACCCACGCCTGGGACACGTACTTCACCAGCTCCGGCGTGTACGACCTGCCGCAGTTCAACTTCGGCTGGAACATGTTCGAGATCTACACCTCGGTCAACCCGGCCACCGGCGCCGGGTACTACTGCCAGACCTTCAACGGCCGCGGCTTCGAGAGCAGCGGCGTGCAGGTCTACGCGGGCGGCGCCTGGGTCGCGGCCACGGCGTCGAACACCTCGACCCCGCGCACCATCCCGCCCGGCAGCGCCTACGACTGCCCGGCCCTGACGTTCACGATGGTCAACGCCAACGACCACTGGCTCGCCCAGATCGGCGGCGGCACGCAACCGACGGGCGGCTCCTACGAGGCCGAGTCGTCCGCCAACACCCTCGCCGGCCAGGCGGCCGTGCGCTCGTCGACCGGGGCCTCCGGCGGCGCGGTCGTCGGCTACGTCGGCAACGGCACGGCGAACCTGCTGCGGTTCAACAACGTCACCGCGGCCGCGGCCGGCAGCCGGACCGTACGCCTCTACTACGCCTCGGGCGCGGCCCGCTCGGTGACGCTCACCGTCAACGGCGCCGCGGGCCCGACCGTGAGCACGCCCTCCACCGGCGGCTGGGACACGATCGGCTCGGTCACCGCGACCGTGAACCTGCAGGCGGGGGCCAACACCATCCAGCTCGGCAACGCCACCGGCTGGGCCCCCGACATCGACCGGATCGTCGTGTCCTGACCGGCCGGGCCGCGTCGGTGCCGGCGCGGCGGTACCGTGCCGCCATGTTCGTCCGCGAACGACCGACGACCCCGGCCGGCCCCGCCGCGCTGGCGCTGCTGATCCTGCGCTGATCTTTGACTGGCGGTCAGAGATCAGGTGTGACATTCCGTTCCATGAACGTCTCGCGGATCGCGGTGTCCAGTTCCCGACCGCTCGGCGGCTCGACGAACAGCTCGGCCAGCAGGAGACCGGCCGCGTACGACGCGTTGACGCCCGACTCCTTGCCGGTCAGGGACTGCAGCGCGCCGCCGAGCCGCGTGGCCGCGCGCAGGAGCCCGCCGGGCAGCCGCCGCACCGGTCGCGGGCGCCCGGCGGCCCCGGCGATGCGGGCGAGCATGTCCCGCCAGGCGAGGTTCTCGTCGGCCACCGGGAGGTCCTCGCCGGAGCCGCGCTCGAGGGCGTCGGCGGTGGTCTCGGCCACGCTGCGGACCGAGACGGCGGCCGTCCCGCCGGGCGGGGCCAGCATCGGCGCCCGGCCGCGGGCCCAGCGGGCCAGCGGCGGCGCCCAGTTCGGGAGCCGGTCGCCGGCGCGGCCGAAGACGAACGGCAGCTCGATGACGGCGACGGGCAGCGCGGGCCCGGCGGCGGCGCGCGCCTCGGCGGCCTGCTCCACCCGGCAGCGGATGTACACGTGCCGCTCCGGCAGCCGCCACTCGGGGTGGAGGCGGTGGAAGTGGGTGTAGTACGAGCCCATGACCACGCCGCGGGTCAGCCCCGCCGCCCGGGCCGCGGTGAAGAGGCGCACGATCGGCTCGACCATCTCGCCGCGCAGCGCCGGGTGGATCGGCCGGGGCCGCGAGCGCTCCTCCTCGCTGCGACCGGCGTGCACGACGCCGTCGTGGCCGTCCAGCAGCGCCCGCAGCTCGTCCGGCGTCGCCGCGCCCAGGTCGAGGGTGTGGTCGACGCCGGGCGCGGCGGTGCGCGCGAGCGAGGTCACGCCGTGCCCCCGCTCGCGCAGCACCTGCACAACATGAGCTCCGATGAGGCCGCTGCCGCCGATCACGAGAATTCGCACGCGGCCGATTCTCGGTGATCTATGCCGACGGTGCCAAGTGGGTGTACGCGTCCGTGGTGAAGAACGGCGGCAGGTACTCCCCGAGCGCGCCCCGCTCCACGATCCCGGCCGCGGCGACGGCCCGCTCGAGCCCGGTACCGGTGCGGCCGTCGGTCAGGGCGGCCAGCTCCTCGGCGAGCAGGGCGCGCACCGTCTCCTCGGTCACCGTGCCGCCGCCCGCGAGCGGCGTGTGGTGGTGCAGCCACTGCCACACCTGGCAGCGGGCGATCTCGGCGGTGGCCGCGTCCTCCATGAGGTTCGACAGCGCCACCGCGCCCGTGCCGCCGAGCCAGGCGTCGATGTACCGCAGCGCCACCGAGATGTTCGCGCGCAGCCCCTCGGCGGTCACCTGGCCCGGGGTCTTGTCGACCGCGAGCAGGTCCGTGGCGGTGACGTCGACGTCGTCGCGGAGCCGGTCGAGCTGGTTCGGCCGGTCGCCCAGGACGGGGTCGAACGCCGCGCGGCAGGTCTGCACCAGGCCCGGGTGCGCGACCCAGGAGCCGTCGAAGCCGTCGCCGGCCTCCCGCTGCTTGTCGGCGCGGACCTTGTCGAACGCGGTCGCGTTGGCGGCCGCGTCCCGGCTCGGGATGAACGCGGCCATGCCGCCGATCGCATGGGCGCCGCGTTTGTGACAGGTGCGCACGAGCAGCTCGGTGTAGGCCCGCATGAACGGCACCGTCATCGTGACCTCGGCGCGGTCGGGCAGGACGAAGTCCGACCACTGGCCGAAGTTCTTGATGATGCTGAAGATGTAGTCCCACCGGCCCGCGTTCAGCCCCGCCGAGTGCTCCCGCAGCTCGTAGAGGATCTCCTCCATCTCGAACGCGGCGGTGATGGTCTCGATGAGCGTCGTGGCCCGGATGGTGCCCGGCGGCAGGCCCAGGTACTCCTGCGCGAAGACGAACACGTCGTTCCAGAGCCGCGCCTCGCGATGGTCCTCGAGCTTGGGCAGGTAGAAGTACGGCCCGGAACCGGCGTCGAGCTGGCGCCAGGCGCAGTGGTACAGGTACAACCCGAAGTCGACGAGGCTGGCGGAGATCGGGCGGCCGTCCACCACGATCCACTTCTCGACCAGGTGCCAGCCGCGGGGCCGCACGACGATCGTGGCGATCTCGTCGCCGAGCGCGTACCGCTTGCCGCGCTCGTCGGTGAAGTCGAGGTTGCGGTCCAGCGCGTCGATGAGGTTGAGCTGCCCGCCGATGACGTTGTCCCACGTCGGCGCGGTCGCGTCCTCGAAGTCGGCCAGCCACACCTTGGCCCCGGAGTTGAGCGCGTTGACGGTCATCTTGCGCTCGGGCGGCCCGGTGATCTCCACCCGGCGGTCCTCCAGCCCGGGGGCCGGCGGGGCGACCCGCCACGACGGGTCGTCGCGGACCCCGGCGGTGTCGGGCCGGAACTCGGGCAGCTGGCCGGCGGCGAAGCGGGCCCGGCGGGCGCGGCGGGTGTCCAGCAGCGCGACGCGGCGGGCGGCGAAGCGGTCGTCGAGGGCGACGAGGAACTCCAGGGCACCGGGCGTGAGGACCTCGTCGTAGCGGGCCGCCAGCACGCCATTGATCTTGTACCTCACGCGAACTGCTCCTGTTCCGTCGAGCCGTGCAGCGCAGTGGTCTCGCCGGCCGGGTTGAGCACGGTGCTGATCAGGTCGAAGTAGCCGGTGCCGACCTCGCGCTGGTGCTTCACCGCGGTGTAGCCGTGCGCCTCGGCGGCGAACTCGCGCTCCTGCAGCGCCACGTAGGCGGTCATGCCCTCGCTGGCGTACCCGCGCGCCAGGTCGAACATCGAGTAGTTCAGCGCGTGGAAGCCGGCCAGGGTGATGAACTGGAACTTGTACCCCATGTGGCCGAGCTCGCGCTGGAACTTCGCGATCGTGGCGTCGTCGAGGTGCTTGCGCCAGTTGAACGACGGCGAGCAGTTGTAGGCCAGCATCTGGTCCGGGTACTCGCGCTTGACGGCCTCGGCGAAGCGCCGCGCGACCTCGAGGTCGGGCGTGCTGGTCTCCATCCACAGCAGGTCGCTGTACGGCGCGTAGGCGATCCCGCGGGCGATGCACGCGTCGACGCCGTTGCCGAAGCGGTAGAAGCCCTCGGCGGTGCGCTCGCCGGTGACGAACGGCGCGTCGCGCTCGTCGATGTCGGTGGTCAGCAGCGTCGCCGCCTGCGCGTCGGTGCGCGCCACGATCAGCGACGGCACGCCGGCGACGTCGGCGGCCAGGCGGGCGGCCTGCAGCGTGCGGATGTGCTGCCCGGTCGGGATGAGCACCTTGCCGCCGAGGTGGCCGCACTTCTTCTCGGACGCGAGCTGGTCCTCCCAGTGCACGCCGGCCGCGCCCGCGACGATCATGCCGGTCATCAGCTCGTACGCGTTGAGGACCCCGCCGAAGCCGGCCTCCGCGTCCGCGACGATCGGGGCGAGCCACTCGGTGCCGGTGTCGCCCTCGGCCGTGGTGATCTGGGCCGCGCGCAGCAGCGCGTTGTTGATCCGCCGCACGACCGCCGGCACCGAGTTCGCCGGGTAGAGGCTCTGGTCGGGGTACGTGTGGCCGGAGAGGTTGGCGTCCGCGGCGACCTGCCAGCCCGACAGGTAGATGGCCTTCAGGCCGGCCCGGACCATCTGCACGGCCTGGTTGCCGGTGAGCGCGCCGAGGGCGTGGACGTAGTCCTCGTCGTGCAGCAGCGACCACAGCCGCTCGGCGCCGCGCCGGGCGAGGGTGTGCTCCTCCTGGATCGCGCCGCGCAGCCGCACCACGTCCGCCGCGTCGTAGTCGCGCCGCACCCCCTGCCAGCGGGGGTCGGTGTCCCATTCCTGCCGCAACTGATCGATCGCGTCGCTCATCGTTCGCTCCCTTGTGTGCCGTGCCTCTCCGCTCACGGTCACACGGGGCAAACGGGCCGGTCGAGGGGCGGAAAAAGCCAAGTCTTGCCAATTTTCCGGGCGACTTTGCTAACTTGCGAAAACACAATTTGACATCGGTGCTATTTCTTGAGGATGGCAAAGGTGTTCGCGGGCGCCCGGCTCCGGCGGCTGCGCGAGGAGCACGGGCTCAGCCAGACCGACGTCGCCCGGCACCTGGCCATCTCGCCGAGCTACCTCAACCAGATCGAGCACGACGTGCGGCCGCTGACCGCGCCGGTGCTCATCCGCGCCACCGAGCTCTTCGGCGTCGACCCGGCCGTGTTCGTACCGCACGAGACCCCGCAGCTCGTCTCCGGGCTGCGCGAGGCGCTGGCCGGCACCGGGAGCATCGCCGACCTCAGCGAGCTCGCCACCCGGCTGCCGGAGCTGGCCGAGTCGATAATCGACCTGCATCGGCGGTACCGCCAGGTCTCCGACCAGCTCACCGAGCTCGTCGGCGACCGCGGCCAGCTCGGGCGCAGCCCGCACGACCAGGTGACCGAGTTCTTCTACCGCCGGCAGAACTACGTGCCCCAGCTCGACGAGGCGGCCGAGGCCCTGGCCGCGCGGATGGGCCTGCGCCGCGGCGAGGTGCGCCCGGCCCTGCGCGACCGGCTGGCCGAGCGGCACGGGGTGCGCATCATGCGCGACGACACGCTCGGCGGGGACCTGCACCGGTACCGGCCGCAGACCCAGACCCTGCACCTCGCGGCCGCGCTGCGGGCCGGGCAGGAGGCGATGCGCATGGCGGCACAGCTCGCGCTGATGGAGTACGCCGACGTCATCGACGAGATCGTCGAGGAGGAGCACTTCGAGGACGTCCAGACCCAGATCCTGACCCGGGTCGGGCTCGCCAACTACTTCGCGGCCGCGCTGATCCTGCCCTACGAGCAGTTCCTGAGCGCCGCCGAGCTGCGCCGCTACGACATCGACCTGCTCGCCGAGCACTTCGCGATGGGCTGGGAGACGGTCTGTCACCGCCTGAGCACCCTGCAGCGCCCGCGGTCCCGCGGCGTGCCGTTCTCCTTCGTGCGCGTCGACCGCGCCGGCAACATGTCCAAGCGCCAGTCCGCGACCGGCTTCCCGTTCTCCCGCACCGGCGGCACCTGTCCACTGTGGAACGTCTACGAGGCCTTCAGCTCCCCGGGCCGCCCGGTCATCCAGGTCGCGGCGATGCCGGACGGGCAGCGGTACCTGTGGATCGCCCGCACCATCACCCGCCACCACGGCGGCTACGGCCAGCCCGGGAAGGTGTACGCGATAGGCCTGGGCTGCGAGATCCGGCACGCCTCGCGCCTGGTGTACTCGACCGGCATGGACCTGACCGACGCCGCCGCCGCGATGCCGATCGGCCCGGGCTGCAAGACCTGCGAACGCGCGACGTGCCCGCAGCGCGCGGCCCCGCCGATCAGCCGCCAGCTGGACCTCGACGAGAACCGCAGCACCTTCGTGCCGTACCCGCTGAAGGGCCGCTGACCGGCTTTCGTGCCGGACCGGCCGGCCGCTGACCGGCTTTCGTGCCGCGCCGGCCGGCCGGTCCCCGCGCCGTACGCGCTGATCGGTCTTCGTGACGGCGCCGTGACGGGCGGCCCGGAGGATGGCGCCCGTTGGACGACGGCGGGAGGGCGGCATGGCCGGATATTCGAATGTCCCGGTCGAGCACGAGCTCGCGTGGGCCGTGGCACCCGAGGTGTATCTCGACGAGGCCTGGCTCGGCGCCGAGTCGCCCGAGGACGTGGCGCAGTGGCTCCGCAACATCGCCAGCGGCGCGGCGACCGGGGCGGCGACCGGGATGGCCGCCGGGCCCTGGGGCGCGCTGGTCGGCGGCCTCGTCGGCGGCGGTCTCGGTGCCCTGCAGACCGCGCTCGCGCCGCCCCCTCCGGCGCCCCCGCCCCGGCCGGGGCCCGCGGCACGGGTCGCCGGCCCCGTACCGGCCCCGGCGCGACCGCCGGACGCGCGCCTTCCGGCCCCCGTGGCGTCGTTCCCGGCTCCGGCCGTCGCCGCGGCCCCGGCTACGGCCACGCCCCCGGGTTCAGCCGTCCGCCCGGCCGCGGATGGCGCGGCCACCCAGCTCGCGAACTTGCTGCCCGTCGCCGTGCAAGCGCTGACGCAGCTCAGCCAGGTGCTCCAGGCCCAGGGCACGGCACCGCCGGCGCCCAGGGCACCGGGCGAGGCGGACGACGAGGCAGTCGCGGAAACGGACGACGAGGCCGGGACCGAGGCGGAACCCGAGCCGGGCGAAGAGACGCTCGAGAACGTCCTCGACGACGAGGCGTGGACCGACGGTGAGGACGAGCCGTGGACGACCAGCTGAAAGCGATGCTCGACGCCACGATGCAGCGGGCCGGCGACGATCCGCTCATGGCCATGCTCATGCAGCAGATGGCGGCATCGCAGACGACCACCGAGGTGGACGACGAGGTGCCACAGCTGCGGAAGCGACTGGCCCAGGCTCAGCGGCTCATCGCACGGCAGCGCGCCGCGGCCGACGCGGCCGACCAGATGGCCGCCTTCGTCGCGCGGGTGTTCGGGGCCTGTCCGGCCTGCTGGGGCCTCAACCGCTTCTGCTCGGTGTGCCTGGGCGACGGCGGCCCCGGGACCCGGGACCTCGACCCGCACGAACTGCTGGAGTGGGTGGGTCCGGCCCTGCGCCGGGCGGGCCTGACGACCACACCGATGATGTCCGAGGCCGCCGCGGAGCGCCCGGGCGAGACCGATCAGTACACACATCGAGGGGGAACCCGTGGCAAGGCTTGAAACGCTCGAAGACATCGACGAATGGCTCGAGAGCGACGACGAAAGCGACGACGAAGGTGACGACGAGGGCCTGCTCGACGTCGTCGGTGGCATTCTCGGCGGCCCCGCCGCCGCGATCGGCAATCTGGTCGGCGGCGTCCTCGGTGGCGGCCCGCCCCGCCCGCCGCTGCCCCGGATCCAGGCGCCGGCGACCGGCCCGGGCGTGTCGACGGCGACGCTCAACACGCCGCAGGGCAACGCGACGCTACGGCTGCCCGAGCCCGTTGTGACCCGAACCGAGTTCGAGACCGGCATCCGGCGGCTGCAGGACGGCATCAACACCGACTCGGCCCGGATCAACACGCTGTCGAACGACCTCAACGCGCTGCGCACGCGGGTCAGCGCGGTCGTCACCGAGAACCAGCGCGACATCCGCCGCGTCCGCACCGCACTCGGCCGTCAGCAGCGCGCCACCCGGGCGGCGCTGCGGCGCATGCAGCAGGAGCAGCGGCAGCAGAACATGATGAACATGGTCGTGTCGATGATGATGCAGAACCAGCTGCAGACGCAGTTCCAGAATCAGCTGGCGCAGCACACGCACGAGCTCGAGGGCAGCGGGCCCAACGCCGGCCCGACGCAGTGGCCGGCCGAGACCGATCCCCCCGTCGCGTCCGGCTCCGGCTCGGCCTCCGGCGGTATGTCGGCCATGCTGCCGATGGTCATGATGATGGGCCAGTCGGGATCCGACGGCCAGTCCGGCGACAGCATGATGCTGCCGATGGTCATGATGATGGCCATGAATACAGGAAGGTGACGAGCCGCCATGACCTACGAATGGATGCTGCCGGTCGTCGCCCTGAACGCCATGAGCCAGCAGGCGCGCCAGCGGGCGCTGAACCCGATGATGCTGACCATGATGCCCGTGGCCCCGGCCATGCGGGGGCCTGTGGCGGCGATCGCGCTCAGCCAGCAGGCCGAGGACTCGATACGCCAGGAGCGGCAGGTCTCCGAGCAGACAGTGCGGGCGGTCGAGATCGCGGCCCGCACGCCGGGCGGGGTCTCGCAACGACACCTCGACGGAGTTCCCGCGCTGGCAACCGTCGACCGCGCGGCGCTGAGCCGGCGCATCAACGCCACGGTGAACACCATCGTCGGCGCCACCGTGCAGCAGGTGGCCCACGAGGCGGTGGCGTTGGTGACGGCGGTCCAGCGGGACGGCGAGGGCGCCATCGACGACAAGGTCGCCGACAAGTACCCGGCGCTGGCCGCCCACTACGGCGGCAAGGAGGGCCTCCTCGACCTGCTCCACCAGATGCAGAACCAGGCCGTCGAAGGACGGCTCGCCGGGGCCGATCGTCCGGCGTCACCCCCCACGGGCGCGGCGCTCGCCGGCGAGGCGCCGGCCGTCGAGCCCGGGCCGGACGGCGGGGCCGGACCCGACGGCGGGGCCCCGTGGCCTCTACCGGCCAAGCAGGCCGCCCGGTCCCGAAGGACCAGGGCGGACTCCTCGGAGGGCTGACCGCGAGACCCGATCCGCGAAGGGAGGCGCAGGACGGTGCCCGGACCGGATGACGGCCTGCAGATCGACCCGGCGGTACGGCAGCTGCTGCTGCGGCGGACCGGCCGCCCGGAGCCGCCGATGCCGGACGAGGAAGGCGCGGACGACATCGTGCCCGTGCTCGCCCGGCTGACGTCGCCCGGCGCCGTCGTCCCCGGCCTGACCGTGCTCGCACGCTTCGGACCCGTGGTGACCGCGCGGGTGCGGCTGGCCGCGCTGTTCGCCGTCCGGGCCCACCCGGCGGTGATAAGTCTCAAGGCGAGCAGCCGCCTGACGGCCGCCCTCGACCGGTCGGTGCCCGAGGTCCGGGCCCGGCCCGCCGACCTGCCCGACATCGGCGGCGGGCCGCTCACGGGCCGGGGCGTCACCGTGGCGTTCCTCGACTGGTCGATCGACTTCGGGCACGCCAACCTGCGCGGTCCGGACGGCTCGTCGCGCATCCGCAAGCTCTGGGATCAGCGCGGCGGGCCCCAGCCGGGGTGCCCGGAGCCGTTCGGATACGGCCGGGTCTTCGACGCCGGCGAGCTGAACCGGGCGCTGGGCACCACGAACCCGTACGAGCACGGCTACGACCCGCTCAGCGGCGACATCCGCCGGGCGGGCACGCACGCGACCCACGTCGCCGACATCGCGGTCGGCAACGGCCGGGCGCCCGGCTCGGCCGCGGGGGTCGCCCCGGGCGCCGAGATCCTGTTCGTGCACCTCGCCCCGGACGACACCCGGCCGGAGGAGGACCTGGGCTCGTCCGTGCAGCTGCTCGAGGCGGTGCGCTGGGCCGTCGACGAGACGGCGGGGCGCCCGCTGGTCGTTCACATGAGCCTCGGGCGGACCGGCGGTCCCCATGACGCGTCGCCGCTGGTGATCCAGGCGCTCGACCATCTGCTCGGGGCCGAGCCGGGCATAGCCGCCGTGATGAGCACCGGCAACTACTTCACGGCCCGGCTGCACGCGCGGGTCCGCGTCCCCGCGGGCGGCGCCGCGTCGCTCGGCTGGAGCATTCCGCCGCCCGGAGACTCCCCGAGCGAGCTCGAGGTCTGGTACGACGGCAACGACCGGCTGCGGATCGTGCTGAGCGACCCGTCGGGCGCCGCCGTCGCCGAGCTGCCGCCCGGCGGTCAGGCGGTCGTGCGGGACGACACCGGGCAGGTCCGGGTGTCGGGCTTCCATCGCCTCGACGACCCGGGCAACGGCTCGAACCACATCGACCTGTTCGTCTGGGCGGGCGCGCCGTCCGGCGTGTGGACCGTCACGCTGCACGGCGAACGGATCGTCGGCGGAGTGGCCGACGCCTACATCGAACGCGGCGACCCGAGGCACCAGTCCCGGCTGACGGATGCGACCGGGCGCGGCACGACGAACTCGGTGTGCAACGGCCGCCTGCCGCTCGCCGTCGGCGCGTACGACCCCGGCTCGCCGACCCGGGAGCCGGCGTCCTTCTCGAGCTCCGGGCCGACGCGCGACGGCCGCGTCAAGCCCGACATCGCCGCGCCGGGCGTGCGGATCCGGGCGGCGCGCTCGGCGATTCCTGGGCCCGGCGGCACCTACCTGCCCAACGGCCTGACCCGCAAGAGCGGCACGAGCATGGCAGCGCCGTTCGTCTCGGGCGCCGTCGCGCTGATGTTCGAGGCGGCCGCGCCGCGGATGCTGCCCATGGCACTCACCCGGTGGGTGGTCATGGAGACCGCGACGCCCGCCGGTGACGAGGAACGCTCGGGCGCCGGGCGCCTGGACGCCGGGGCGGCGTGCCGGCTGGTCCGGGCGATCGCGACGGGCCCGGCGCGCGCACCCGCCCGGACCGAGTCGTCCGAACTGGATGCGACCGCCCCCGACCCGGTCGCCGGGAATGCGGCCGGCGTCGGCGCCGCGGCCACGGCGGCGACAATCGAGCTCGCGGACCGCACGATCCCCGTCGTGCCCTGGGAACCGTCCCAGCATGCGAACGACCTGGACGATGCGATCCGGGCCGCGCTGCTGCGCCCGGGGCATGCCGTCGTACGGACCGCGCCGGACGGCGCCGGGTACCACGTGCTCGCGTTCGGCCCGGACGGCGAGCTGCCCGACCCGGTCACCGCCGTCGTCACCGGTGATCCGGCGCTGCGGGCGATCCTGGTCAACGGCGGCGGGCGGGTCTACGTGCCGGCCGGCCCGCCACCGTCGACGCGCTGGGTCGACGTGCCCGGGCTGCGGTCGTTCTACGCGCTGCCGGCCGCCCGCCGCCGGCGGCTCCGCGCGGCGTGGTCGGGCGCGCTCCTGCGGGCCGTGCCCGCGATCGCGGCGGACACGCTGACCGGCCTGGCCGTGCCGACACTGCGCACCACGCTGGCCGCAGCGGCGCCCGACGCCCTGCCGGTTCGCCCGGTGCACCGCGGCACGCCCACACGCGACGTGGGGGGCGTCGTTCACGGCGTCACGGTGCCGGTGCCGAGCGCGCCGCCGGTCGAACCGCACTGCTACCTGCCGGTGATCGCGGCGGTCGAGGGCAGGCTGGAAAGCATCAACGCCTGGGACCTCGGGGCCGGCATCAGCCTCGGCCCGATCCAGTTCAACGCCGACCGGGCCGCACTGTTCCGGTTCCTGTGGCGGCTGCGGGGCGCCGACCGGGAGTTGTTCGAGACGCTGTTCACCCGGCGGCTGGGGTGGTCCATGACATGGGACGGCGACCACGCCGACCTGCTCGTGCCGGACGGCGCCGGCGCCGAGCGGCTGCACGGGCGGGTCGCCGACGACGACGTCCGGCGCGCGGTCACCTACCTGCAGTCGGGCTCCGTCCACCACGCGCACCGCGACGGACCATGGCGGCGGACGCTCGCGGAGGTGTTCCGCGATGCGGTCGCGTGGCCGCACGTCCAGAGCATGGTCACCGACGTCAGCGCCTGGTGGCTGGGCCGGGCGCTGCGGGCCGTGCATGCGGCCGGTATCGGCCCGCTCGACCCTGTCCGGCCCGACCGGGCCACGTTCGTGCTCACGGCGATCCTGCTGTCGGGGGCCGTGCGGTACTCCGGGTCACTGGCGCCGATGCTCAGCGAGTTGGGGCGCTGGCCCTCCGTCGAGGACCGGCTGGCCCACTGGCCCGACGCGCTCGCCGCGATCGGCGACCGGTTCGCGGAGCTACGGGAGCGGCTGCCACGCCAGGCGGGGACGGCCGACGCCGTGTACGACGAGCTGACCGCGATCCTCGGTGCGCCCCGCCCGGCCCGCTAGCGCAGGTCATCGCTGCGCAGGCGCGATCGTCAGGCCCGGACGGGCGATCCGCACCGTCCAGGCCACCTCGCCCGTCGTGGTGCGGGTGCTGGTGTCCTGGCGCCCACCGCCCCCACCGATCTCGACCGTGCCCAGGATCGTGAACTTGACGTTGCCCTGCAGCTCCAGCTGTTCCGCCACGGCCTGCTGCGAGCCGGCCCTGATCTCGATGTCCTGATGGTCCTGGATCGCGGTGAACGCCAGGTAGGCCGCGGCGATCCGGGAGGGCACGACGATCGAGCCCGCCAGCACGGGGCCGCCGGCCGCCGGCGAGTCGGCCTGCGGCACCGCCAGGAGCTGCAGCACTCCCTGCGGCTTCAGCCAGAAGTCGGCGTACGAGGCGGTGCCGCCGGCCAGCTCGGATCGGCCGGTGAACGTCTCGCCCCGCGGACCGGCGTACTGCAGGAAGCACACGTGCGCCCCGAGCGGCGTGTTGTCGAAGGCGCTGACCATGATCTGGACGTTGACGGGGAGCCAACCGGCGCCCCGCAGCAAGGCCCGCCGCCGCGCTGCGCTCACCGTGATGACGTCGGGTTCGAAGGTGATCTGGCGGGTCGGCGGGGGCCACTGCTCGGCCGGCCCGAGCAGCCAGTCCCGCACCTGTTCCGCCTGTTCGGACTGGTCATCTTCCATGTCGCCCGGATACCGCCAGAAGCCGAGGTTGACCGTCATGCCGCGATGGTGCCCGGCGAGCGTCACCGGGCAGTCACCACGCGGCGCCACTGCGGTCCGCCACGGCACGGCAACACCTTCGGCATATTGCTAAGACAGATTAGCTAAGCTATCTTAGCGAACGTGACACTGGCCCAGGACCTGCGGCTCGCGGTCGGACGCTTCGCGCGCCGGCTGCGACAGCTCTACGCCGACGGCGACGACAACCTCTCGTTCCTCGAGCTGGCCGTGCTCCAGCGCCTGGAGCGCCTCGGCCCGACCGGCCCCGGCGCCCTGGCCGGCCAGGAGCAGGTGACGTCGGCCGCGATCGCGCCGGTCCTGCGGCGCCTCGACGAGCAGGCGTACATCACCCGCGCCCCCGACCCGTCCGACGGCCGCCGCGCGGTCGTGACCATCAGCGCGACGGGCCGCTCGGCCCTGCTGACCCGCGAGGCCGCGAGCGTCACGCGCATCGACGCCGCCCTCGCCACCCTCACCGCCGACGAGCGCCGACGCCTCGCCGACGTGATCCCCCTCCTGGAGAAGGTGACCGCGCAGCTATGACCTGGACCCCGCTCGAGCCCGACGTGTCGGCGTTCCTCGACGCGTACGACACCGGCGACGCCCCGGCCCTGTTCGCCGACACGTTCCTGGCCCTCGACCCGGCCCGCGCGGTCGCGGTCACCCCGGCCCAGCTGACCGCCGCCCTGCCGGCGCGGCGCGCGATGTTCGACCGCGCGGGGGTGGGCGCCCTGAGCCGCACGGACGCGCGCCAGCAGCGCCTGGACGACCACTACCTCCTGGTGAACGCCGACTGGTCCGCCCCGCGCGCCGGCACCGACCCGCTGCACCTGACCTCGACGCTCCTGCTGCGCCGCGACAACGGCGGGTTCCAGATCCTGATGTACCTCAACCACACCGACCTCACCACCGCCCTCGCCGCCGGCTGAAGTCGCCCGACTCGGCCAGCACGTTCGCGAGGTTGCCACCCGGCCCGGCGACGCTGCCCTGAGGCTCCGCCGCCGGGTCCGGGCGACGGCCGTTACAGGATGCCGCGGGCGTGGAAGGCGGCCCGCACCTGGTTCGCCGCGGCCGGGCCGTACAGGGCCCGCGCCGTCTTCACCGTCTGGGTCGCGGCCGCCGGCATCGTGGTGTTCGGGTCGAAGCAGAAGTGGGCCTCGAGGATCACGCGGTTCGCGCGGGTGCGGCCCAGCGCGTTGTTGATGTCGAACAGGGCCCGCGACCAGATCTCGCCGTCCGCGTGCACCTCGCCGACCAGGTCGGCCGGGTACATCTTCGGGCCGTCCACACGGCGCAGGCAGTGCGGCAGGTCGTCGGTGTAGGAGGTCGAGTCCCAGTCGGCGATGCAGGCCAGCGGGGTGCGCCGGGTGTCCGCGCTGCTCGCCTGCGACATCGTGAATGCCCAGTAGTCGCCGAAGCCCTCGCCGATCGAGCCGGCCTCCAGCTCCTCGCCGAAGCCGGGGACCTGGTCGTCCTGGATGGCGTGGCCGTACTCGTGCCAGATGACCTCGTTGTCCTCGGCGTCGTCGACGCCGCCGGTGCCGAAGGTGATGCCGTCCGTGTCCGGGTCGTAGAACGAGTTGTCGTCGGTCAGGCCGGTCGTCGCGTAGTCCTGCGGCTCGTTGTTGACGTCGCGGAAGCCGAGCTGGTGGATGTACTCCTGGGCCGAGGTGATGCTGTAGTACGCCATCACCTGCTCGAACCCGGGCTGGGAGCGGTTGTACTGGTACACCCGCCGCTTCGACTGCACCGGGTTGTCGCTGATGTTGTCGGCGTAGTCGCCCTGCAGGGTGTCCGTCCGGGCGTTGAGATGCGTCAGCGGCACCGTCCGGTACGCGGCCCGCAGCGCCGGATAGTTGGCGTCGTCGTTGTCGGTGAGCGACTCGTTCTGCAGGCTCACCACCGGGTTCGGGTCGAAGACCGTGCCGGTGCCGGTGGCCTCCCGGGCCAGGTACTTCTCCTGCAGCGTGGCGCCGCTGCCGGCGTCGAGCACGGTGCGCACGGTGCCGTGCCCGGTGCGGGTCGCGACCAGCCAGGCGAGCTTGGCGGTGGCGCCCGGCACGACGACGAGCTCCGAGCGGGCGACCTGGCCGCCGGTGCGCCCGGCCACCGAGCTGCGCGCGCGGTCCGGGGCGACGCCGGGCACCTCGCTCGCCAGGCCCTTCACCTGGAGCCGGCCGTCCTGCACGGTGACCTCGCCGGTCGCGGCGTCGGAGTGGGTGGCGTACCAGCCGCCGAGGACGGGCAGGCCGTGGTACAGCTGCTGGTACCACGTGTGCGTGCCGAGCAGCGACTGGCGCACCTGCACCGGCCGCAGCCCGTCGGGCAGGGGCGGGGCCGCGTGCGCGGCGGTGCCGCCCGTCGTGATGAGGAGCGCCCCGCCGGCCACTGCCGCGAGCCATCGATTCACGCGTCGACGCATCATGACGCGACCCTAGAACACATCTGCATGTACTGATGTGATGCGAGGGGATGGACGAGGGGCTACGAAATCCCGGCGCGCACCCGGCGGATGAGCGTGTCGATCTTCTCCGCGAGGGCGGGCGGGCACATCGAGGTACCGTGGCCGCCGATCGAAGGCGTCGAGCCCGGGCGCAGCAGCTCCAGGCGCTGGTGAGCGTCCTTGAGGGCGGCCGGGTCGTCGGCGCGCAGGGCCCGGTCGATGCGGGCGGTCAGCCCGTCGAGCAGGATCCACGCCGCGGCCGGCAGCCGCCAGCGCTGGGCGTCGGCCAGGGTGTCCACGACGCCGCGCGGGGCCCGGTCAGCCGACAAGGCCCGCCGCCGGGAAGAACACCTCGACGCTCAGGCCGCCGCCGGGGCGCGGGCGGGCGTGGATGGTCGCGGCGTGGGCGGTCGCGATCGCACGGACGATGGACAGGCCCAGCCCGTGGTGGCCGTCGTCGGCGACGCGGCGCATGCGCTGGAACGGCTCGAACAGCCGCTCGACCTGGTCGGGCGGCACCACGGGGCCGGTGTTGGCGACGATCAGCCGAGCGTACCCGTCCATCCGCCGCACGCCCACCTCCACGACACCCCCGGGCGCGTTGTAGTGGATCGCGTTGTCGAGCAGGTTGGCCACCAGCCGCGCCACGAGGGTGGGGTCGCCGACGATGCGGGCCGGCCGGATCGTCGCGGCCACGGTCAGCTCGTGCGGGCCCAGCCCGGCCAGGGCCGCCTCCACCATCGCGTCGAGCTCGAACGGGACGCCGCCGTCGCGGGCCGACTCGCTACCGGTCAGCGTGAGCAGCGACTCGAGCAGGGCGCCCCGGTGCCGGTTGACCGCCAGCAGCTGCTCGAAGTTGGCGCGGTACGACTCCACGGTCGCCCCGTTGTCGATGAGCGGCTCCTCCAGCAGGGCGTGCTCGACGGTGAGCGGCGTGCGCAGCTCGTGCGCGGCGTTGGCGACGAACCGCTTGTGCCCGTCCAGCGCCAGCTCGAGCCGGCCGAGCAGCCCGTCGATGGTGTCGGCCAGGTCCCGGAACTCGTCGCGCGGGCCCTGCAGGGCGAGGCGCTCGTGCACGTTGCGGCCGGAGATGCGCTCCAGGCGCTCGTTCATGGTGCGCATCGGGCGCAGCATCCGCCCGGCCAGGACCCAACCGCCGCCGAGCGAGACCGGCACCATGATGAGCAGCGCAAGACCGGGCACGAGCAGAAGGTCGCGCTGGTACCCGTCGTTGTCGCTCGGCAGCCGCGAGGCCACACCGGCCGGGCCGGGCCGGGGCGCCTCGATCACGCGCGGCGCCGGCCCGTCCGTGGGCAGCGTGAGCGACACGAGGACGACGAGCACCAGCAGCACGATTCCGGAGACGAAGCTGGCGAGGCTGTACAGCAGCGTGAGCCGCCACCGCAGCCGGTTCGACGGGACCATGACCTAGATCCGGTACCCGGCGCGGGCGACGGTCTCGATGAGCGGCGGGTCGCCGAGCTTGACCCGCAGCCGGTTGATTGTCGCCTTGACGGTGGTCGTGAACGGGTCGGCGGCCTCGTCCCAGACCCGGTCCAGCAGCTCCTCGGCCGAGATCACCCGGCCCCGCCCGGCGAGCAGGTGCTCCAGCACGGCGAACTCCTTCGGGCTCAGCGGGAGCCGGGCCCCCGCGCGCGTGGCGACCCGCTGGGCCGGGTCGAGGCGCACGTCACCGTGGATCAGCACGGGCGGGGCGGGCGCCCGGTTGCGCCGGCCGACGGCCCGGATGCGCGCGACGAGCTCGGCGTACGAGAAGGGCTTCGGCAGGTAGTCGTCGGCGCCGAGCCCGAGGCCCTCGACCCGCTGGGCGACGGTGCCGGAGGCGGTGAGCATCAGCACGCGGCTGGGCGACTCGCGGGCGACGAGGGTGCGGCACACGTCGTCGCCGTGCACGCCGGGCAGGTCGCGGTCGAGGACCACCACGTCGTACTCGACGACGTCGGTGCGCTCGAGGGCGGCGGTGCCGTCGTAGGCCACGTCGACGGCCATGCCCTCGCGGCGCAGCACCCGCGCGACGGAGTCGGCGAGCTGCCGCTGATCCTCCACGACGAGCACTCTCACGGCCCGCAGCCTAGCCACAGCGCGGTCACAGACTGGTCACAGCCCTGCGGACGCTCCTGTGACCGCCCGATGACTACAAAGGCCCCCATGACAGCGGTCATCGAGACACAAGCACTCAGCAAACGGTACGGCCGGCGAACGGCCCTGACCGACTGCACCCTAACCGTGCCGGCGGGCCGGATCGTCGGCCTCGTCGGGCCCAACGGCGCCGGCAAGTCCACGCTGCTCTCGCTCACCTGCGGCCTGATCACGCCGTCGGAGGGCCGGATCACGGTGCTGGGCAACCGCCCCGCGGCGAACGCGGCCCAGCTGGCGAGGGTCGGGTTCGTGGCTCAGGACGCTCCGGTGTACTCCGGGCTGTCCGTCGCCGACCACCTGCGCCTCGGCGCCCGGCTCAACCCGGGGTGGGACGACGGCCTGGCGCGCCGGCGCATCGAGCGGCTCGGGCTCGACCCGGCGCAGAAGGCCGGGCGGCTCTCCGGCGGGCAGCGGGCCCAGCTGGCCCTGACGGTGGCCGCCGCCAAGCGCGCCGAGCTGCTCATCCTCGACGAGCCGGTGGCCGCGCTGGACCCGATCGCCCGCCGGGCGTTCCTGCATGACCTGCTCGACTTCGTCGGCGAACTCGGCGTGAGCGTCGTGCTCTCCTCCCACCTGCTCGGCGACCTCACCCAGGTCTGCGACCACCTCATCGTGCTGGCCGGCGGCCGCGTCCAGGTCGCCGGCGACGTCGCCGACCTCATCGCCCTGCACCACCGCGTTCCCGCCGGCGCGGGCGCGCTGCCCTCCGGCGCACGCGTCGTGCACACCGATCGCGGCGGCCCCGCGGTGGTGTACTCCGCCGACCCCATCGCCGGCGCCGAGCGCACCGACCTCGAGGACGTCGGCATGGCGTACATGATGGCCGCGGAGGTGACCCGATGATCTGGCTCACCTGGAGGCAGTTCCGCACGCAGGCGATCGTGGCCGCGATCGCGCTGGCCGCGCTCGCCGCCTTCCTGCTGTACCTCGGCTTCGAGATCCGCCACGACTACACCTCGGACGTCGTCAACTGTGCCCCGGACGACTGCACCATCTCCCGCCGGCTGTTCGCCGACCGGTACCAGGCGCCGACCGAGATCATCAGCCTGCTGCTCATCGCCGTGCCGGGCCTGATCGGCGTCTTCTGGGGCGCCCCGCTGGTCGCCCGCGAGCTGGAGACCCGCACCGACCGCCTCGTGTGGAACCAGAGCGTGACCCGCCGGCGCTGGCTGGGCGTGAAGCTCGGGCTGCTGGGCGCCGCGGCGGTGGCCGTCACGGGCGGGTACAGCCTCCTGCTCACCTGGAGCGCCAGCCGCTACGACCAGTGGGTCGGCGAACGGTTCGCCGCGCCGAACTTCGGCGCCCGCGGCGTCGTGCCGCTCGGCTACACCGCGTTCGCCTTCGTCCTGGGCGTGGTCGTGGGCCTGCTCGTGCGCCGCACGGTGGCCAGCATGGCGATCGTGGTCGCCCTCTACACCATCCTCCAGATCGTGGTCCCGACCGCGGTCCGCGCCCACCTCATGGCGCCGGTCACGGCGACGGTGGCCGTGAACAAGGAATCACTGGACCGCGCCCACGGCCTGGGCATGAACCAGACGAGCGCGCGCATCATGGGCTACACGATGCCGAACGCCTGGTCGACGGACTCGGTGCAGGAGATCTACAACGCGGACGGCACCCCGTACACGGCCGCCCAGAACAAAACCTGCATGACGGGCGACATGGCCGGCGACTTCGACTGCCTGGCCACGAGGAACCTGCACTTCCAGTACACGTACCAGCCCGGCAGCCGCTACTGGCCGTTCCAGTGGATCGAACTGTCGGGGTACCTGGTCCTGACCGCCCTGCTGACGGGCTTCAGCTTCTGGTGGGTACGCCGCCGAGTCAGCTGACACGTTTCCGGCCGCCCCGGCCGCCTTTCCGCCGCCGGGGCCCCCGGTGTTCGTTCCCGGACCGCGACGACCCGCTGAGCGACCGAACCACGGCGCACCCGACACCGTCCTCACGGCGCCACCGCCCCACGCCGCCACGGCGCCACGGCGCCACCGCACCACGGCGCCACGCCCAACCGCCCCACGCCCCACCGCTCCACGGCGCCATCGCCTCACGGCGCCACGGCACCACGGCCTCACGGCGCCACGGCACCACGGCCTCACGGCGCCACGGCACCACGGCCTCACGGCGCCACCGCCCCCATGGCGCCACGCCCCACCGCCCCACGGCGCCATCGCCTCACGGCGCCACGGCCTCACGGCTGAACGACTTCGGCTTCTAGTGGAGACATCGCCGCGCCGCCTAAACGGCCTCGCCGCCAGCCCGACAGCTTGGGCCGACTGCCGCATCTACCGCTGCGCCAGCGAAACGGACGGTCCGCAGCCCCGGCGGCATGGTCCTTCTGGCCGACTCGCCGACCCGGTAGCTGAACGTCCTCACCCAGCAACCCAACGACCCAGCAGCTCCAGTCGCCAGGGCCGCCAATACTGTGGGGCACCTTCATCACCGCGGCGCCGGCGTGCGGGCGGCTGGCGGACCGCCCCACACATCCGGACATTCACCATCGAAGATCCCCGTTCGCGACATGTCAACCGCCGCCGGAAGAAATAAGGATCTATAAACCCTCCCCTGAGCCGGCCCTAGGCCTGATCCTCCCCGTCTCGTACGCCCACATCGCAATCTCGACCCGATTCTTGGCCCCGAGCTTGGCCATCAGACTCGCCAGGTGCGTCTTGACCGTGCTGAGCGTGATGAACAACGCCTGCGCGATATCGTGGTTGGACAGCCCCCGAGCCACCGCGAGCAGCACTTCCTCCTCCCGCGGCGTGAGCGCGTCAACCGGCTGCACCGGCACCCGCCCGACCGCCGCCCCGGCAAACGCCTCAATCAACCGCACAGTGACACTGGGCGCGATGAGCGCCTGCCCATCCGCGGCGGCCCGCACCGCCTGCACGAGCAACTCCGGCCCGGCGTCCTTGAGCAGAAACCCGCGAGCCCCGGCACGCAGCGCCCCGTACACGTACTCATCGAGATCAAAGACGGTAATCACCACCACGACCATCGGATCGACAACCCCGGGCCCGGCGAGGATTCGAGTGGCCTCCAGCCCATCGGGCTCCGGCATCCGAATATCGAACAGGCACACATCGGGCCGCAGCTCCCGCGCGAGCCGAACCGCCTCGGCCCCGTCCCCAGCCTCACCGACAACTTCGATATCGGGCTGCGCATCGAGCATGATCCGCAACCCGGTACGGATGATCGCCTGATCATCAGCGATCAGCACCCGAATCGTCGCCCGCCCCGCGACCGAGCTCGTGTGAGCCGCCGTCATCCCGACCACCGCGCCAACTCGATCTCGATCAGCAGCTCACCGATCTCGCCGCCGGCCAGGTCCACGGGGAGCTCGACGGTCAGCGGGCCATCCCCCGGACACGGCCCAGCACTCAGACGCCCACCCAACACCGAAGCCCGTTCCCAAAGCCCGGGCAGCCCACGCCCATCTCTCCCCCGCCAGCGCCCCCGCCGCACCGCCGCGCCATCGCCCCCGCCCGCCACCGGCCGCCGAGGAAGTCGAACTGCTTCGTGCGGACGTAGTCCTACTACCGGCCCGGAAACGCGGCCGGGAACAGCAACGCCTCCAGCGGCCGCCCTCCTCCGGGCCGCGCTCAGCCCCGCCCACCCCGGCACCTCGGCCTCAACAGGCTCGCGGGCGCCGCCGGGAACAGCAACACCTCCCACGACCACCCTCCTCCGGGCGGCGGGCAACCCTGCCCACCGTGGCACCTCGGCCTCAACAGGCTCACGGGCGCCGCCGGGAACAGCAACACCTCCCACGGCCGCCCTCCTCCGGGGCGCCCTCATCCTGACCGCCGCGGCAACTCGGCCTCGACCAGCCAGCCATGCCCCGGACACGGCCCGGCGCTCAGGCTCCCACCCAGCAGCGAGGCCCGCTCCCGGAGCCCGGTCAGCCCGTACCCGTCTCTCCCCCGCCCACGCCCCCGCCGCACCGCTGCGCCGTCATCGCGGACCGTCACCCGCACCCGGTCCGGTGGCGTCGACGCGACCCGGATCTCGACCGTCGTAGCGTCGACGGCGTGCCGGACCGCGTTGGTCAGCGACTCCTGCACGATCCGGTACACGGCCGCGTCCACCGCCACCGGCAGGCGCTCCGCCGATGCGTCGATCCACAGGTCAATCGCCAGGCGTCCGGCCGGGTCGCGCGCGAGTCGCTGCAGGTCGGCGACGCCCGCCGGCGGTGTCATCTCGGCGCCCGTGTCGCCGTCGCGCAGCGCCTGGACCATGGCCCGCATCGCCTCCAGCGTCCTTGCCCCCTCCTCCTCCACGCCCTCGAGGGTCTCCTTCATCGCCGCACGCAGCTCGCCGGCCCCCTGCTCGTCCCTGGGATCGTCCGCGGTGGCGTTGGCCGCCGCGATCACCCGCCCGGCCTGAGCCCGTACGACCATGGCGGCGACGTGGTGGGCCACGGTGTCGTGCAGTTCCCGGGCGAGCGCCTCGCGTTCGCGGGACCGCATGCGCTCGAGCTCCCGGCCCTTGGAAGTCGCCCAAAGCCGCACCGACACCCCGGCGATGGCCGGCAGCGCCAGGAACACCAGGCTGCCGATCGCGTCGGCGGCGGTGATGTCGTCGACGGCCGTCGACAGCCCGAACGACACGAGCGTCACGGCCAGCCCGAGCACGATGTCGCGCCCGGATCCCCACCGCGTCAGGGTGTACACGAGGATGAGCACGATCATGCCGGTGTACAACCCGAGCGGACGAGCGTGGCCCGTCACGGTGTCAATGACAGTGAGCACGATGCCGGTGCCGAACGCGAGCGTGACCATCGCCAGCGGGCGGGTGCGCCGCCACAACGTCGCGAGGCACAGCATCGCGGTCACGAGCAGCGAAACCGGCCACCACACGACGTCGCCGCGCAGTGCCGTCTCCAGCCCCGCCCCCGCCAGCCCGGCGGCGAGCAGCGCCCAGTCCCGCCACACCCTGACGGGTGCGCCGGATACACGCGGCTCGATCCACAGCCGCCGGAGGTCGTCTTGGAACACGGGTCAAGCCTCGGGTACTGCGGGGGCGGCGTCATCGGCCGAAAGAACGAGCGTCTCACCGGTCCACGGGCCTACGACAATCACATTCCCCGGGCCGATGCCCGAATCCCACCCACCGACGAAGCTCGACAACCATGCGAACCCCCACCCCACCGGCCCGCACGGCCGGCATCCTGTTCCTCGTGGCCTCGGCCACCGCCATCGCCGGCGGCTCGCTGCTGCTGCCGGTCACCGAGCCGCAGTTCCTCACCACCGGCGGCGCACAACCCCGGCTCGCCACCGGAGCCCTGCTGGAGATCGTGCTCGCCCTGAGCGTCGCCGCCATCGCCGCCATGCTGTGGCCGGTCCTGCGGCGCGTCAGCCAACCGGTCGCCGCGCTCTACCTGGTGACCCGCACGCTGGAGGGCGCCCTGATCGCCGCCGGAACCCTGGCCGCCCTGGTCATGACGTCCCTGGCCGCCTCCCACGCCCCGCCGACCACCGGCGACGCGCTCCTCGACGGCCGCGAGTGGGCGATCCGCATCGGCACGCTCGTGGTCTTCGGCGCGAGCGCGATCATGCTCAACGCACTGCTGCTGCGCGGCCGCCTGGTCCCGGGATGGCTCGCGTGGTGGGGCCTCATCGGCGGCGTCCTGCTCGCGCTGCGCGGGGCGCTGGAAACCTATGGCGTGGATCTGCCCGCCGCGGCGCAGGCCGTGCTGGCGGCTCCGATCGGGATCGAGGAGATGGTGTTCGCGGTTTGGCTGCTCGTCAAGGGCCTGCCCGCGCCGGTGCGATCAGAAGCCACATAGGCAGGTCGTCACGCGCCAAGCCGGCGTCGACCGGACCTTTACGGCGTCGACTCCCGCAGGTTCGCTGGCCCGGCCTTCTGCGGATCAGCCGTCTCGTTGCGGGTCAGTGGCGCCCCAGGCGTTTACGGCATCGACTCGGGCGGGGTCGCCATCGACGCCGAGCATCGAGGGGCGCGCCCGCCGCCTTGCCCTCTGCGGATAGAGCGTCTCGTGGTGGCCAGTGTCGCCCGGACGTCTATCGAGGGGCGCGCCCGCCGCCTTGCCCTCTGCGGATAGAGCGTCTCGTGGTGGCCAGTGTCGCCCGGACGTCTATGGTGTCGACTCCGGCTGGTTCGCGGGCTTCGCCTTCTGCGGATTGAATGTCTCGTGGCGGGCCAGCATCGCTACGAACTCGGTGATCTTTCGCTCGCGCGTCTCGGGCCGTTTCACGGCGTTGATCCGGTAGATCAGAGCGAAGCGGTTGGTCTTGGTGAGTACGTCGAACATGGCCTGGGCGGCCGGGTTGGCGGCGATCGCGATGCTCAGGTCGGCCGGGACCTCGGCTTCCGAGGGGGGAGCGTAGGCGACCGCCCAGCGCCCGTCCGCCTTCGCGGCTTCCACCGCGGCGCGGCCCGCGGGCAGCATGAGGCCCTGCTCCTCCAGCCGGGCCACGTGAGAGACGTTGCGCTGGGACCAGGAACTGCGGGGGGTGCGCGGGGTGAATCGGATCCAGGAGTACTCGTGATCGCCCTTGCGGGCCTGGCCGTCGATCCAGCCGAAGCACAGGGCCTCGTCGACCGCCTGCTGCCAGGTCAGCGTGGTGACCGTGCCGCCCTTTCTGGTCAGGGCCAGCCAGACGCCCGTCGAGGTGGTGTGGTTGCTCGACAACCACGCCCTCAGTGCCTCGGCGTTCGCGACTATCAACTCGTCCAGTTCGGCTCTCACCACACCAGCAGGCTAACCGCCGCCGCGGCTCAGCGGGGCTACCGGGGGCCGGGGCGGCAAGCGAGCCAGGGGCCGCCCGCGGGGCAGGGGCTGCCGGCGAACCAGAGGGTTGGCCTGTGAACCCGGGCCGCCCGCGAGGCAGGCGCTGCCAGCGGACCAGGGCGCCACCTGCGAACCAGAAGCCGGCCGCGAACCAAAGGCTGCCGGGGAGCCCGGGGCTCCGCGCGAGGCAAGCGCCGCCGCGAGGCGGGAGCCGCCGGGAGCTAGAGGCCGCACGCGAGGCAGGCGCTGCCAGCGGACCAGAGGGCTGGCCGCGAGGCAGGCGCTGCCAGCGGATCAGGGCGCCACCCGCGAACCAGAAGCCGGCCGCGAACCAGAGGCTGCCTGGGAGCCCGGGGCTGCGCGCGAGGCAAGCGCCGTCGCGAGGGCGGGAGCTGCCGGGAGCTGGAGGCTGTACGCGAGCCTGGGCTGCCAGCCAGGCCGGCGGGCGGCGCGCCGGTGGGCCTTGTCAGTCGGTCTCGTCGCCCTCGAAACCTACCAGCCAGTGCAGGCCGTAGCGGTCGATGACCTGGCCGTCCGAGGCTCCCCACGGGCGCCGCTGCAAGTCGTCCACCACCCGGCCGCCTTCCGCAAGGGCGGCGAACCACTTGCGCAGGACTGAGGGGGCGGCGGCACCCAGCAGGGACAGCATGAGGCCCTCGGCCCGGAACGGAAGCTTGTCACCCGACGCGTCGGCGGCGATGAGGGCGACCGGGCCGCCCGTGAGGTAGCCGTGGGCGATGGCGTCGGCCGGGCCGTCAGTTCGGTTGAACTCGGCCAGGGTGTGCAGCTGCGCGGCGCCGCCGAAGACGTCGGCGTAGAACGTCAGGGCTTCGCGGGCGTTTCCGGAAAAGTACAGGTAGGGGGTGGGGGCAGTCATGTGATGATCTTACGCACGTCTACGAAAGGGCCGCTGCCGCGCGGCTGGTGCCCAGCCAGTTGACCACGTCGTCGGCGGGCATGGGGCGGCCCAGGTAGTAGCCCTGGATCTCGTCGCAGCCCAAGGCGTTCAGCTCGTCCCAGGTGGCCGCGTCCTCCACGCCCTCGGCTACCACGTGCATGCCCGGATTGTCGCCCAGGTCCACGGTGGAGCGCACGATCGCCAGCTCGCTGCTTCGCTCGCGCATGTGGGTGACGAAGGAGCGGTCCACCTTCAGCTCCTGCACGGGCAGGTTCTTCAGGTAGGCCAGGGACGGGTAGCCGGTGCCGAAGTCGTCGATCGACAGGCGGACACCTAAAGCGTGCAGGCGGTTGAGCACCTCGAGGGCGCGCTCCGGGTCCGACATGATGACGCTCTCGGTGATCTCGACGACCAGGCGGTCGGCCGGGACGCCGTGCTCGGCGGTGAGGCGCTCGATTTCCGGCGGCAGTTCGAGGTCGAGCAGGCAGCGGGCCGAGACGTTCACGGCCACCGAGACGTCGTGGCCGGCCTCCCGCCAGGAGCGGCAGTCGCGCAGGCGGTGTCGAGGACGTACGACGTCAGCTGCCGATCAGGCCCGTCGTCTCGGCCAGCGGGATGAACTCGTTCGGGCCGAGCAGGCCGTGCTCGGGGTGCTGCCAGCGGACCAGGGCCTCGGCGCCGATCACGCGCCCGGTGCCGGCGTCGGCCTTGGGCTGGTAGACGTACCCCGCCGCCTGAACCCCGGCGCCGGGCCTGCACCCGAACTGCTCCCCAGGGGCCGGGAGGCCCCTGGGGAGCCTGAGGTCAGGACGCCTCGGAGGGCTCTCGAGGCGCCGGCGCGACCGCCGGGGAGTCAGCCGGCGGGGCCGGCTCGTCGCGCGCGGTGTGCTCGTCGAGCATTGTGTGCTCGTCGAACGGGGCCCGGCCGGCCAGGACCTCGTCGCAGCGCTCGCGGTCGAACTCGCCCGTCCACTTGCCCACCAGGATCGTGGCCACCGCGTTGCCCGCGAAGTTGGTCAGGGCCCGCGCCTCGGACATGAAGCGGTCGATGCCCACGATCAGGCCGACGCCGTCGACCAGTTCCGGGCGGTGCGCCTGCAGCCCACCGGCCAGTGTGGACAGTCCGGCGCCGGTGACGCCCGCGGCGCCCTTGGATGCGATGATCATGAAGGCCAGGAGGGAGACCTGCTGGCCGATGTTCAACGGGCGGCCCAGCGCGTCGGCGATGAACAGCGAGGCCATGGTCAGGTAGATCGCGGTGCCGTCGAGGTTGAAGGAGTACCCGGTCGGCACGGTCAGGCCGACGACCGTGCGGGAGACCCCGGCGTGCTCCATCTTCGCGATGAGCCGCGGCAAAGCCGACTCCGACGACGACGTGCCCAGGATGAGCAGGAACTCCCGCGCGAGGTACCGCAGCAGCAGCAGGATGTTGATCCCGGCCACGGTGCGCAGCAGCACACCGAGCACCAGGAACACGAAGATGGCGCAGGTGAGGTAGAAGCCGGCCATGATCTGCAGCAGGCTCTCGATCGCACTCCAGCCGCCGGCCCCGACGACCGCGGCGATGGCGCCGAACGCGCCGATCGGGGCTAGCCACATGATCATGGCGAGGATGCGGAAGACGAGCTTCTGCAGGTGACCGACGCCGGCCAGGACCTTCTGCCCCGACTCGCCGATCGCGTGCAGCGCGAAGCCGACCAGCAGCGCGATCAGCAGCGTCTGCAGCACCTTGCCGGCCGTCAGCGCCGAGAAGAAGCTCGTCGGGATGATGTCGAGCAGGAAGTCCGTGGTGGAGCCGGAGCCGCTGGCCGCCTGCTTCTCCGCGGCCGCCTTGGCCGCGGCGGTCAGGTGCAGGTTCGCCCCGGGCTGCAGGATGTTGCCCACGACGAGGCCGACGGCGAGGGCGACCGTGGACATGACGAGGAAGTAGCCGAGCGCCAGCCCGCCGACCCGGCCGACCCGGGCCACCTTGCGCACCGAGCCGATGCCCAGCACGATCGTGCAGAAGATGATCGGGCTGATCATCATCTTGATGAGGTTGACGAAGCCGGTCCCCAGCGGCTTGGCCTCCAGCGCCGCCTTCGGAGCGAGCAGGCCGAACACGGCACCGGCGATGACCGCCACGATCACGGCCAGATACAGGAAGTGCGTGCGGTCGCGCCGCCCGGCGGGGGCGGGCGCGGTCTCCGGGGGTGTCATGCCCAGAGCATGCAAGGCGCGGTGACCTGCGTCACCGTTCTGTACATTGCGTTCGTGGCAGTCGTGTCCCCCCGGCGCTGGAGCCTGGCCCGTCAGCTCTTCGGCCTGCAGCTGACGGTCATCACCGTGCTCGTCGCCGGCACGCTCGTCGGCGCGTACGTGCAGGCCGACCGGGCCAGTCTCGACGCCGCCCGGCAGAAGGTGCTCGGGATCGCCTGGACCGTCGCCGACTCGCCCGCGGTGCGCGACGGGCTCGCGGCGCCCGACCCGACCGCCGTCCTGCAGCCGCTCGCCGACCGGCTCAACCGCGACGCCGAGACCGACTTCGTCGTCATCATGACGACGGGCGGCATCCGGTACACCCATCCGGACCCTCGCCAGATCGGCGGGCACTTCCTGGGCACAATCGATCCCGCCGTGCACGGCCGGCCGCTGACCGAGACCTACACCGGCACGCTCGGCGCGTCGATGCGGGCGGTCGTACCCGTCCTGGCCGGGGACCGGGTCGTCGGGCTGGTCTCCGTCGGCATCCGGCTCACGTCGGTCGCCCGGCAGGTCCGCGGCCGGATCCCGGCGTTGCTCGTCACCGCCGCCCTCGCGATGCTGGCCGCGGCGGCCGGCTCCTGGCAGGTGAGCCGCTGGCTGCGCCGCCGCACCCACGATCTCGGGCCGGCCGAGCTGGCGCGGATGTACGAGTTCTACGACGCGGTCCTGCACGCGGTCCGCGAGGGCCTGCTCCTGCTCGACCGGCACGGCCGCCTGCTGCTGGCCAACGACGAGGCCCGGCGCCTGCTCGCGCTCGGCGAGGACGCGCTGGGCCGGCCGATCGGGGCCGCCGGGCTGCCCGCCGCGCTCGGCGCTGCCCTGGCCGAGGGCCGCTCCCGCACCGACGAGATCCACCTGGCCGGCGACCGGATCCTCGTCATCAACCAGGCGCCCGCGGCGGCCGGCGGCGACGGCGTGCTGGGCACCGTCGTGACCCTGCGTGACCACACCGACCTGCAGGCGCTCACCGGCGAGCTCGACTCGGTGCGCGGCTTCGCCGAGGCCCTGCGCGCCCAGGCCCACGAGGCCGCGAACCGCCTGCACACCGTGCTGTCCCTGATCGAGCTGGACCGCACCGAGGAGGCGATCGAGTTCGCCGCCAACGAGCTCGCGGTCGCCCAGCGGCTCACCGACCGCGTGGTCGGAGCCGTGCGGGAGCCGGTGCTGGCGGCGCTGCTGCTCGCCAAGGCCGCGCAGGCCGCCGAGCGCGGCGTGGAGCTCGAGGTCGCTCCGGATGCGGAGGTACCGGAGGCAATGCTCCCGCCCGGGGACCTCGTCACGATCGTGGGCAACCTGCTCGACAACGCCATCGACGCCGCCGTGGCCGCCCCGCCCCCGCGCCGGGTCGAGTTCGCGGCGCTGCGGCGCGGTCGTGAGCTCGTGCTGCGCGTGGCCGACAGCGGACCCGGCCTCGACCCCGCCGACGTCACGCACGCCTTCGAGCGCGGCTGGTCGACCAAGCCCGCCGCGGCGGCGCCCATGGGCCGCGGGCTGGGCCTGGCGCTCGTGGGCCAGGTGGTGCACCGCCACGGCGGCGCCATCGACGTCGACGGCGCCGCGTTCACGGTGCGGGTCCTGGTCGGTGCCCCGTGATCCGGGTGCTCGTGGTCGAGGACGAGCCCATCGCCGCCGACGCGCACGTGATGTACGTCGAGCGCGTCCCCGGCTTCGCGGTGGCGGCCAGGGCGGCGACGGCCGCGGAGGCGCTGCGCGTGCTGGAGCGCGAGCGCGTGGATCTGGTGCTGCTGGACATGAACCTGCCCGACATGCACGGCATGGACCTGGTGCGCGCGATGCGGGCGGCCGGCCACCCGGCCGACGTGATGGCGGTGACCTCGGCCCGCGACCTCGACGTCGTGCGCGCCGCCGTGTCGCAGGGCATCGTGCACTACCTGCTCAAGCCGTTCGCGTTCGCGGCGCTGCGCGAGAAGCTGGAGCGCTACGGGCAGTACCGCACCCGGCTGGCGCGCTCGGCGGCCGTCGCCGACCAGGGCGAGGTCGACGGGCTGCTGGCGATCCTGCGCGGCCGCTCCCCGACCCACCTGCCGAAGGGCATGAGCCCCGAGTCCCTGGCGGCGGTCTCCGACCTGATCCGGGCGGCGTCCGGCGGCCTGTCCGCGGCCGAGGTCGCCCAGTCGCTGCAGGCGTCCCGGGTCACCGCCCGCCGCTACCTGGAGTACCTCGCCGAGCGCGGCGCCGCGGCCCGCCATCTGCGCTACGGCAGCGGCGCGGGCCGGCCGGAGGTGGAGTACCGCTGGGTCCCGTAGGGTCGCAGGCGTGGACCGGGACCGGCTGCAGCGCCGCCGCGACGAGGCGGCGGCCGAGGTGCGGGCGCTGGAGTCCGACCTGCGCTCGGTCTTCGAGGCGTCCCGCGAGTCCAACGCCGACGACGAGCACGACCCGGAGGGCAGCACCATCGCCTACGAGCGGGCCCAGCTGACCGCGGTCCTGGAGGCCACCCGCCGCCGCCTGACCGACCTGGACGACGCGCTGGCCCGCCTGGACGCGGGCACCTACGGCGTCTGCGAGCGCTGCGGCCGCCCGATCCCGCCCGAACGCCTGCTGGCCCGTCCGGCCGCCCGCACCTGTGTCGCCTGCGCCTGAAAAAGCAGCGCGGCCGGTCACCCCTCCACAGGAGACCGGCCGTGCTGCAGTCCTCGGGTCAGTTGGCGGCGACACCCGTGGCGCTGAAGACGGTGCCCTGGGCGAACGCGCTGCCGAAGCGCTCCTGCAGGGCGTCGAGCTCGGAGAACTCGGCCTGGTGCGAGGACTCGGAGCCCTCGGCCGCGAACACGTGGTCGTCGACCGACGCGTCGTGGCTGTAGTTCGTGTAGTCGTCCGACTCGTAGTGCAGAACGCCCGGCTGGTCCAGCTCCTCGTGGTGGCCCGTCGAGTAGTCCGTGGACTCGGCCGCCGAGTGGTCCTGCTCGTACACCCCGAACTGGCTGCTGGCGTCCGCCTCGGCGCCCGAAGCCTGGTGCAGCTGGTCCAGCTCGCCGCTCTCCTGGCCCGCCTCGTACTGCCCGTAGTCGACGTCGCTCATGTCTCTATCTCCCTGAAGTAAATGTCCTGCGAAGTGATGCCATGAACATTAGGGAGACGCGGGGCCGGACAAATCCCGGAAACGTGCCACGAGCCAGGGCCTGCGGCGCGCTACTTGTTCGACTTCGGCAGGCCCGGCGGGTTCACCTGGGAGGTCGCCACGGCCTCGGTGTCGAGGTTGTAGGCGGCCAGCCACTGCTTGTACTGGCCGCTCTGGATCAGGTAGTTGATGGCGTCGGCCACCGCCTTGATCAGCCCGTTGTCCTTCTTGGTGGTCGCGGCGATCAGGCCCTGCAGCGACTCGCCCGCGCCGGAGTAGACCCCGGCGTTGCGCACGACGTCCGCGGTGCCCTGGGTCTTGCTGATCTGGTACGCGATGCCGGGGTTCGGCCCGAAGTACGCGTCGATCTGGCCGGACACGAGCGCCTTGAACGTGCTCGGGGTGTCGGCGAAGTACTTGATGTCGAGCGCCTTGCCCTCGCTCTTGAGCTTGTCCTGCCAGGCGACGAGGATCTTCTCCTGGTTGGTGCCCGCGCCGACCGCGACCTTGAGCCCGGCGAGCTTGGTGTAGTCCTTGTCGAAGTTCCAGGTGTTGCTGCCCTTCACCGCGAAGCCGAGGTTGTCCTGGCGGTAGGAGGCGAAGTCGTACTTCTCCTTGCGCTGCTCGGTGTCGGTGATGTTCGAGAAGCCGAGCTCGTTCTTGCCCGAGTCGATGCCGACGAACAGGTTGTCCCACGTGTCGTTGTTGAACTCGGGCTTCAGGCCGAGCACGGCGGCGACGAGGCGGCCGAGGTCGGGCTCCGCGCCGGTGAAGGTCTTGTCGTCGTCGCCGACGAAGGCCAGCGGCGGGAAGCCGGTGGGCAGGGCGCCCAGGCCGATCGTGAGCTTGCCGTCGGACTTGACGGCGTCCGGTACCTCGTCGGCGATGCTCTGTTGCTTGTCCACCTTGAGCTCGGCCGGCTTGGCGATGCCGTTGGCCTGGGCGCCGATGCTCACGGTGCCGGCGGCCGCGCCGGTGCCCGCCTCCGCCTCGTCGCCGTTGCCGCAGCCGGCGAGGCCCGCGACAAGGACGATGGCGAGCGTCAAGGCCGCTGCTGGTTTCACGGTTCTCCTCAGGGTTACAGCACCTTCGCGAGGAACTCGCGGGTGCGGGACTGTTGCGGGTTGGTGAGCACGTCGGCCGGCGGCCCCTGCTCGACGATCACGCCCTCGTCGATGAAGACGACGGTGTCGGCGACCTCGCGGGCGAAGCCGATCTCGTGGGTGACGATGACGAGCGTCGTGCCGAGCTCGGCGAGCCGGCGGATGACCGACAGCACCTCGCCGACGAGCTCGGGGTCGAGCGCGGACGTCGGCTCGTCGAACAGCAGCAGGCTCGGCTCCAGCGCCAGGGCGCGGGCGATCGCGACGCGCTGCTGCTGGCCGCCGGAAAGGTGGCGGGGGTACGCATCGCCGCGGTCGCCCAGCCCGACCCGGGCCAGCAGCTCGAGTGCCCGCTGGTGCGCCTTGGGCCGGGCGAGGCGCTTGTGCGCGATGAGGGGCTCGGCGACGTTGCCGGCCGCGGTCAGGTTCGGGAACAGGTTGAAACTCTGGGCCACGAAGCCGATCCGGGTCCGCTGCCCGCGGACCGTGCGCTCCGGCAGCTCGTGCAGGTGCGTGCCGCGCACCTCGACGCCGATCAGCTCGCCGTGCACGGCGACGTAGCCGAGGTCGGGCTGCTCGAGGTGGTTGATGGTGCGCAGCAGCGTCGACTTGCCCGAGCCCGAGGGGCCGAGGACGGCCACCGTCTCGCCCGGCCGGACGGTCAGGTCGACGCCCTTGAGCACCTCCCGGAGGCCGAAGGCCTTGTGCACGTTGCGGATCTCCAGCGCGGTGGCCGCCATCAGAAGCCCCTCCGGGTCAGGCGGACACCGACGAGCCGCCGCAGCCGCTGGATCGGCGTGGGCGGCAGCGCGCGGGCGGTACCGCGGGCGTAGTACCGCTCGACGTAGAACTGCACGACCGAGAGCACGGCGGTCATCACCAGGTACCAGGCGGCGCCGACGATGAGGATCGGCACCAGCGACTCGGGGTGGCGCGACTCCAGCACGAACACCGCGCCGAACACGTCCAGCAGCGACACGTAGTACACCAGCGAGCTCGCCTTGATCAGGCCGATGAGCTGGTTGCCGTACGCCGGCACGATCGAGCGCAGCGCCTGCGGCAGCACGATCCGGCGCAGCTGCCGCGCCTTGGACAGCCCCAGCGCGGTCGCGGCCTCGATCTGGCCGTGCTCGACCGACAGGATGCCGCCGCGGATCACCTCGGCCGCGTAGGCCGCCTCGTTCAGGCTCAGCGCGATGACCCCGATGGCCAGGGGCGTCAGCGCGCTCGTCCGCACCTCGGCGAAGACGGGACCCCAGGGCACGCCGATGCCCAGGCGCGGGTAGAAGTACGAGAAGTTGAACGTGATGATCAGCAGCAGCGGCAGCGGCAGGGCCCGGAAGAACCATACGTAGGCCCAGGCCAGGCCGCCGAGCAGCGGGTTGCTCGACAGCCGGCCGAGCGCGACGACCACGCCGAGTACGAGGCCGAAGACGGCGCTGAGCCCGACCACCTCCAGCGTGACCACGACACCGTCGAGGATCGACTGGCGGGTGAAGAAGGCCCAGAACTTGTACCACTCGTAGTGGCTGTTGGTGAAGACGCCCACGACGAACTGGGTGAGCACCACCAGCACGACGGCGCTGACGACCCAGCGCCACGGCCGCAGGCGCGGCGTCACCCGGCGCTGGGCGATCTGCGGGTCGAACCGGTCGACGGGGGGCGACGGCAGGGTTGCGGTGTCGGTCACGGCGGTGCTCCATCCGGACGGCCAGGTATGGAGCACCGTAGAAACGCCGCGCCTTTGTTGTCAATCCCTATCGGAAAACTAGTATTTAGCCTTACCCTGGATCGGTTGGCGTCAGCAGGCCGGGGCGGTGCCGCCGGTGGTCTTCGACACGTACGAGTGGCTGATGTACTGACCGGTGCCGATCCGGTCCCAGCGCGTCGTGGTGCCGTAGGGGCCGGCCACCGACTGGCCGGTGACCCAGCACTCGATCGGCACCTGCGCGTAGGTGGCGGCGTAGCCCTTGCTCGCGAAGGTCGTTCCGGCGCCGGCCCGGATGTTCAGGGGCCCGCTGCCGATGACGCCGCGCACGCCGCTGCCCGTCCAGAGGTACGCGACGTCGACCCACGAGTTGTCGGTGAGCTGCAGGCCGTCCCAGAACACGCCGTCGCCCAGGTCGATGCCGGCGGGGTTGGCGACGGTACGGCCGAACTGGTCCTTGCCGCCGTTGTAGCCGCTCTGGTACGCCGCCTGGGCCTCGGGGCGACCCTGCGGCAGGTCCGTCCACGACTGGCGGGTGGAGGCCGGGTTCCAGTAGTCGTCGGTGGTGTTCCACGGCCCGACGTCCCACACCGGCGCGAACTCGCACCGCGCGCCACTGGTGGTGCAGACCCGCACCGTGTAGTCGCCGGTGCCCTTGGGGGCCAGGCCGCGGCGCGACGGCAGGGCCACGAAATGGTCGCGGCTGACGATGACGTGGCCGTTGGCGGTGGTACCGCCGACAAGCCCCTCGCGCGTCGCGTAGACCCGGTACACGTTGCCGGCCGCCGCGAGCCCGGCGGGCGCAGTCCGGTGCGAGGCCACCAGCGCCACCGCGCTCACGGCCGCGCCCGCTCCGGTCAGCACGACCCGCACCTGGACGGTCGCCACGTCCTGGGCGAGCGGGGTGCCGGCCGGCGTCCACTCCGACCAGGTCTCGTCGGCGCTCTCGCCGCGGTACTCCACGTCGACGCCGGTCGTCGCCGTCGTCGTGAACGCCCGCACCAGGTTGGCCGGGGTCGTCAGCGCGTGCGGCGCGAGTACGAGCATGCCGGACACGACCGGCGCGCGCTGGCCGTCGGGCACCTGGGTCGGGTCGGCGATGTGCAGCGCGCCGTTCCAGGCGACGTTGACGTCGTCGTCGCCGATCGACGCCAGCGTCGCGCCCCACGTGTTGGCGGGCGTGTCGTCGGTGACCGGCGGCCCGGGGTTGGCGCCGGCCGGTCCGGCCGCGAGCCCGATGAGCAGCGCGGCGAGGACGGGGGTGAGAAGTTTTCGGGGGGTCACCATGTCCCGTGACATAATCACCATTATCGATGTCCGTCAAGATGTTCCGGTGCCAGGATTCGTCGGCGTCAATTGAATATCTACCCGGTAGGTATTGACGGGAAGCGTCCCCATTGTCTACCGTGACGGCATGAATTCGCTCCGGTTGACCTGTCGGCGGCACGTCGACTGCGGCCGGACCTGCGCGTGCCCGTGTCCGGCCCACGCCGTCTGACCGCCCCGCCCCGCCCCGCCCCGCCGCGCCGCATCCTCATCGGCTCGGCCGTCGGCGTCGCCGGCGGGCTGCCGGCCGGGGTCTCGCCGACGTGTGGCACACCGACGTGACATTCATGCCGCGCCCGCCGCTCGGCTCGATCCTGCGCGCGGTGACGCTGCCGCCGGCGGGCGGGGACACGAACTGGGCCGACTGCCAGCTGGCTGACCGCGGTGCACCGGATCACCCTGTGCGGCGACGTCCCGAGAGGGGTCTCATGAGCCTTCCCGACTTCCTGATCGCCGGGGTGCCCAAGGCCGGCACCTCGGCGCTGCACGCGGCGCTCGCCCCGCACCCGGGCCTGTTCCTGTCCGCCGTGAAGGAGCCCAAGTTCTTCCTGTCCGACGGCCCGCCGCCCCGGCACGGCGGCCCGGGCGACGTGCAGACCTACCAGGAGCACGTCTGGCGGCGGGAGGACTACGAAGCCCTCTTCAGTGCGGCCCGGCCGGGCGCCCGGCGCGGCGAGTCGACCCCGTTCTACCTGCACGACCTGGACTCGCACGCCCGCATCGCCAAGCTGCTGCCCGACGTGAAGATCATCCTGGTGCTGCGCGACCCGGTCGACCGCGCCCACTCCAACTGGGCGCACCTGTTCGGCGCCGGCCTGGAGTCCGAGGCCGACTTCCTGCGCGCCGTGGAGCTGGAGCCGCGGCGCAGGGCCGCCGGCTGGGCCGCGTTCTGGCACTACACCGGCCTCGGGCAGTACGGCTCCCAGCTCGAGCACCTGCTCACCCACGTCGACCGCCCCCGCGTGCTGCTGCTGCGCTACCGCGACCTGCGCGACCGCCCGGCCGGGACGCTCGACCGGGTGTGCACGTTCCTCGGCGTCGAGACCGGCCTGCTGGCCGAGGCCCCGCCGGAGAACGTGCGCCGGTTCGTCGACGACACGCCCGCGAACGCCGTCATCCGGCTCGCGTTGCGCACCGGCGGGCGCATCGGGCACCATTTCCCCCTGCCCGTGCGCAAGGCCGTCCGCACGCCGCTGCTCGGCCTGCTGCACCGCCGGCACGGGTCACGGCCGCGGGTGACCCCCGCGCAACGGGCGACCCTGCTGCCTCGTTTCGCCGATGAGATCCGCAAGCTGGAGGACGTGAGCGGGGAGTCGTACGCCGACTGGCTCAGCCTCGAGCACGCCAGCCGCTACCAGCCGTGAAGGGACGTACCTTGCCTGTGCCACCACTGCCCCGCCTGCACGACTCCGCCGTGGCGGTCGCCCCGCCCGACGGGGGCACCGGCACCTGGGCGGGCGCGCCGAGCGCGTGGCGGGACGGGGACGACATCTACCTCGCGTACCGCCTGCGCCGCCCCATCGGCGAGGGCCGCGGCTACGCCAACGTCGTGGCCCGCTCCACCGACGGCGTCCGGTTCACCCCGATCGCCGAGGTGCACAAGGACCGCTTCGGCGGCGCCTCCCTCGAGCGCCCGGCGCTCGTGCGCACGCCCGGAGGACCGTGGCGGCTGTACGTCAGCGTGGCGACCCCCGGCACCAAGCACTGGCGCATCGACGTCCTCGAGGCGGCGACGCCGGACGAGCTCACCGACGCCCCGGCGAAGACCGTCCTGCCCGGCGACCGGACGATCGGCGTCAAGGACCCGGTGGTGTACTTCGACGGCGCCGCCTGGCACCTGTGGGCGTCCTGCCACCCGCTCGAGTCCGACGAGCACGCCGACCGCATGTCCACCTGGTACGCGACAAGCCCCGACGGCCTCGCCTGGCAGTGGCACGGCGTCGCGCTGAGCGGCCGCCCGGGCGCGTGGGACGCCCGCGGGGTGCGGGTCTCGTCGGTCCTGCCCACAGTGGACGGTGTGGTCGCGACCTACGACGGCCGCGCGACGGCGGAGGAGAACTGGGAGGAGCGCACGGGCGTGGCCACGGGCACGTTCGACGCCCTGACCGCGACGGACCGCGAGCCGCTGACGTCGCCGCACGCGCCGGGCGGCCTGCGCTACCTGAGCGTGGTCGCCCTCCCGGACGGCCGCCACCGCGTCTACTACGAGATGACCCGCGAGGACGGCGCCCACGAGCTGCGCACCGAGCTCGTCTGATACAGCCGCGCTTACGGAACCCGGCGGCCGCGGGATCAACCCAACCGCTGTAGGATATTCGTCAGCAACGATCGATGGGCCGTCGCTTAGGCTGCGCTCATGCGTACATCAGTCACCCGGCGGCCCGGCCGGCGCGGCGCGGCCGCGATCGTGCTCGCCGCCACCGCGGTCCTGACCGCCGCCGGCACCGGCTCGGCGTCCGCCGGCACCGACGCGATCGCGGGCGGGCGGTTCCGGCTGCCGGCCGGCGCGCCGACGCCCGGACGCGACTTCCGCATCGGCTCGGCCTACCGCGTCACGGCCGGCACGCAGACCTACGCCTGCACCGCCAACCCCGACGGGACCGGCACCTGGGCGGCGAAGTCCACGCCCGAGGCGAGCCTGCTGCGGTACGGCCGGCCGGCGACCACGATCCACCACTACGCCGGGCCGCGCTGGCAGTCCGACGTCGACCACTCGACAATCCTCGGCGCGGTCGACCAGACGGTGCCGAAGGACGGCACCATCGCCTGGCTGCTGCTGCACGTGGCGGCCCACGAGAACACCACGCCGGGCGAGCTCGACCCGGTGCGGTTCATCAGCCGCGTCAACACCACCGGCGGCGTCGGGCCCGTCGGCCCCTGCACGCCCGGCTCCGACGCGCCCCGGTCGGTGGCCTACACCGCCGACTACGTCTTCTGGGTGCCGTGCCGGCTGTAGCGCCGAGTGGACATGCACGAGAGGTAGTGCCGACCGTCGCCCGCCGCGACCCCGTCGCTACGCTTCGCCCGCGAGCTGGATGAGGGTCTGCTGCCCGGCCGCGACGAGCTTGCGCTCCCCGCCCTGCACCGCGAACACGTCGACCCGGCACACGGTGAGCGTCCGCCCGGCGCGCAGCACGGTCCCGACGGCCTCGATCCGCTCCCCCGCCGCCGGGGCCAGGAGGTTGAGCTTGTACTCGACCGTCAGCACCTCGCTGCCCGCGGGAAACACGGACAGCGCCGCGTAGCCGCCGGCGGTGTCGGCGATCGCGCTGGTGGCCCCGGCGTGGATGTACCCGTGCTGCTGGGTGACCTCGGGCCGCGCGTCGAGCGCGATGTGCACGCGGCCGACCCCGACGTGCGTGAGCCGCGCCCCGAGATGGCGCATGAGCCCTTGCCGCGCGAAGCTCTCCTCGACGCGCCGCCGCACCTCGTCGCCGGCCTGTTCCTGCTGCTCCATGGGGGGCACTGTCTCAGGCGACGAGGCGGCGGCGGAACTCGGCGTACGCGGCGCTCACCACGCGGTTCAGGTGGTCCAGCTCCTGCGGGGCCGGCTCGCGGTTCAGCTCGACGTCGATCTTGAAGTCGCCGTCGGCCACCCGCACGCGCAGGTCGGCCAGCAGGTCCGGGGGCAGCTTGCTCAGCACGAACTCGCGGAACGCGTCCGCGAGGGTGGCCCGCATGTCGCCGCAGCCGCATGTGCGGCCCTCCAGCACCGCGCCGAGGTGGCTGCGGCCGATCATCGCGTCCGGGTGCACCGGGTCGAGCACGGCCAGGCCCTCCTCGATGACCGTCCGGGCCTCGGGCAGGCGGTTCTGGTGCTGCAGGAACAGGCCGAGCGCGATCCGGCCGCGGCCCAGCAGCTCGTAGTCGGCGCCCGTCGTGGCGATACGCACCGCGTCGCGCAGGCACGGCTCGGCCTCGTGCGGGCGGTCGGCCTCCTGCAGGGCGAGGCCCCAGTTGCGCAGCACCTGGCTCACCGGCTCCGGGCGGCCGAGGCGCACGGCGCGCTCGTGCGCGGACGCGTACGCGCGCAGGCCCGCCTCCGTGTCGCCGGCCTCGCCGTGCGCGAGGGCCAGGCCCATCGCGGCCATGAGCGCGTCCTCCGGGCGGCCCAGCCGGTCGTAGGCGGCCTGCACCCGCTGGATGGCCTCGACCCGCCCGGCCTGGTCGCCGGTGTCGCGGCCGAGGTTGGCCAGGCTCGACAGGGCGCCCAGGGTGGCCGGGTGGTCGGGGCCGAGCTGCGCTTCCAGGAGCCGCACCAGGTCGCGCACCAGCCCCTGGTACACCCGCGGCTCCCCGTCCGCGATGCGCCGGCGCACGGCGTTGGCCAGCTGCTCGAGCACGGGGCCGGGGAGCCGGTCGGCGTCGGTGAACGCCTCCGCCCGCGGGTCCCCGGCGCGCGCGATCTCGGCCCGCAGCGCGAGCGCGACCGCCACCCGCTCGTGCCCGTTGTCCCAGAGGTTCGTGACCATCTCCTCGGCCACCGGCCGGGCGCCGGCGACGTCGCCCCGGCTGAGCAGCAGCTCGGCGAGCGGCTCGAGGCCGAAGGCGTAGCCGGCGTGCTCGCGGCCGTAGAACGCCTCGCGGGCGGCCAGGCCCGCGCGCAGCTCCGCCTCGGCCTCGTCGAGCCGGCCCGCCAGGCGCAGGGCGAGGCCGAGGTTGCTGCGGTACGTCAGGTGGTCCTTGTGCAGGTCCGGGTGGTCCCGGGGCGACACCGACACCGCGGCGCGGTAGCAGTCGACGGCCCGGCCGAGCTGGTCGGCGTTGAGCAGCACGTTGCCGAGGTCGCACTGGGCCGACGCCCACGCGGGGGTGCCGGCACCGTGGCGGGCGGTGACGGCGTCGAGCTCGCGCACCATGATGGCCTCGGCCTCGACCAGGCGGCCGTCCTGCACCAGGGCCACTGCGGCGTCGAACGGAGTAGGGGTGATGGTCACCGCCGGGAGTCTAGGCCAGGGGTTGCGGAGGGGTTAAAGCCAGGCGTCCGCCAGGAGCTCGAAGGAGCGCACCCGGTCGGCGGGATCGTGCGTGATCGTGGTGACCAGCAGCTCGTCCGCGCCCGTGACCCGGCGCAGGGTCTGCAGCCGGGCCGCGACCTGGCCGGGCGTGCCGACGAACCGGGTGTCGAGGCGGTCCCGGACCAGGGCCTGGTCCTCGTCGCTCCACGGCAGCGCGGCGGCCTCGGCCGGGGTCGGGTACGGGATCGCGCCGTTGCCCGTGCGGATGCTGCGGACCCAGTGGCGGTACGGCGTGGACAGGTGCCGCGCCCGCTCCTCGGTCCCGGCCACCACGACGTCGGCGGAGACGAGCACGTAGGGGCGGTCGAGCACGGCCGAGGGCCGGAACGCCGACCGGTACGCCTCCACCGCCTCGAGCACACTGGACGGCGACACGTGGTAGTTGGCCGCGAAGGGCAGGCCCCGCTCCCCCGCCACCCGGGCGCTCTCCCCGCCGCTGGAGCCGAGGACCCACAGCTCGGCCTTGGCCCCCTCGCCGGGCGTCGCGTGCACGTCGAGGCCGTCGCGCTCGAAGGTGCCCGCGATCAGGGCCTGGATGGTGTCGACGGTCTCGGCGAACGGCGGCGGCGTCGCGCCCGGCTGGCGCAGCAGGCCCGCGTACAGGGCGAAGCGCGGCGAGCCGGCCATCCGCGCGAAGTCGAACGGCGCCGGGATGAGCAGGCCGTCCACCTCCCGGTCGGGCGACAGGGTGACCGGGCCCGGCTTGCCGCCCGAACGGCCCAGGCCCAGGTCCAGCCGGCCCGGGTACACGGCGTCGACGAGCCCGAACTGCTCCACCACCTGCACCGCGGTGGAGTAGCCGACCTGGACGGCGCCGGAGCCGACCCGGATGCGGTCGGTCGCGGCGGCGATGAGGCCGATGAGCACGGCCGGGGCGGCGCTGGCCACTCCCGCGGCGAAGTGGTGCTCGGCGACCCAGTACCGGTGGTAGCCCAGCGCGTCGGCGCGCCGGGCCACGTCGATGGTGGTGCGCAGCGCCGCCCCGGCGTCCGAGCCGGAGCTGATCGGGGCCAGGTCGAGGATGGACAGCGGAACGTTGCTCGTCATGCGCTCACCACCGGGGCCGGGAACGGGCGGCTGGGAATCTCGCGGCGCAGCACCGGGGCGACCTCGGACTGGAACAGCTCCAGGGAGGCGCGGTGCTGCTTGTCGGTGAGGCCGTCCGCGTCGGCCTGCACGTGCATCACCTCGTGGCCGAGGCGCGCGTGGTAGCGGTGGACCTTGTCGATGATCTGCTGCGGGCTGCCCACCAGCGTCGAACCGCGCTCGATCGCGTCCTCGAGGGACGAGAAGACCCCCGGGCCGTAGGCACGCCGCGCCTCGAAGATCGGGCGGTACCGCTCGATCGCGACCTGGGACTCCTCGTGCACGTAGAACCCGGCCGAGCCGGCGCCGACGAGCGCGGTGGCGGGGTCGTGGCCGTGGAAGGCCAGCCGCTCCCGGTAGTGCTTGACGAGCTCCTCGTAGGGCTCGACCGGGTTTGTGACGTTGGCCGAGAACAGCGGGTCGCCGTGCTGCGCGGCCAGCTCCACCGACGCCTTGCTCGTGGCGCTGCCGTGCCAGATGCGGATCGGCTGCTGCAGCGGCCGGGGCAGCGCCTCGGCGTCGGTGAGCGACGGGCGGAACCGGCCCGACCAGGTGACCTTGTCCTCCCGCCACAGCTTCGTGAACAGCTCGTAGCCCTCGCGGTTGCGGTCCCACTGGTCCTCGGCGGTCACGTGGAACAGCTGGGCCTGCGCCGCGCCGTTGCCCTTGCCGACGATGAGCTCGAGCCGGCCGTCGGAGAGGTTGTCGAGGGTCGCGTAGTCCTCGAAGGCGCGGACCGGGTCGAGCAGGCTCAGCGTGGTGACGGCGGTGAAGAGCCGGATGGTGCGGGTGCGGGCCGCGATGTTGCTGAGCACGACCGGCGGCGAGGAGGAGATGAACGGCCGCTCGTGGCGCTCGCCGACGCCGAAGCCGTCGAAGCCGAGCTCCTCGGCGAAGACGGCGTTGTCGACGACCTCGCGCAGCCGTTCCCGGGGCGACTTCGCGCCGTTGTGGACGATGAGGGTGATGGCCAGGAATTTCATAGCGCCAGTCCGAGGTGTTCGCGCAGGGTCGTGGTGGTGTAGTCGGTACGGAAGACGCCGCGCTCCTGCAGCAGGGGCACGACGGTGTCGACAAACTCGTCCAGGCCGCCGGGGATGATGTGCGGGACGAGGATGAAGCCGTCCGCGGCGTCCTGCTGCACGAAGTCGTTGATCGTGGCGGCGATGGTGGCGGCGGTACCGATGAAGGTCTGCCGTCCCGTCAGCTCGATGACGAGATCGCGGATGCCCAGCTGCTTCTCCTGCGCGATGGCGCGCCACTGCCGGGCCGTCGCGACCGGGTCGTCGAACATCCGCGCCCGGCCCTTGATGATCGAGTCCTGCTCGGGCACCGGGTCGAACGACGGCAGCGGCCCGTCGGGGTCGTGGTCGCTCAGGTCCTTGTTCCACAACTGCTCCAGCAGCAGGATCGCGGTCTGCGGGCTGACCTGCTGGCGGCGCACGTGGTGGGCCCGCTCGTGCGCGTCGGCGTCCGAGGAGCCGAGCACGAAGGTGCTCGCGGGCAGGATCTTCAGCTGCTCCGGGCGCCGGCCGTGCCGGGCCATGCGGCCCTTGACGTCGGCGTAGAAGGCCTTGCCCTCCTCGAGGGTGCCGTGCCGGGAGAAGATGGCGTCGGCGTCGCGGGCGGCGAACTCCCGGCCGGCGTCGGAGTCGCCGGCCTGGATGATCAGCGGCCGGCCCTGCGGGCTGCGCGGCACCGCGAAGTTGCCCCGGATGTCGACATGCGGCCCGGTGTGTGTGTAGGCGCCCGGCTCGGCGTGGCGGGACCAGACGCCGGCGGCCCGGTCGGCGACGATCTCGTCGGCGGCCCAGGTGTCCAGCAGCTCCCGTACCGTCTGCAGGACCTCGGCGGCGCGGCTGTACCGGTCGCCGCGGTCGAGGTAGCCGCCCCGGCGGAAGTTCTCGCCGGTGAACGCGTCCCACGAGGTGACCACGTTCCAGCCGGCCCGGCCGCCGGAGAGATGGTCGAGCGAGGCGAGCTTGCGGGCCAGCTCGAGGGGCTCGTTGAACGTCGAGTTGACGGTGGCGGTCAGCCCGAGGTGGGTGGTGACCGCGGCCAACCCGGCCAGCACGGTGACATTGTCGGGGCGGCCCACGACGTCGAGGTCGTGGATGCGGCCGCGCTGCTCGCGCAGGCGCAGGCCCTCGGCGAGGAAGAAGAAGTCGAACTTGCCGCGCTCGGCGGTCCGGGCCAGGCGCCGGAACGACTCGAACTCGATCTGGCTGCCGGCCTGCGGATCGCTCCACACCGTGGTGTTGTTGACGCCGGGGAAGTGCGCGGCGAGGATCACCTGCTTGGTCACGCCGGAACTCCCTGCGGTGCGTAGCGGTTGGCGGCCTCGGGGAGGCCGAGGTGCCCGCGCAGCGTGGTGGACGTGTACGCGGTGCGGAAGGCGCCCCGTTCGCGCAGGATCGGCACGAGGCCGTCGACGATCGCGTCGAGGTCGGCCGGCAGGACGCCCGGCCGCAGGCGGAAGCCGTCGAGCCCGGCCGCGCGCCACTGCAGGAGCAGGTCGGCCAGTCCGGCCGGGTCGCCGGTGTAGACCGCCGCATCGCTGGTGAACGGCTGCAGCGCGTCGAGGCGCTCCTTGCGCGCCGGGTCGAGGAACACGTTGAGGTCGGCGAAGACCAGCAGCGGCCGGTCGGTGAGCGCGCGGACCTCCTCGACAATCGCCCGGGCGTGCCCGGCGTCGGCCGGCGTCACGTAGACGACGTCGGCGGCGGCCGCGGCGAACTCGTACGGCACCCGCGCGTGGGCGAGCGCGGTCACGACCGGCTGTCCCTGCGGCGGCCGCGGCGTGATGGACGGGCCCTTGACGCTGAAGTGCCGGCCCTCGAAGTCGATGTAGTGCAGCTTGTCCCGGTCGACGAACCGGCCGGACGCGGCGTCGCGGATGACGGCGTCGTCCTCCCAGCTGTCCCAGAGCCGCCGGACCACCTCGACGTGGTCGGCGGCGTCCTCGAAGAGTGCGGCGACGCGGGCCGGGTCGGCGGCGATCTCGGCGATCCGGGCGGGGTCGACGGCGACCCGGGGCCGCCAACCGGCCCGTCCGGTGCTGAGGTAGTCCAGCGTGGCCACCTGGGTCGAGACGTGGAACGGCTCGGTGGTCGTGGTGAGCACCGTCGGTACCAGGCCGATGTGGGTGGTCAGCGGGGCCACGCGGGCGGCGATGAGCAGCGCGTCGAGGTGGCCGCGGACGTGCCCGGCATCGCCGGGGGCCAGGCCGGGCGAGTCCTCGATGGTGACGAAGTCGAGGGCGCCGGACTCGGCCCGGCGGACCAGGCGCAGCCAGTACTCCGGCGTGAACAGCTCCTCGGTCGCGGCCGACTCGTCGCGCCAGGCGGCCGGGTGCCAGCCGGCGCCGTCCAGCGCGACGGCGAGGTGCAGGGGTTTGCTCATGCGAGGGACCAATCCGGCGTCGGGTACGTGGTGAAGTCGGTCGTGTCACGAAACGCCGGGATCCGGTACAGGTCGCGGGCGTAGCGGTACAGGTTCGGGTACTCGGTGATGCGCGGCCCGAGGCGCGCCAGGTGCACCCAGACCCGGATGTCGGCCTCGGTGAGCACGCCGCCGACGAGGTACTCCCGGTCGGCGAGGCGCTCGTCGAGCGCGGCCAGCCGGGCGCCGGAGTCGACCCTGACGTCGGTGTCCTCGATCTCCGCGCGGAGGTGCTCGGGGTACGTGTCCACGACCGGGGTGGCGACCTTGCGGAACCGGGTGGCCAGGTCGATGCCGATGCCCTTGAAGTCGTTGCTGACCACCCGGGCGAGGTGGCGGTCCCACAGCGCCGGCACGCTCACGTGCCCGTCGAAGCCCTCCTCGGTGGCCTCGTAGGCGTGGCGCAGCAGGGTGAAGCCGTTGACCGGGTCGGGGCCGTAGCGCTCCCGGAACGCCCAGCCGCGCCCGTCGCGCCGGTTGTCCACGAAGGACACCGTGACGACGTCCTGGAGCCCGGCGAGCGCATGGGCGATGGTGACTCGCTGTGACCACGGGCAGAACCAGCCCGCGTAGAGGTGGTAACGGCCGGGTTCGGGATCGGGACCTACCTGATCGGCGAACCGGTACAGCGGCCGGGGGTCGTCGGGGCGCTGGGTTATGCGGTACTCGCCGTGGACCGCGGTGTCAACCGGGCTGGCCAGACGGCTGGAGCGGGGCAGTTTGGACATGGGGACCTCCGTCACGCCGGAAGCAATAGCCGACTAATCCTACATGCATGATAGGTATTTGACGAGACCCGCGTGACATGCCCGACAGGAATGCCCATCGACCGTTGACAGTCACGCAGGGTCGCTGTTGCACTTGCCGACACCACCCGAGCGACCCTCGTCCGCGCCGGGTCTTCGCCGTCCGAAATCGAGGCATCCTCATGCGTAAATACCTATCGACGCTGGCCGCGGTCGCCCTCCTGGCCGCCGGCTGCGGTGGCGCCGCGGCCGGCGACCCCGGTGCCGGCGCCGGCGCTCCGGTGTCCGGCGGCAGCCTCACATGGGCCGTGGAGACCGAGCCCGTGACCTTCAACCCGCACCTCTACGCCCAGGCCAAGGCCCGCCTGCTGGTCTGGAACAGCTTCGAGGCGCTGCTGACGCACGACGACAAGGGCGGGTACGTGCCCTGGCTCGCGAAGTCCTACGACGTGTCGGCCGACGGCCGGACGTACACCTTCAAGCTCCGCGACGACGTGACCTTCCAGGACGGCGACAAGTTCAACGCCGCAGCGGTCAAGGCCAACCTCGACCAGCTCCTCGTGCCGGGCTACGCGCCGGGCGTCACCTCGACCCAGCTGAAGAACTACGCGGGCGCGAAGGTCGTCGACGACTACACCGTCGAGGTCGACCTCAAGCAGCCCGACGTGCTCATCCTCGACTTCTTCGCCTCGCCGCAGGGCGCCCAGGTCTCGCCGAAGTCGCTCAAGAGCCCGAACCTCAAGGCCGGCGGCCCGGACGTGGTCGGCACCGGCCCGTTCATCCTCGACCGCTACAGCAAGGGCCAGGAGGTCCACTACAAGAAGAACCCAGGCTACAACTGGGCCCCGGCCAACGCCGGGCACCAGGGCGCGGCCTACCTCGACGAGATCACCTACCGCTTCCTGAAGGAGTCCTCGGTGCGCGTCGGCGCGCTCACCTCCGGCCAGGTCGACGTGATCGAGGGCGTGCCCGCCACCGAGCAGGGCCTGGTCAAGGCCGACCCGAACCTGCAGTTCGCCCAGCACCTCAACAGCGGCACGGCGTACAACTACTACTTCAACCAGACCCGGGCGCCCTTCGACGACATCAAGGTGCGCAAGGCCTTCCGCGACGCGGTCGACGTCGACGGCGTGCTGCAGGGCGTGTACCGCGGCACCGCGACCCGGGCCTGGAGCGTGCTGAGCCCGTCCGGGCCGTACTACGACGCCTCGCTGGAGAAGACCTACGGCAACAACCCGGCCGAGGCCAACAGCCTGCTCGACCAGGCCGGCTGGCAGGCCAAGGACGCCGAGGGCTTCCGGACCAAGGACGGCAAGCGGCTCACGGTGCGCATCGTGCTCTCCGCCCCGTTCGTGCGCGACAAGCGCGACATCCTCGCCCAGGCCGTCCAGGCCGCGGTCAAGCAGAGCGCCGGCATCGACCTGCAGGTGAAGGTGGTCGACCAGGGCACCGCCACCGACGCGACAAACAAGAACGAGTTCGAGGTCTTCGACAACTCCCGCGCCGACACCGACGCCGGCGCCGCGCTGACCCTGATCGTGCCGAAGGGCGCGCCCATCAACCGGCACGGCTTCACCAGCCCGGAGCTCGACGCCCAGGTGGCGGCCGGCTCGGCCACGACGGACCCGGCCAAGCGCAAGGAGCTCTACACCGGCATCCAGCGCACCCTCACGGACAACGCGACGCTGCTGCCGCTCTACGCCCCGGCCGACCAGATCGCCGCGCAGAAGAAGATCGGCGGCGTCGGCTTCGAGCCCACCGCGGGCGTACCGGCGAGCGCGTACAACCTCTGGATCGGGAAGTAGGTAACCGGCATGTGGCGTCCCGTCCTGCGGCGCCTCGGCAGCGGGGCGGTGGTCCTCTGGGCCGCCGCCACCGCCGCCTACCTGGCGCTGCACCTGGCCCCGGGCGACACCGTCGACACCCTCGTCGGCGACGGGCCCGACACCCCGCAGATCCGCGCGCAGATCGCGGCCGACCTGGGCCTCGACCGCCCGGCCGCGATCCAGTACGTCACGTACCTGTGGCGGCTGCTGCACGGCGACTTCGGCCGCTCCTACGTGCTGCAGCGCCCGGTCGTGGACATCATCGGCAGCCAGGTCTGGCCGACGGTGAAGCTGACCCTGGTCGCCTGCCTGTTCAGCGCCGTCATCGCGGTGGCGCTGGCCCTGGTGAGCACCGGCCGGGCCCGCTGGATCCGCGGCCTGGTCTCGACCCTGGAGCTCTCGGTGGTCTCCGCGCCCGGGTTCCTCATCGGCATCCTGCTGCTGAGCGTCTTCTCGTTCCGGCTCGGCTGGTTCCCGGTCTCCGGCGACCGCGACCTGTCCGCGATCGTGCTGCCCGCCCTGTCGCTCGCCCTGCCGATCGGCGGGCTGCTCAGCCAGGTGCTGCGCGAGGGCCTCGAACGGGCGCTGGACGAGCCGTTCGCGGTGACCGCCCGCTCCCGGGGGCTGACCCGGTCGGCGCTGCTGTGGCGGCACGCGCTGCGCCACGCCCTGCTGCCGGCCGTCACCCTGGCCGGGACGCTGATCGGCTTCCTGCTCAGCGCCGCCGTCGTCGTGGAGCGGGTGTTCGGCCGGCCCGGCCTGGGCCAGGTCGCCACCGACGCGGTCGGCACCAAGGACATCCCGGTGGTGCTCGCCGTGGTGATGCTCTCGGCCGCCATCTACGTGGGCCTGAGCACCCTCGCCGACCTCACGTACCTGCTCGTCGACCCGCGGCTGCGGAAAGGCTGACCATGTCCATCGCCCTGCCCGTCCCGGCCGCGACGCCCCGCCTGCTGCGGTGGTGGTGGGTCCCGGCGCTGGCCCTCGCCGTCGTCGTGCTCGCCGCGCTCGCTCCCCGGCTCCTCGCCGGCGCCGACCCGCTCGCCGCCGACCCGCTCGCGGCCCTGCAGGCGCCGAGCGCCGAGCACTGGTTCGGCACCGACCAGCTCGGCCGGGACGTGTTCACCCGCACCGTGTACGGCGCCCGCTACTCCCTGGCCATCGGGGCCGCGTCCACCCTGCTGTCGCTTGTCGCGGGCGGGCTCGTGGGCCTGCTCGCCGGGCTCGCGCCGCGCTGGGCCGACGAGGTGCTCAGCCGGGCCCTCGACGTGCTGTCGGCCTTTCCCGAGGTACTGCTGGCGCTGTTGTTCATCGCCTTCACCGACCCCGGCACGCCCAGCCTGATCCTTGCCATCGCCCTGGCGTTCGCGCCCCGCTACGGCCGGATCGTGCGGGCCGAGACGCTGCTCGTACGCCGCTCCGGCTACGTCGAGCAGGCGGTCACCTTCGGCCTGTCCCGGGCCCGGCTCGCCTGGCGGCACATCCTGCCCAACGTGCTGGGCCCGCTGCCGATCCTGGCCACCATCGGCCTCGGCACCGCGATCGTCAACGCCTCGGCGCTGTCGTTCCTCGGTATGGGCCCGCAGCCGCCGTCGCCGGAGTGGGGCGCGATGCTCTCGGAGAGCCGCAACTACCTGCGCGTGGCGTGGTGGTCGGCGATCCTGCCCGGCGCGGCCCTCACCGTCACCGTCATCTCGCTGACCGCCGTCGGCCGGCGGCTCCAGCGCCGCTTCGAAGGCAGGCACTGATGGCACCGCTGGTCGAAGTGGAGAACCTCCGGGTCACGTTCCCGGGCCCGGTCCACGCCGTGCGCGGCATCAGCTTCACCGTCGAGCCGGGCGAGTGCGTGGCGATCGTCGGCGAGAGCGGCTCGGGCAAGAGCGTCACCGCGCGCAGCCTCGTCGGCCTGGCCGGCCCCACCGCGGACGTGCACGCCGACACGCTGCGCCTCGACGGGCGCGACACCGCCGGCTTCACCGACCGGGAGTGGCGGCGGCTCCGCGGCCGGGTCGCCGGGCTCGTGCTGCAGGACGCGCTCGTCTCCCTCGACCCGCTCAACCGGGTCGGCCGGGAGATCGGCGAGGTGCTGCGGGTGCACGGCACCGTCGCGCCGGGCGAGCGCGAGGCCCGGGTCGCCGCCCTGCTGGAGGCCGTGCACGTGCCCGAGCCGGCCGAGCGGGCGCGGCAGTACCCGCACCAGCTCTCCGGCGGCCTGCGCCAGCGCGCGCTCATCGCCTCGGCCATCGCCGCCGACCCGCCGCTGCTCATCGCCGACGAGCCGACCACCGCGCTGGACGTCACCGTGCAGGCCCAGCTGCTGCGGCTGCTGGCCGAGCGCCGGGCCGCCGGGTCGGCGCTGCTGCTCGTCAGCCACGACCTGGCCGTCGTGGCCGGCCTCGCCGACCGGGTGCTGGTCATGCACGACGGCATCGTCGTCGAGCAGGGTCCGACCGCGCAGGTGCTCACCGAGCCGCGGCACGACTACACCCGCCTCCTGCTGGCCGCCGTGCCCACCGCCGCCTCGAAGGGGCTGCGGCTGAGCAGCACCGCGCGGCAGCCGCTGCCGCCGCGCGCCGTGCAGCCGGACCGGATCGTGCTGCGGGCCGAGGGCCTGCACCACCACTACGGCGACCGGCACGTCGTCGACGACGTCGGCTTCACCCTCGCCCGCGGCGAGACCCTCGGCGTGGTCGGGGAGTCCGGGTCCGGCAAGACCACCCTCGCCCGGATCGCGCTGGGCCTGCTCGAGCCGGAGGCGGGCGCCGTCCACCTCGGCGCGGTCCCGTGGAGCGGGGTGCCGGAGCGGCGGCGGCGGGCGCTGCGGCGTCGGGTCCAGGTCATCGCCCAGGACCCGCGCTCGTCGTTCGACCCGCGGTACACCGTGGAGAAGCTCGTCGCCGAGCCCCTCGAGCTGGGGGGCGGCGCCCGCCGGGACCGGGTCGTGGAGCTGCTCGAGCGGGTCGGGCTCGGCGCCGCGCATCTGGGCCGGCACCCGCGCGAGCTCTCCGGCGGGCAGCGGCAGCGGGTGGCGATCGCTCGCGCCGTCGGGCCGCGCCCGGACGTGCTGGTCTGCGACGAGCCGGTCTCCGCGCTCGACGTGTCCATCCAGGCCCAGGTGCTCGACCTGCTCGCCGACCTGCAGGCCGCCGACGGCACCGCCCTGCTGTTCATCTCCCACGACCTCGGCGTCGTGCACCACCTCGCCGACCGGGTGCTCGTCATGCACGAGGGCCGGGTCGTCGAGCAGGGGCCCGTCGGCGACGTCTTCGACCACCCGGCGCACGACTACACCCGGACCCTGCTCGCCGCCGTACCCACACTCGAACCAGAGGCCGCACGATGACCATGCACCCGTTGGACAACCCCGCCTGGCATGCCCTGCACGGGCCGCACGCGCGCTTCGCCGAGGCCGTCGGCGACGCCGTGCGGTACCAGCCCGACGTCGCGCCGTTCCTGACCGTCCACCCCGATGCCGGGCCGGAGGTGTGGCCGGACGTGGCCGCGCTCGCCGGGCCGGGCGCGACCATCGCCGTGACCGGCGACGGGCCCGCCCCGCCGGCCACGTGGGAGGTCGTCGAGGAGGCCGGCGGGGTGCAGATGCTCGACGTCGCCGTCGAGGCCCGGCCCGAGCCGGAGGCGGTCGTGCTGAGCGCGGCCGACGTGCCCGAGATCCTCGATCTCGTCGCGCGGACCAGGCCGGGGCCGTTCAAGGAGCGGACCATCGAGCTGGGCACGTACCTCGGCATCCGGCACGAGGGCCGGCTGGTCGCGCTCGCCGGGGAGCGGCTGCACCTGGACGGGTGGACCGAGATCTCGGCGGTCTGCACCGACCCGGCGTACCGCGGCCAGGGTCTCGCCACCCGTCTCGTCCGCGCGGTGGCGCACGGCATCCGGGCCCGGGGCGAGCGGCCGCTGCTGCACGCGGCGGCGGCCAACACCAACGCGATCCGGCTGTACGAGTCCATCGGCTTCGAGCTGCGGCGGCACACAGCCTTCCGGGTCGTGCGGGTGCCCGCGCTCGTGGGCGGGGCGGCCTGATGCTCTTCTCAGTCGAGGTCGACGCGCCCGACCTGGAGTCCCTCGAACGGCGCGTGCGGGCGGCCGAGGACGCCGGGTACGCCTTCGTGACCTTCCCCGACGACCCGTTGCGGGGCGGCGTGGAGGCCGGCGTCCGGGCCGCGTTCCTGGCCCGCCGGACGACCCGGATCGGCCTCGCGCCGACGCTGCACACGAGCACCACCGAGCCGTTCCACCTCGCCACCCAGCTGGCCAGCCTCGACCACGCGTCGCTGGGCCGGGCCGGCTGGGTGGTCGGGGCCACCGCGGAGCCGGCCGCCCTGGCCACCGTCGGGCGCACCGGCGTGGACCCGGCCGAGGTCGCCGACGTGGTCAAGGTCGCCCGCGGGCTGTGGGACTCGTGGGAGGACGACGCGGTCATCAAGGACGTGGCCACGGGCCGGTTCCTCGACCCGCGGCGCGTGCACCACGTGCACTTCGAGAGCGAGCGGTTCTCGGTGGCCGGCCCGCTCATCACGCCGCGGCCGCCCCAGGGCCAGGTGGTCGTGATCGGCTGGGACTCGCTCGGCGTCACCGACCGGCTCGACATCGCGCTCGTCGGGCCGTCGGCCTGGGAGCAGCGGGCCGAGCGGGCCCGGGCCGCCGGCGCCCCGCTGGTGTTCGCGTCGGTGCCGTGGTCGTTCGACATCGACCGGCTGCGCGGCTTCGTGGACGGGGTGCACTTCTGGCACGAGGACGTGCCGCTGCCCCCGGCACCCGACCGTCCCGCGGCCGGCCGCACCCTGCGGGAGGCGCTCGGCCTGCCGCGGCCCGAGAACCGCTACGCGCTCGCCCGGAGGACCGCATGACCGGTCCGGAGCGAAGCGTAGGGGCCGGTCATCGGCTGGCACAGTTCCTGGGGCATGGCCCCGACGAGCGAAGCGAGGAGGGGCGATGACCCGCCAGCTGCACCTCGGCGTCTTCTTCACCGGCGTCGGGCCCAACCTGCTGTGGGCCGAGCCCGACTTCGCCGACCACACCCACATCGACACGTTCGTCCACGTCGCCAAGACCCTGGAGCGCGGCCTGTTCGACGCGTTCTTCCTCGGCGAGGGGCTGCGCGTGCGGGAGAACCGCGGCAGCGTGCACGCCCTGGACGTGGCCGGGCGGCCCGACGCCATCACCCAGCTCGCCGCGCTGGCCGCCGAGACCACGCACATCGGGCTCGTCGCGACGCAGAACACCACGTACAACTACCCGGCCGACCTGGCCCGCCGCCTGGCGAGCCTCGACGCGGTCTCCGGCGGCCGGGCCGGCTGGAACATCGTCACCACCGACAACGCCTGGACCGGCGAGAACTTCCGCCGCGGCGGCTGGCTGCCGCACGAGCGGCGCTACGAGCGGGCCGGCGCGTTCGTGGAGACGGCGAAGGCGCTGTGGCGCGGCGAGCGGGTCGCGGCCGACCGGGACGTCCTCACGCTCGACGCCGTCGGCGCCGTGCCGCCGAGCCCGCAGGGCCGCCCGGTGCTGTTCCAGGCCGGCGACTCCCCCGGCGGCCGGGAGCTGGCCGCCCGCCATGCCGACGTGGTGTTCTCGGCGAACACGACCTACGAGAAGGCCGCCGCGTACGCGGCCGACCTGCGCCGCCGCCTCGCCGCCCACGGCCGGGCCCCGGACGCGGTGCGGATCCTGCCGGGCGCCTCGGTCGTGCTGGGCGACACCGCGGCCGAGGCGCAGGAGCGCGCCCGCTGGATCAAGCGGGAGCAGACCACCGGGCCCCGGGCGATCGCGTTCCTGGAGCAGTACTGGGGCAAGGACCTCTCCGGCTACGACCCGGACGGCCCGCTGCCCGACATCGACCCGACCGACGACGAGCTGGACCCGTCCCGCGGCACGATCCCGATCGAGCACCGCACCGGGAAGCTGGCCCGGATCGCGGGCTGGCGGGAGCTCGCGGCCGCGCGCAACCTGTCGATCCGGCAGCTCGTCATCGAGGTCACGCCCGGCCACGAGAGCTTCGTCGGCACGCCCGGGCAGGTCGCCGAGGAGTGGGGCCGGTACCTGCACGGCGGCGTCGTCGACGGGTTCAACCTGCTGCCCCAGCTGCTGCCGGGCACCGTCGAGGACGTCGTCGACCGGCTGGTGCCGGAGCTGCAGTCGCGCGGGCTGTTCCGGACCACGTACGCCGGGACGACCCTGCGATCACACCTATCCCTATCGTTTTAGTAGGACTTCGGCTAGACTCGACATGACAGGTACACCAGCGGAAAGCAGGGCCGAACCGATGACCGCTCCCGCATTGCTCTCCCCCGCCGACCTGCGCCGCGTCTTCGGCGCGTTCCCGACCGGCGTCACCGCCATCGCCGCCGTCGTCGACGGCATCCCGGTCGGGCTCGCCGCCAGCTCGTTCACGTCGGTGTCCCTCGACCCGCCGCTGGCCTCGGTGTGCATCGCCCGCACCTCCACCACGTGGCCGGTGCTGCGCCGGGCCGGGCGGCTCGGGGTCAGCGTGCTCGCCGCCGACCAGGAGCGCCTGGGCCGGCAGCTGTCACAGCGCGGCGGCGACCGCTTCGCCGGCGCGACGTGGCGGGAGAGCCGCGAAGGGGAGATCCTGCTCGACGGCGCGTGCGCGTGGCTGGACTGCAGCATCCACGAGGAGTACCCGGCCGGCGACCACGACATCGTGCTGCTGCGCATCCACGACCTCGACGCCGACCACGACGCCGCGCCGCTGGTCTTCCACCGCAGTGGGTTCGGTCGTTTGCGCAGCTGAGGCCCGAAGATGCTGGCGCTCAAGCCCGGCGCGCCGACCAAGCCGACGCAGCCCGCGGCGCTCAAGAAGGCGCTCGACGCAGTCCGCGGCGAAGGTGCGCTGCACGGCGACGTCGCCGATCATCCCGCCGTGCGGGGCGACGACCAGCGGTACCATGCCCGCGGCCAGCGCCGCCTGGCGCACCGCGTCGACCCCTTCGAGGCTCGCCGCGTCCGGGCCGACGACGATGCCGACGACCCGCCCGTCGGCCGGCCACGCCTCGCCGACCTGCGACAGCGCGGGGCTCGGCTCGGGCTCGGCCAGGGGCACCGTCTGGGCCGGCGCGGGCAGGCCCAGGCCGGCGGCGACCTCGGCGCACAGCACCGGGTCGATGTTGGCCAGGCTGAGCAGCTGCCGCTCGCGGATCTCCCGGTGGTAGCACCGGGAGAGCTCGAAGGTGTACGCGTTGATGATGTGCTCGCGCTCCACCGGCGACATGCTGAGCCAGAAGAGCCGCGCCTGGCTGTAGTGGTCGTCGAATTACGGGCGGTTCCCTTCGCGACGATCACGGCGTTTACCCGCTACCCACGCAAAGGGTGAGCAAACAACTACACTCCGTGCATCTCGGTCAAGATCGTGAACCGCGGCACTGGCGGGGACCCCGCGTTGACGCTGCCCCGACGCGGGCCGTAGCGTCGGCGGCATCGACGGTGACAGGAAGCCGGTGCAAGTCCGGCACGGTCGCGCCACTGTGAGCCGGGGTCTCCCCGGCGAGTCAGACCCGGTCCCCGTCCGCCGCCACTACAAGGGGGACGCCCGATCCCCGAAGGAGGCTCCACGTGAGCGCGTCGTCGTCAACTCCGGCCGTCGTCACCAAGCCGGTCGTCATCCCGCTGTCCCGGTCGTTCGTCTGGCTCGCCGGCACCGCCGCACTGGCCCTGCTGCTGTACTACTTCATCGGCGTCGACCAGGGCGCGGTGTCGATCTTCGGCAGCGACGCCCACGTGCACGAGTTCGTGCACGACGGCCGGCACTTCCTCGGCTTCCCCTGCCACTGAGCCGGCGGCCATGGAGAAGCGAATCATCGCCCGGGGGGCCCTGGCCGGGCTCCTCGCCGGGCTTGTCGCGTTCGTGTTCGCGCGCATCTTCGCCGAGCCGCTGATCCAGGACGCGGTCGACTACGAAAGCGGCCGCGACGAGGCCCAGGACGCCCTGGACCACGCGGCCGCCGGCGGAGCGGTGGCCGACCACGCGCACGGGGGCGGGGAGCTGTTCAGCCGCACCGTGCAGGGCAACATCGGCATCGGCGTGGGCATGGTCCTGTTCGGGCTCGCGATGGGCGCCCTGTTCGCGGTCGCCTACGCGATCTGCCTGGGCCGGGTGGGCAACCTGCGCCCGCGCAGCCTGGCCCTGCTGCTCGCCGGCGCCGGCTTCCTGACCATCTACTTCGTGCCGTTCGTCAAGTACCCGGCGAACCCGCCCGCGGTCGGGCACGAGGAGACGATCGGGCAGCGCAGCGCGTACTACCTCATCATGGTCCTGGCCTCGGTACTGTTCCTGATCCTCGCCGTGATCCTGGGCCAGCGCCTCAAGCCGCGCCTGGGCACCTGGAACGCGACCCTCGTCGCGGGCGCGGCGTTCGTCGTGGCCGCGGGCCTGCTGATCGCGCTGCTGCCGGACTTCGGCAAGCTGCCGACGAACGTCGCCGACTACGGCGGGCACGCCTCGGAGACCCCGCTGCCGCTGCGCAACGAGGCCGGCGACATCGTGTTCCCGGGCTTCGACGCGGACCTGCTGTACGAGTTCCGCGTGTACGCGGTGGCCGCGCAGGCGCTGCTGTGGGCCGTGATCGGCCTCGTGTTCGCACCACTGATCGAGCGGCTGCTGGGCAACCGCCCGATCCAGGTGGCGCCGGCCGAGACCGCGGCCGTGTAGGTACCCGCCAGGAGTGCTCCCGGGCTGGAACAAGCGCGGGAGCACTCCTCGCGGGTCAGCGCGCCGGGGCATCTCCGGACGTGCGGTGGCGGCGGTCAGGCGCCCGGCGGAGCGGGCGAGGTCGGCACCGCCGGTCGGCGCCGCAGCCGGCGGATAGACGGCACGGCCGTCACGCTGGGCATCTGCGTCGAGGCGCTCCAGCACCACCTTGCACACCGACGCCGGCTGGCCCATCCAGGCGCTCGCCGGCCGAGGGCCACCGCTCGCCGGTGACGTGCTCGTTGAGGGCCTCGCCGGTGCCGACACCGAGTACGCACCGGCCGTCGTGCAGCACGGCGCTCGTGGCGGCCGCGTGGGCCACGACGGCGGGGTGGATGCGCTGGATCGGGCACGTGACAGCGGTCGTGACCGGGATCGTCACGACCTGGCTGAGCGCCCCGATGACGGACCAGACGAACGGGCGATCAGCTGGGCCGGCGTGTACTCCTCGCACGACAGGAAATACCCGATACGCATGCGGCCCCGTTACCCACGGCCGCCGCGCCCGAACAACTGTCTACGGCGGGCACGCCGCGCCGAACGGGATGGCCAGCTTCAGCGGCGCCTGGTCGCCCACGGTGACCGTGACGCTGATGCCGGCCGCGCCCGGGTCGGTGGCGGCGAGGTCCAGCGCCGGCAGCACCGCCTCGAACCGGGCGTGGCCGGTGTCGTACCGCATCCGCACGTCGCCCTCGTACGGCCGGCGCGCCGGGGCCGAGTAGTGCACGACCGCCGTGAGCCGCGCGGCGTCGGGGCCGGGCGGGTCGACGGTCGCGAACACCGCCGGGGCCACGGTGGGCCCGCCACACGGCCGGTCCACCCGCTCGGGCACCGACCACGCCGAGCGCAGCAGCGGCGTCCGCGCCGCCGTGGTGGCGGCGATCGGAGAACCCACCGAACGCGAAGCCGGCGCGGAGGACGGCGCGGACCACGGGGCGGACGACGGGGCGGACGCCGACGGGGCCGGCAGGCGCTCGACCGGTTCCGGCGCGACCGGCGCCGAGCAGCCGGCCGCGAGCATTGACAGCCCGGCGACGCACCACTTCCACCGAAGCACGCGCCGAGACTAGGCCACCGGAAAGCGGTCGAGCATGGCGCGTACCGTCGCCGCGTCCTCGTTGGCGCCGAACAGGGCGGTGCCGGGCTCCATGCGCACGCCCTCGGCGAGCGGGCCGGCGACGACCGGGTCGAAGCCGAGCGCGTCGACGATCGCGGCCACGGCGGCGCGGTCGTCCGGGTCGTCGCCGGCGATGGCGATCGCGCGCCGCCCGGCCGCACCGGGCGGCCGGGCCCCGCTCTCCAGGTCGTGGTACCCCATGTGGTTGAACGCCTTCACCACGCGCGCGCCCGCCAGGTACGCCTGGACCAGCTCGCTCGAGTTGCCCAGGTCGGCGCGGACCCCGTCGACCTCCCACCAGTAGTTCATGGCGTCGATGACGAGCTTGCCGCGCAGCGCCTCGGCCGGGATCGTGCGGTGCCGGCCCAGCGGCAGGGCCAGGATGACGACGTCGGCGCGCCCGGCGGCTTCGGCGGCGGTGACCGTCGCCGCGCCGGGGGCGAGCACCTCGACGATGAGCGCGATCTTCGCCGGGTCGCCGGAGCCGGCGATGAGCACGTCGTAGCCGGCCGCGACGGCGAGGCGGGCCAGGACGGTGCCGACCTTGCCGGCGCCGAGGATGCCGATGGTGGTCATGCTCAGCCCGCCAGCAGGTCGCGGACCATCGGCGCCACCTTGGTCCCGAAGAGTTCGACCGAGCGCAGCCGGGCGCTCGCCGGCTGGGCGCCGGCGGTGTAGATGAGGTCGAAGCGGCCGACGCCGAGCGCCTGCACGGTGTGCGCGATCTTCCGGGCCACGGTCTCCGGGCCGCCGATGTACATCGAGCCCTGTGCCGCCTCCGCCTCGAACTCGGCCCGGCGCAGGGGCGGCCAGCCGCGCAGCGCGCCGATGCGGTCGCGGATCACCTTGTACGGCGCGTAGAAGAGCTCCTTGGCCTGCTCGTCGGTGTCGGCGACGAAGCCGGGCGAGTGCATGCCGACGGGGTGCGCGAGCGTGCCGAGCTGGTCGGCGGCGCGACGGTACAGATCGATGTAGGGCTTGAAGCGCTCCGGCGCACCGCCGATGATCGCGAGCATCAGCGGCAGCCCGTGGCGGGCCGTGCGCACCACCGACTGCGGCGAGCCGCCGACGCCGACCCAGGCCGCGAGCCGGCCCGACTCCGTCTTGGGGAAGACGTCGGCCTCGTGCAGGGGTGCCCGGACGGTACCGCTCCAGCTGACCGGCCGCTCGTCGAGCAGCTTCACGAACAGCTCGAGCTTCTCCTCGAACAGCACGTCGTAGTCGGCGAGGTCGTAGCCGAACAGCGGGAACGACTCGGTGAAGGAGCCGCGCCCGAGGATCACCTCGGCCCGCCCGCGGGAGAGCGCGTCGACGGTCGCGAAGCGCTGGAAGACGCGGACCGGGTCGTCGGAGCTGAGCACGGTGACGCCGGACGCGAGGCGGATCCGCTCGGTGCGCGCGGCGATCGCGGCGAGCACGGTCTCCGGGGTGGAGATGGAGTACTCGGGCCGGTGGTGCTCGCCGAGCGCGATCGCGTCCACGCCGAGCGAGTCGGCGAGCACCGCCTCGTCGACGACCTGCCGGATCGCCGCCGCGTAGGACAGGGTTGCCCCGGCGTCGTCGACGGGAACGTCGCCGAAGGTGTCGAGGCCGAGAATCAGGTCGCTCATGGTGCCGCCCTCCAGGTGATTGACGCGTCAATCATGACGCGGATACGATTGACGCGTCAACCACATGGAGGTGACGCCCGTCATGCCGCGAACACTGCCGCTCCGCGATGAGCTGGACACCTGGCGCGAGTTCGTCGAGACCGTCGAGGCCCTGCGCAACGCGCTCGCCGCCCGCCTGCAGGCCGACACCGGGCTGTCGCCGGCCGACTACGTCGTCCTGCTCGCGCTGAGCGAGGCCGACGGCACGCGCCTGCGCTCCTCCGAGCTCGCGACCCGCTGCGGCTGGGAGCGCAGCCGGCTGTCCCACCACCTCGCCCGGATGGAGCGCCGCGCCCTCATCCGGCGCGAGGAGTGCGCCACCGACAGCCGCGGCGCCGAGATCGTGCTGGAGCCCGCGGGCGCCCAGGCGTTCCGCGCCGCAACGGTGCCACACCTGCGCGCCGTGCGGGAGCTGTTCGTCGACGCCCTGACCCCCGCCCAGCTGACCGCGGCGGGCGAGATCGCCACCGCCTTGCGAGGTCGACTAGAGTCGATCTAATGGAAATGGTCACCGGTTGGGCCGCCGTCGATCGCCGGCTCGACCAACGGGCGCACGCGCGGGACGACCAGCTCGCCGCCGAGCTTGCCGGGCACGCCGCGGCGCCGCCCGGCTGGAGCCTCGCCCGGGTCGTCGTCACGCTGGCGGCCGCGCTGATCCAGCTGACCGCGCTCGCCGCGCTCGGGTTCGGCGCGTGGCTCTGCGTCCGGCACTTCCCGAGCGCCGGCCTGCTGCCCGGCGTGGTGCTGCTGGCCTTCGGCGCCGTCCTGCTGCCCCGCCCGGCCGGACTCTCCCGCTACGCCACGCGGCTGGACCGGGCCGCCGCGCCGCACCTCTTCGCGTTCGTCGACGGCATCGCGGCCGCGGTCGGCGTGTCGTCCCCGCGCCTCATCGTCCTGGACGACCGCTTCGACGCCGACGGCGGGACGACCGGGCTGCTGCGGCGGCGGTACCTCCGGCTGGGCGTCCCCCTCTTCGCCGTGCTGGACCCGGCCCAGCGCGCCGCGCTCGTGGCCCACCAGCTCGCCCACCTCACCGACGGCGACCCGCTGCGGACCGGCATCGCCGGCTCCGTCGACCGGAGCCTGACCGCCCTCGTCACGCTGTTCGAGCCGCGGCCCGAAACGGCGATCCGACCGATGCAGGACCCGGCGATCATCAAGGCGATCGCGAGCGCGGGGGGCGGCGCTCGCCTGAGCGCCGCCGCCGCCGACGTCTGGTACGCCGAGCTGCTCCTGCGCCCCGTGATCGCGGTCCTGCGCTGGATCTCGGCCGGCGGCCGGCTCCTGGTCGTGGGCCTGGCCCGGTCCGACGTGCACCGCGCCGAGTACTTCGCCGACGCCGAGGCGGCCCGGATCGCGGGCACGGCGGCCATGCGCGCGGTGCTCGACACGCTGGCCCAGCGCGAGGCCGTGCTGACCGTGCTGCGCCGGCACGTGCGGGCCGGCGACGACCAGCACCCGGACGTGGCCGCCTGGCCGGAGCTGGCCCGGCAGGTGCGGGCGCACGCGACCGGCGAGCGGCCGGACTCCACGTCCCCGCTCGCCGGCCATCCCCCGATCGTGCACCGCGTGCGGCTGCTGGAGTCCCGGCCGGAGGTCGCCGTCGCCGAAGCCGGCCAGGACGGGGTGGACGCCGATCTCGCGACCGAGTACCGGCGCCTGGCCCGCGACCTGCGCTACGGCTGATCCGCCCGCCGGAAGGTCAGGAAGGTGAGGCCCTCCCCGGCCCCGCGCGCCTCGGCGAGCAGCAGCGGCCGGGCCGCCGCCACCGCCCCGAACACCGGATGGACCGCCAGCCGGTACTCGTCGACCAGCTGCCGCTCCAGCAGCGCCCGCACCAGCTGCGCACTGGCGTAGACGACCAGGTCGCCCCGGATCCGGTCGCGCAGCCCGGCGACCTCGTCCAGCGTGACGACCGTGGTGTCGCCCCAGCCCTCGGGCCGGCTCGACGCCACCACGTACTTCGGCAGCGCCCGCAGCCGGTCCGCCCACGCCCCCGGGCGCTGCGCCCAGCGCTCGGCGAACCAGGCGTAGCTGCGCCGCCCGAGCAGCAGCGCCTCGGTGTTGTCGGCCTCCTTGGCCGCCGACTCGGCGAACGCGGCGCGGTCGGCCTCGCCGGCCCGCCCGAACCAGCCGCCGGCCGCGTGGCCCTCGTCGCCGGTCGGGTCCTGCTCGACGCCGTCGAGGGTGATGTTCTCGCTCACGATGATGTGTCCCATGCCGGTACCGATGCCGGGGCGTGACAGGATTGGGCGGCGCCGGAGCGCCCAGTTCGCGGGCCGCCCGGTGTCCATACCGCGATGACTGCAGAGTTGATCACTCGGGCCCGGGCGGGCGACGGCGCCGCCTTCCGGGCGCTGGTCGAGCCGCACCGCCGGGAACTGCTGGTGCACTGCTACCGGATGCTCGGCTCCTACCACGACGCCGAGGACGCGCTGCAGGATGCGCTGCTCGACGCCTGGCGCGGGTTCGGCGGCTACGCCCAGCGGGCGTCGCTGCGCACGTGGCTGTACCGCGTCGTCACCAACCGCTGCCTCAACGCGCGCCGGGCCGCGGGGCGCCGCCCGGCGCGGTGGGAGACGCCGTGGGACCGGGCGCCGGAGCCCACCGGGCTGGGCGAGGTCGTGTGGCTCGAACCACTGCCCGAGGGCCCCGAGGGCCACTACGAGCGGGCCGAGTCGATCTCGCTGGCGTTCGTCACCGCGCTGCAGACCCTGCCGCCGCGGCAGGTGGCCGTGCTCATCCTCCGCGACGTGCTCGACTTCCCCGCCGCCGACGTCGCCGGCATGCTCGACTGCACCGTCGAGTCGGTCACCAGCGCGCTGAAGCGGGCCCGGGCCACGCTGCAGCGCCGGCCGGGCACGGAGCCGCCGCCGCCCGCCCCCGGCTCGCCCGCCGAGGCGACGGTCGTGGCCGAGTTCGTGCGCGCGTACGAGAAGTCGGACATCGCCGCGCTGGTGGCCCTGCTCACCGACGACGTGTTCGTCTCGATGCCGCCGATGCCGTACGAGTACCGCGGCCGCGACGTCGTCGCCGCCCTGTACGCGGACATCTTCGCCACCGGGCCCCGCCACCTGGTGCCGGCCCGCGCCAACGGCCAGCCGGCGTTCGGCATCTACTCGCTCACCCCGGCCGGCGTGCGGCACGGCACCGGGCTGCTCGTCATCGCGCTGGCCGGCGACCGGATCAGCGCGATGACCCGCTTCGACAGCGGCCTGCTCCCGGCCTTCGGGCTGCCCCGGTCGCTATAGCGCGCTCGCCAGGTGCTGGGTGGCCAGCAGGCCGGTCATCGCCTCGGCCGGCATCGGGCGGGCCAGGTGGTAGCCCTGGCCCCGCGAGTACCGGAGCTCGAGGAGGCGGTCGGCCTGCGCCTGGTTCTCGATGCCCTCGGCGACCGTGTCCAGCCCGAGCGCCCGGGCGAGCGGCACGACCGCGCAGGCCACCGCCTGGCGGGCGTCGGCCTCGGGCGAGCCCGGCTCGTCGAGCTCGATGCCGTCGACGAACGACTTGTCCAGCTTGATGATCGCGGCCGGGAAGGCGCGCAGCAGGCTCAGCGACGACTCGCCGGTGCCGAAGTCGTCCAGCGGCAGGACCGACGTGTCCCGGAAGCCGGCGACGGCCAGGATCGTGTACCCGGCGCCGACGGCGGCGAACGCGACGAACATGAGCCGCCAGAACCGGCGGGCCGGGCGGGAGAGCGGGGCGCGGCGCAGCAGGTCGAACACGGCGGCCGCGGCGACGGCGGCGCCGAGCGGCAGCACGAGGAACGACACGGCGGCCGGCCCCACGCCGGTGAGCAGCCAGAACACGAACCAGAGCGCGCCGGCGGCCGCGATCCCGAGCGCGGCCACGACGTAGCGCAGGGGGGCGCGGCGCCCGGCGGTCACGGTTCGTTTCATCGGCCGTCGTACCGCCGCATGAAGGCTTTCGTCGCAGGTCACAGCGATTCGAAAGTTTCACGACCGTTCCGCAATTTTCGGTGCCGTTCGCGCACGCCGAGACGCAAATCGCCTGTTCATACCCGGTGGCATCGTTCCGGAACGGATTGACAGTTTCGCGACCGGGAGCCGACACTGCCGCCATCGACGAGCGTCGACCCCGAAAGGACGCACGCATGAAGGCAAGGCTGCTCATCGGCGGCGTGTGTGCCGTCGCGCTGGCCGCGACCTCACTCGCTATGACCGGAATCGCCCACGCCGAGGCCGACCGGACGGTCACCTCGAACACGACCGGCACGCACAACGGCTACTTCTTCTCGTACTGGAAGGACAACGGCAACGTCACGATGAACCTGGGCGCCGGCGGCTCGTACAGCGTCCAGTGGAGCAACATGAACAACGCGGTGGTCGGCAAGGGCTGGAAGCCGGGCTCGAACCACACCGTCAACTACTCGGGCACCTTCAACGTCAACGGCAACGGGTACCTCGCGTTGTACGGCTGGACCACGAACCCGCTGATCGAGTACTACATCGTGGAGAACTTCGGCAGCTACAACCCGAGCACCGGCACGACGCGGCTCGGCTCGGTGACGACCGACGGCAGCACGTACGACATCTACCGCACCCAGCGGGTGAACCAGCCCTCGATCATCGGCACCGCGACGTTCTACCAGTACTGGAGCGTGCGGCAGCAGCACCGCACGGGCGGCACCATCACCACGGCGAACCACTTCAACGCCTGGGCGGCCCTGGGGCTGAACCTCGGCTCCCACGACTACCAGATCCTCGCCACCGAGGGCTACCAGAGCAGCGGCAGCTCGAGCATCACGGTCACCGAAGGCCCCGGCCCCGGCCCGACCACCACGTCGCCGCGCCCGCCCACGTCGAGCCCGCCCCCGAACAACGGCGGCTCGGGCGGCTGCCAGGTGACGAACTCGGTCAACGCCTGGAACACCGGCCTCACCGACAACATCACCATCAAGAACACCGGCAGCACCGCCATCAACGGCTGGGCGCTGAAGTTCAACCTCGCCTCCGGCCAGAACATCACCTCGGGCTGGAGCGCGACGTACTCGCCGACGAGCGGCACGGTGACGGCCACCAACGTGAACTACAACGGCTCGATCCCGCCGGGCGGCTCGACGACGATCGGCTTCCAGGCGAACCACACCGGTAACAGCGCCGCCCCGAGCGGCTTCTCCCTGAATGGCACGGCCTGCAGCTGACCGCGCCCCGCCGGGCCCTCTCACAGGGGCCCGGCGGTTCAGGTCACCCGCACCGGGTGATGATCACGCCGGACGGGCGGGCGAACGGTCGACGTGTGGACGGAGGGGACGGCGTGAGCACGGCGGTTCGCCGCCGGTTGACCGGCTGGCTGCTGCCGGAGCACCCGCCGGCCGCCCCGGTCGGCATCCTCGTCGCGTTGGCGATCATCGCCGCGGAGACCGCGACGCTGGCCCTGCTGCACGCCACCGCCCCGACGAGCACGCCCCGCGCCGCCATCTACCTGCTCGGCGTGCTGGTGGTCGCGGGCGTGTGGGGCGTACCGCTGGGGCTCGCCACCGCCGTGACCAGCGCGGCCGCCTTCAACTACTTCCACCTGCCGCCGCCCGGCCTGCACCTGAACCCGCACGAGGACATCCCGCTCACTCTGATCTTCGTCACGTCGGCGCTGCTCGCCAGCGGGCTGGCGAGCCTGGCCCGGTCCAACGCCGCGGAGGCCCGGCTCCGGGCCGAGGAGGCCGAGTCGCTGCTGGCCGAGCAGGCGGCGCTGCGCCGGGTGGCGACGATGGTCGCCGCCGGCGGGCCGCCGGCCCAGGTGTTCGCCGCCGTGACCGCCGAGCTGCACCACCTGTTCCGGGGGTTCAGCACGGCCCTGATCCGGTACGAGCGCGACGGCACCGTCATCGCCGTATCGGAGCGCGACGAGCACGGCACACTGTTCCCGGACCGCCCGAACCTTCCGATCACCGGCGAGAACGTCGTCGGCAGAATCCTGCGCACCCGCCGCCCCGCCCACATCGACTACGACAGCGCGAGCGGCCCGATCGCGGACCGGGTGCGCGCCGTCGGCGTCCACCGCGGCTTGGGCGTGCCGATCATCGTCGCCGGCGACCTGTGGGGCGTGGCGCTGGTGATGTCGTCGCGGCGGGATCCGGTGCCGCCGGACGCCGAGGCCCGCCTGAGCGCCTTCACCGGCCTCGTCGCCACCGCCATCGCCAACGCCGAGAACGGCGCCGAGCTCGTCGCCTCGCGGTCCCGCCTGGTGGCCGCCGCCGACGAGGCCCGGCGGCGCATCGAGCGCGACCTGCACGACGGCGCGCAGCAGCGCATCATCGCGCTGGCGCTGAAGCTCCGGCTCGTCGACGACGGCGCGCTGGAGGACCCGGCGGCGGTACAGCACCTGCTGTCCGACACCGTGCACAGCCTTACCGAGATCCACCAGTGCCTGTCCGACCTCGCCCGGGGCATCCACCCGGCGCTGCTCATCCAGGGCGGGATCTGCCCGATGCTGCGCACCCTGGCCCGGCGCAGCACCGTGCCCGTCGACCTCGACCTGTGCGTGGACCGGCGGCTGCCGGAGCGGGTGGAGGTGGCGGCGTACTACGTGGTGTCGGAGGCGCTCACGAACATCGCCAAGCACGCCAACGCGACCCTCGCGCGGGTCGGGATGACCGCGGACGACCGGTGCGTATGGCTGACCGTCCGCGACGACGGCACCGGCGGCGCGGACCCCGCGGGCGGCACCGGGCTCATCGGCCTGCGCGACCGCGTGGCGGCGCTGGGGGGCCGCCTGAGCGTTACCAGTTCCCCGGCCGACGGCACCACGCTGACCGCCGCGATCCCGCTCGTCGAGCCCGCGGTGGACGCCGCGACGATTTCCACCCCGACCGCGGCCGCCTAGCGGGGCTCAGGCGGCCGCCGGGCCGGCCGGCAGCGCCGAGACGATGGTGAAGACCTGGTCGAGGGCGGTCAGGCGGAACGTGCGCCGCAGCCGCTCGTGCGGGCTGACGAGCGTGAGCCGCTGGCCCCGGCCCGCCAGCCGCTGGTACACGCTGACGAGCACGCCCAGGGCGCTCGAGTCGATGAACTGCACGGCGGCCACGTCGACGTACAGCGCGGCCGCGTACTCGTCGAGCACGGCGTGCAGGTAGCGACGCAGCTCGGGCGAGGTGGCGATGTCGAGGTCGCCCACGGCGGTGACCAACGTCGCGCCCGTCCCGGGCCGCACCGACAACTCCACGAACATCCCCATCCGCATGACCGGCCCGGCTCGGACCGTGCCAGCGATCGTAGCCCCCGCGCGCCCGGAAGTCCGTAACCGGCACGACACGGTCAGCTATCGGCGCCGCGGCGGTTAATCGGTGGACGGGTGACCGGCGGCGGCGGTACCTTCCTCCCCGACCGTGGTCCGGCCCGAGGAGGTGAGCACCGTGAACGATGCAGCGAAGTGGGTGCTCCCCACCCCCGTCACGGTCGGGCGTCGGCGCTAGGTGCCGCCCGGGAGCCTCCCTCTGGGATCTCCCGAAAGGTGACACCGATGGACACACTCCTCATCACGCAGGTCGCCGAGCGGCAGTGGCATGCCCTCGCCGACGACCTCGTGGTCGGCCGCGGCGATGCGTCGCCCCGGCCCGACGGCCGCCTCTTCCTCAGCATCGACGCCTGGCACGACCCGGTCTTCGAGCGGCTCGCCGCGGTCATGCTGGCCGCACTGCCCCGGCCGCTGCACACGGTCGTGGACGAGGCCGACCTCGACCTGACCGCCCGCTGGCGGCAGGCCGGCCTGACCGTCCGGCGCCGGGAGTGGGAGTACGTCATGGCGTCCGGCGCCGCCCCCGTCCCTTCGCCGCGGGGCGTGACGACGCTGCCACCCGGCACCGCGCAGGTGCGCCCGCTGCGCCGCCTCGACCGCGCGATCCGCGCCGAGATCGAGTCCTCCGTGGGCTGGGATCAGATGCCGGCGGCGGTACTGTCGCGGCCGCTCGACCCGGCCCGGTACGTGGTCGCCACCGAGGCCGGCGCCTATGCGGGCCTGGCCCGCCTGGCGCTGCTGCCGAGGCACACCCGGATCGGCCTCATCGCCGTACGGGCCGGCCATCGCCGCCGCGGCATCGCCCGGGCGCTGCTCGCGGAGGTGCGGCGGGCGACGCACGAGCGCGGGGTGGCGACGGTCTCGGCGGAGGTCCACGAGGCCAACGCCGCCGCGATCGCCCTCGTCGAGGGGGCCGGCGCCCACCGGCAGGGCAGCAACCTCGAGCTGGTGATCCGCTGATGGCCAGGTCGACCGACGGCATCCAGGTCGAGGGCACCGTGGTGGAGTGCCTGCGCAACGCCAACTTCCGCGTCGAGCTGACCAACGGCCACGTGGTCCTGGCCCACATCAGCGGCAAGATCCGCAAGAACTACATCAAGATCCTGCCGTTCGACCGGGTGCTGGTGGAGCTCAGCCAGTACGACCTGACCAGGGGCCGGATCCTCTTCCGGTACCGCAACTGACCGCACGGCCGCCGGCCGTCGCGCCTCTCGTCTGGATCACGGAGTACCCCGTACCCGCCCTCGCCGTCGTGGATCTGCACCCGGTGGTGTGCCGTACTCCGTGCTCCGTCACTTGTGCGCCGTGCTGGGCGTGCGATGTCAGCCGGGGAGTCGAACCCCGCACCCGCCCCCGGGCGCGCCAAGAAAGGGGCCGGAATGCCCGCCGGCCTCGGGTTCGTGCACGCCTCCACGTCGGCTACCCGCTCCGCGTCCTCAGTCCAGCAGGTCGGCCTCCCAGTTCGTGCGCTGGATCAGCGTGTCGACCTCGCGCAGCTGCCGGGCCAGGTCGTCGGCCTCGCGGCGCAGCTCGGCGACCGGCAGCGCGGCGACCATCTTGAGCTCGGAGCGCAGCTGCCGGTAGCCGCGCTGCCCGTCGCCGGCCGCCGCCGCGGCCGCGGCGGTCACGATCGTGTGGCGCAGGCGCAGCACGTCGCGGCGGGCGAGGGCGTCGGTGAGCGTGCCGCCCTCGACCCGGACGGCGGCGTTGGTGCGGTTGATCCGCCGGATGAGCGTCTCGAGCTCGCCGAGCACCGCGCGGGCCTCGGCGAGCAGGGCCGCGGCGTCCTCGGCGGGCGTCTCGCCCTCCTGGTAGCGGGCCGTCGCGGTGACGCGGGCCCGGAGCTGTTCGACGCGGCGCGCCGCATCGGCACGCAGCGCGAGAGCCTCGGCAAGTTTCATGCCCGCCAGTGTCCCCGCCGAAGATCATCCCCGCACCCGGGTTTCCGGCGCCGCGGCACGGGCCGCGGCGCTGACTTTCGGCCGGCGCGGATGGAATCATGTGCGCATGACGGCATGGCAGGACGTCGAGTCGGCGGAGCCGGAGTTCGCGCGGCGCGTGCGGGCGCTGTTCGAGGCGCACCGGCACAAGACCATCGCGACCGTGCGCGCCGACGGGGCGCCGCGCATTTCCGGCATCGAGGCGTCGTTCGAGGACGGCGAGCTCGTGTTCGGCTCGATGGCCAACGCCCGCAAGGGCGCCGACCTGCGCCGCGACCCGCGGTTCGCGCTGCACAGCGCCACCGTCGACCCGATCGAGGGCGCCGAGGCCCAGTGGCCCGGCGAGGCGAAGATCGCCGGGCGGGCGGTGCCGGCCGCCGCGGCCGGCGAGCAGGCCGAGGGCGACCGGTTCCACGCCGATGTCACCGAGGTCGTGCACACCCACCTCGACCCCGAGGCGACCGTGCTGGTCGTCGAGTGGTGGACGCCGCAGCACGGCCTGCGCCGCGCCGAACGCGCCTGAGACACGCTCCCCGAGCTACGCCCGGCGGGCTGCCGCGAGCAGGTCGCGGCCCAGGTAGGCCAGCAGGCGGCGATGCGCCGGGGCGTCGGCGGGGCAGGGCCGCTCGGCGCCGAACATGCCCGTCCGGCGGAACGCGGCCATCCCCACCTCCTCCATCGTGGCCAGCAGCCACGCGCACTGCTCCTCATCCAGGTGACGCTCCTGGCCCGTGGACACGGCCAGGTCGGCGCCGTGAACGACAACCTCGGTGAGGTGGACGACCGCCGCCGCCGGCGCCGGCAGCACCCCGAAGCCCAGGCGCACCGTCCCGTCCAGGGCGCCCGGACGGCGCCAGGCCGCGCGGTCCAGCGCGGCGGCCGCGGCGTAGGCGGCCTCCGCGTCGGCGCCGAGCCAGTCGGACTCGTGCTCGCCGCCGGCGTCAGTGCCGGACAGCTCCGCGGCGAAGATGCGCATGCCGCCGACGAGGTGGTTGAGCTCGTCGCGCAGCGTCCACCCCGGGCACGGCGAGGGCGACGCCAGGGCCGGCACCACTCCGGCCACGACGGTGCCGGTCGTGACGATGGCGGTTTCGATGCGGTCGACGATCGTGGTCATCGGGCCCCCTCGGTCTTAACGCAGTCCCGTACTGCGTTAATATTATAGGCATGAAGGTTCGGCGCACCGGAGGGCGCAGCGCACGGGTGCGGGACGCGGTGCACCGGGCGGTCGCCGAGCTCGTCGCGGAGCGCGGTCACGGCGCCTTCTCCGTGGCCGACGTCGCCGCACGCGCCGGCGTGGCCGACACCAGCATCTACCGCCGCTGGGGCGGCCTCGAGGCGCTCGTCACCGACGTGGCCATGACCCGGCTGTCCGCGGACTTCCCGATGCCCGACACCGGCAGCCTCGCCGGCGACCTGCGCGCCTACGCCGAGGGCGTGGCCCGCGACGTGCGCGGCCCCGACGGGCTCGCGGTGCTGCGCCTGGTCGTGGCGCTGTCCACCGCCGGGCCGGAGGGGCTCGCGGCGCGGGACCGGTTCGTCGCCGAGCGCGGCCGGCAGTTCGAGGCCATGCTCGAGCGCGCCCGCGAGCGGGGCGAGCCGGCGCCCGAGGCCCTCGACATCGTCGATCACATCCTCGCGCCGCTGTACGTCCGCGCGCTGTTCGGCCTCGGTGACCTCACGCCCGGGCACGCCGCGGAACTGGCCGACCGGCTCGTCGCGCAGTCGCGTTCCTGACCCGTCGAGGGCCCCTACCACCAGCCCTATCATCACGTTCAGCGTCGTGGATCTGCCATAGGGTTTACACGCCGTTCAGGCTTCGTCTGCCGACCGTCGTACCGGGGCGCCTAACGTCCCGAGGTCGGCCTGCGGGCCGTCGGAAATGCAAACCGACCACTGGAGGTCCGGGTCTATGTCCCGTGCGCTCGTCCGGCGGGTCTCCGTCGCGTTATCCCTGTCCACGGCCGGGTTGGCGGTACCGCTGCTCGCCGTTCCCGCGTTCGCCAGCCCGGCGGGCACGGATCTGGTGATCAGTGAGGCCTATGTCAACGGCGGCTCGTCGGGTGCGAGCTATCTGAACAAGTTCATCGAGTTGTACAACCCGACCGCGAGCCCGATCGCGCTGAGTGGGGACACGCTGCAGTACCGGGCGCCCACCAGCACCGTCGTGCCCAGCGGATCTCAGGTGTTCGCGCTGTCCGGGACGGTGGCCGCACACGGTCACTTCCTGATTCAGCTGCCCAGCAACGGGGCGAGCACCAACCCCGGTGCGCCGCTGCCCGCGGCGGACCTCAACACCGGCACCAGCATCAACCCGGGCGCGGGCGGCGGCACGCTCTACGTCGCCGCGAGCGCCGCGGGTGTGCTGCCGACCGACAGCTCGGTCATCGACAAGATCGGCTGGGGTACCAGCAACTCCCCCGAGGGGTCCGTGACGTCCGGGAACTCGCTGGTGCTGAGCTACCAGCGGAACGCGGCCGGGGCGGACACCGACAACAACGCCGCCGATTTCCACACGGCGACGCCGGAGCCGCAGAACGCGGCCTCGGACGGGGGCACCAGCACGCTCGCGGTGACCAACCCCGGTGCGCAGAGCGCCACCGTGGGCACCGCGATCGCGCCGCTGGCCCTGGCGGCCTCGGGGGGCACCGCGCCGTACACCTGGACGGCCGACGGTCTGCCCGCCGGGCTTTCGATCTCGTCGGAGGGGGTCGTCACCGGCACGCCCAGCGCGGCCGGCTCGTCGTCGGTCTCGGTCACCGCGACCGACGCCGCCGGCGGCAGCGCCTCGGCGACGTTCACCTTCACGGTGAACGCCGCGGCCGAGGTGCTGGCGATCGCCGCGATCCAGGGCACGGACACGGACACGTCGCCGTACGCGGGCAAGCCCGTGACGACCGAGGGCGTTGTGACGGCGGTGTACACCACCGGCGGTTTCAACGGCTTCTTCGTGCAGACCGGGGGCGCCGACACGACGCCGGGGGCGTCGGACGCCGTGTTCGTGTTCGGCTCGATCTCGGCCGGGCAGGTGAGCATCGGCGACAGCGTGCGGGTCAGCGGTACCGTCCAGGAGTTCCAGGGCGAGACCGAGATCTCCTCGCCGTCGGTGACCAAGCTCGCGACCGCGCTGCCGGCGGTCGTGCCGGGCTCGATCCCGTGGACGAGCCTCGACACGGACGCGGAGAAGGAGGCGCACGAGGGTGAGCTGATCGCGCCGCAGGGCACGTTCACCGTCGCGGACAACTACGACGCGAACTGGTACGGCTCCTTCACCCTCGCCGCCGGGGACACCCCGCTGCGCCAGCCCACCGACGCGGGCAAGGCGGGCAGTCCCGAGGCCCAGGCCGTGGTCGCCGACAACGCGGCCCGGACGGTGACCCTCGACGACGGTGCGAGCGTCAACTACAGCTCCGCCGCCAACGCCGGCACGCCGCTGCCGTGGCTGACGCCGACCAACCCGGTCAGCATCGGCTCGAAGGTCGCGTTCCACCAGCCGGTGATCCTGGAGTACCGCTTCTCGCTCTGGAACTTCCAGCCGACGCGCCAGGTCACCGACGACGGCCACGCGGTCGCGACCTTCAGCGACACCCGCACGGCCAACGCGCAGCCCGCCAACGTCGGCGGCAACCTGCGCCTGGCCACGTTCAACGTCGAGAACTTCTTCCCGATGACGGGCGAGCGGTACGTCGCGGCGGGCCTGGGCACCTGCACCTACTACGACGACCGGGCCGGCAACCACATCGCCGTGCGCACCTGCACCGGTCCGAACAACAGCGCCGGCCCGCGCGGGGCCGCGAACGACGCCAGCTTCCAGCGGCAGCAGGCGAAGATCGTGACCGGCATCAACCGGCTCGGCGCGAGCATCGTTTCGCTCGAAGAGGTCGAGAACTCGGCGAAGTTCGGGGAGAGCCGCGACGCGGCCCTGGCCCAGCTCGTCGACGCGCTCAACGCGGCGGCCGGCGCGAACGTGTGGGCGTACGTGCCCTCGCCGAGCGCCGACAAGCTGCCGGCTCTGGCCGACGAGGACGTGATCCGCTCGGCGTTCATCTACAAGCCGGCGGACGTGGCGCTGGTCGGCGACGCGACGATCCTGTTGACGTCGTCGGGCCCGGGCCAGCCGTTCTCGATCGCGCGGGAGCCGCTCGCGCAGGGCTTCAAGAAGGCGGGCGCCCAGAACGCGGACGCGTTCCTGGTCGTCACGAACCACTGGAAGTCCAAGGGCGCCGGCGACCCGCTGTACGACGGTGACGCCGAGGACACCTCGTCCCCCGCGGTGGACCAGGGCGCGTACAACGCGACCCGGGTCCGGGAGGCGCAGGACACCGTGGCGTTCGCCTCGTCGGCGGCGTCGGTCATCGGCACGAACCGGATCTTCCTGGTGGGCGACCTCAACTCGTACACCCAGGAAGACCCGCTGCAGGTGCTGTACCAGGCCGGGTACACCGACCTGGGCTCGACCCTCGACCCGTCGGAGGCGACGTACTCCTTCAACGGGCTGCAGGGCTCGCTGGACCACGTGATGGCCAACGCGGGCGCACGCGCCCTCGTGACCGGCGCGGACGTCTGGCAGATCAACGCGCAGGAGGCGATCGCGTACGCCTACAGCCGGTACAACTACAACGCCACGCTGCTGTTCAACGGCTCCGACCCGTTCGCGGCCTCGGACCACGATCCGGTCGTCGTCGGGCTCAACGCCCCGGTGACGCCGCTCGTGCCGGCCTGGAACCCGTCGAAGGTGTACAACAATGGCGACACGGTGTCGTACAACGGCTCCGAGTGGAAAGCGCTGTGGTGGACGCAGAACCAGGTGCCGGGCGACCCCTACGGCCCGTGGCAGCAGATGGCCACGACGCCGGACGGAACCGCCCTGTGGACGCCGTCGCGCGTCTTCAACACCGGTGACGTCGTCGTGTACCAGGGCAAGAAGTACGTCGCCAAGTGGTGGACGCGCAACCAGACCCCGGGCGACCCGTGGGGCCCCTGGAAGCTCGTCTGACCGCGTAGTTAAGGGGTCGTCCTCTTCGGACTTCGAGGAGGGCGGCCCCGCCACGCGGCCACCGCCGCGAACCCGGCCAGCGCCGCGCCCGCGGCCATCGCCAGGCCCACCCCGGGCGCCGGGAACGAGCCCGCGTCGATGATGTCGTGGCGGCCCGAGGCCAGCCGGGCCAGGTCCCGCCCGGCCAGGACGGCCGCGCCGAGCCCGGCCAGCGCCGCGGCGACCGCGCACCAGGCCCACCCGCGGAAATGTGCGGCGGCGAGCAGCCCCGCCGCGAGCAGCGCCAGGGGCAGCGTCACCGCCCCGCCGTGCTCCAGCCCCGACACGTCATGCGCGCCGGCGATCGTGATGGCGCTCTCCCAGGGCAGCGCCGACGCGATCGCGAGCACGGCCGCGGCCCCGACGCCACCGGCACTCAACCTGGCCGTCACTGACCACCCCCCGCGCCGCTCACACGAGAACCCCGGTCAGGCAATCATAGGTGTTGGTAGTTCGTGCGGACCGGTGGCGGCGAGGTGAACCTCAACCGGCGGCCGGCTTGCGGGCGTGCACGCGCTCGACGGTGCCCGCCTTGCGCCGCTCCGCCTCGACGACCTCGAACCCGGCGGCCCGCACGAGCGGCAGCTGCCGCCGGGTGAAATGCTCGCCGGCGGCCCGGATGGTGAACCGCTCGACCAGCCACTGCGCGGCGCGGATCGGCGGCCAGTGGCTGCCGATGTGGTCGAGCAGGAGCAGCCGCCCGCCAGGCCTGAGCACGCGGCGCATCTCGCCGACGGCGGCGCCCGGCCGCGGAATGGTGCACAGCGACAGCGCACACACGACCGTGTCGAAGCTGTCGTCCGCGAACGGCAGCGCCTCGGCGTCGCCCCGCAGCAGGTGTACCGCACCGCCGAGCCCGGCCGCCCGCTCCCGCGCGATCGCGAGCATCGCGGGGCTCAGCTCGACCCCGGTCACGGCGACCCCGGCCGGGTAGTGCGGCAGGTTCAGCCCGGTCCCGACGGCGACCTCGAGCACTCGCCCCTGCGCGCGGGCGCCGAGCCACTCCCGCCCGCCGCCGAACCAGTGGCGCTCGAAGAACGCCAGCTGCCGGTCGTACTGCGCGGCCTGCTGGTTCCAGGCCCGCAGCACCTTCGCGGTCTCGCCGTCGCGGGGCGGAACCGTCATGCGGTGAGCTCGCCGGGCAGCAGGCTGTACACCACCGTGTCGCGGCGGGAGTCCTTGAAGAGCATGTGCGAGCGCAGCACGCCCTCGCGCGTGAAGCCGCAGCGCTCGGCGACGCGGGCCGAGGCGGGGTTGTCCGGGCCGCAGGTGAGCTCGAGCCGCTCCAGGCCGAGCGCCGCGAACGTCCAGCCGGCCAGCAGGCGCAGCGAGCGCGTGGCCACGCCGCGGCCGCGCGCCCACGGGGCGACCCAGTAGCCGATGGCCGCGCGGTGCTGGGCGTCGCTGAGGTCGTACACCGACATCGCACCCCAGATCCGGTCGGGCCGCGCCGCGTCGGCGATCGCGAGGTTCAGGTCGTCGCCCGGCCGCGCGAACGCCTCGTCGACCTCGGCCCGGGTCGGGGGCTCGACGCGTGGCCACGAGTGGCGCTGGCACAGCTCGTCGGCGAAGCCCTCGTACCGCTGCGGCAGGTCGCCGGCGCGCCACGGGCGCAGCAGCACGAACCCGTCGGCGAGGGATTCCGGAAGGGGCGGCACGGGCGCCATTCTAGGCGGAGCCCAGGAGTCGGGAACCATCCGGCGGCCGGCGGGAACACGGGCCGGGGGTGCGGGCAGTCATCGGTATGTTGCACTACATGGCCGACCCGCGGGAGAGTCCGCCCGACGTGGCCGACCTCTTCGACCGGTACGGCGCCGAGCTGCGGCACTACTGCGCGGGCCGGGTCGGGGCGCACCTCGCCGAGGACATCGTCGCCGAGACGTTCCTCATCGCGTACCAGCGCCGGGACCGGCTGCTCGACGGGCCGGTCCGGGCGTGGCTGTACGGCATCGCCTCGAACCTGCTGCGCCGCCACCGCCGCACCGAGACCCGCGCGCTGCGGACGCTCGCCCGGACCGGCCGGGATCCGTTCGTACCCGACGTCGCCGACCGCGCCGTGGACCGCGCGCACGCGGCCGCGGTGAGCCGGAACCTGGCCGCGGTGCTCGCCCGGCTGCCGGCCCGCCAGCGCGACGTCCTGCTGCTGTACGCCCTGGCCGACCTCGACTACGACACCATCGCGCGCACGCTCGGCATCCCGCTCGGGTCCGTGCAGTCGGCGCTGTTCCGCGCGCGCAGGAAGCTGCGCGCCGCATTGCCCGAGGGGGAGCTGTGAGCACCGACGACCGGTCCGACCTCAACGCGGTGCGCGCGCTGGCCGCGCCCCGCACCGTCACCTCCCCGGAGGAGCTCGCGCGGCTGCGGTACCGCGTCATGCGCGGCGACGCCCCGGCCCGCCGGCGCTCCTGGCTCGCGCCCGCCACCGCCGCCCTCGTCGCGCTCGCCGTGCTCGCGGGCATCGGCGTCGCGCTCAACCGCAAGGTCAGCGAGCAGCCCGGCCTGGGCCCGGCGCCGGCCGGCCACGTCGAGATCGGCGCGCCGATCCCGGAGCCGTGGCCGGACCTGCAGCACGCGGCCCAGGGCACGCAGCCGGTCCCGGCGAGCGGCGAGGACCAGCTGCACGTGCGCGCCACCATGCTCGTGCCCGCCGGCGGCCCCGGCGGCGGCCTGGTTCCGCAGGTGCGCGACACCTGGTACGAGGTGCAGGGCATGATCACCGTCCGCGAGCTCTACGACGGCCGGCCGGCCGGCCCCGGCCCGAAGGGCGAGGACGTGACCGAGCTCGACCGGCAGAGCTTCGCCGAGGATGGGCCCGGCCTGCGGCACCCCACGCCGGAGTGGCTGGCCGGGCTGCCCGGCGAGACGATGCTCCTGCTGCAGGATCTCGGCCTGGTGCGGCCGGCGGGTCCCGATCCCGGGCCGGCGGTCTGGAACACCTGCACCGGCCTCATCGAGCGGGTCGACCCGCTGCTGTCCAGCCGGGCCCGGGTCGCGCTGCTGGCGACGCTGGGCCTGCTGCCGGACCTGGTCTACCGGGACGTGACGATCGACGGCCGGCACGTGTTCGGCATCGGCCGGCAGGAGGGCCAGGACGTCGCCATGTTGCTCTTCGACCGGCAGACCGCGCACGTCCTCGGCCGGCTGCAGCTGATCGCCGGCGGCGGCCCGGCACCCACCCCGGGCGTCGTCGACACGCGGCCCTCCGCGGGCACGATGCGGATCGGACAGCAGCTCCTGTACGACTACGAGGTCGTCCATCCGTGATAGGTTCGGCGGCGCCGTGCACCACTGCGACTTCGGGAGGTGAGACCCATCAACGCTGTGACCGATGATCGGGGCTCCCTCCCTCGCATGGTCTGAGGGAGCGCCCGAGCAGGCATCCGAAAGGCCTGAACGCATGCGCTTCACCTCATCGACGTCGTCCGACGGCGTCGCCGAACAGTCCTTCACCCTCGACGGGATCCCGGGCGTGCTGTGGACGCCGGAGGGTGCCACCGGCCCGCGGCCCCTCGTCGTGCTCGGGCACGGCGGCGGGCAGCACAAACGCGCCCCCGGCGTCGCCGGCCCGGCGCGCCGGTTCGTGACCGGGGGCGGCTTCGCGGTCGTCGCCGTGGACGCGCCCGGCCACGGCGACCGGCCGCAGGACGAGACCGTCGCCCGGATGGCGGCCGAGAACCGGGCCGCGATGGCCTCCGGGGACGAGGTCGCCCCGCGGCTGGCGGCCCTGCACACGTACCTGGCCCGGCAGGCGGTGCCCGAGTGGAGCGCCGTCGTGACGGCGGTACAGGAGCTCGACCACGTCGGCGCGGGCCCGGTCGGCTACCGGGGGCTGTCGATGGGCTGCGGCCTCGGCCTGCCCTTCGTCGCCGCCGAGCCCCGCGTCCGCGCGGCGGTGCTGGGCCTGTGCGGGCCGCTCGGCCTGGCCGGCGCGGCGAGCCGGATCACGGCCCCCGTGCTGTTCCTGCTGCAGTGGGACGACGCGCTCGTACCGCGGGAAGCCGCCCTCGCGCTCTTCGACGCCCTCGCCTCGCCGGCCAGGACGCTGCACGCCAACCCGGGCAACCACGGTGACGTGCCGCGCTTCGAGACCGACTCGGCGCTGCACTTCTTCGGGCGCCACCTCGTCTGATCCCTCGCGGCGGCCTAGGCTCGGGTGCTGATCACCTGCGTCGTCGAGTACGTCATCGACCCGGCGAAGATCGAGGCGTTCGAGGCCTTCGCCGGGTCGTGGATGGAGCTGGTCGACCGGCACGGCGGGCACTTCCTGCCGTTCGAGGGCGCCAGTGAGGCCTCTACCCTGCGGCTTTCTCGCGCTGTCGTCGCAGGATCACGGCCGCGATGCCCCCGATCGGGATGAGGGCCCAGCAGGAGAGCACCCGGTACACGAGGACGGCGGCGGTGGCGCCGGCGGCGGTGGCGCCCGCGGTCGTCAGGCCGGCGACGAGGGCGGTCTCGACCACGCCGACGCCGCCCGGGGTCAGCGGGACCTGGCGGACGATCTGCACGGTCAGGTACACGGTCGCCATCGTGGCCACGCCGACCGGCAGGTGCAGCGCCTCGGCCACCGCGATCAGGCAGAAGAGGTCGGCGAGCCACTTCACGGTGGCGTACACCAGCGCGAACACCCAGTCGAGGGCCCGCAGCCCGGCCCCGGCCCGCCACGCGTCGCCGGCCGCGCGCAGCAGCGACTGCAGCACGCGGGTCACGCGGTTGCCGGCGACCGGGCCCACCCCCGGCTCCGGCGGCGGGCGGCGGGCGAAGCGGCGGCCGGCCACGACCAGCGCCGTGGTGAGCGCGGCCATGGCCACGACGACCAGGAGCGGCTGCCAGCTCAGCAGGCCGTCGGGGTGGCGGGCGAGGACGGCGAGGGCCAGACCCGCGTACAGCAGCGCGAGGCCGCCGATGGAGGCCAGGCCGGACACGATCGCGGACGCGGCGGAGGCCTCGCGGGTCGCGCCGCCGCGCTGGTACTCCCGGATCGTGAACGCGGTCGACACGGCCGGCCCGGCGGGCATGGAGATGGACAGCGCCGTGCCCGCGAGCGTGATCGCCATCACGTGGCCGCGGGTCAGGCGGGCGCCGAGGCTGTTGAGCAGCCGGCGCTGCTGGAGCGCGAACGACTCGATGGAGGCCACCTGCAGCACGACGGCAAGAGCGATCCAGGTGTACTTCGCGCCGCCCAGCGCGTCCAGGACGTCCCCCGGCGCGGGGAGCCGCCCGCGCAGCCCGATCGCGGCGAGCACGAGCGCGATGACGCCGAGGACCGCGAGCCGCACCCACGGCCGACGGCGCCGCGGCGGGGCCGGGGGCGCAAGCTGGGGCGTGGTGGTCGCGGACACGGTCCGATTATCCCCAACCCCACCCGCACCTTCGCGTCCTGGCGGCGTGGGCAGGATCTCAGGCCGTCCCACCACGGATTACCGATTATTGAATTACCGGTAATCGTAATGCCGGTAATTCGGCGCCGGTGACGCAGCGTGATCGGCGGCGACGATCACGGGCCGGGCTGAGCGCCGCGCACCGGGGGCCACAGGTGGTGATGCCGGCGATGCCGGCAATCCGGGCCGGGACGCCGCCGCTGTAGCGGTCAGCATGCTCGCGAACACCCACGGTGAGTTCACGATCGGGGCGGATCGCGAAGATCAGGTATCGATGTGTACCGTGCTGCCGATGGACGGCGAGCCCCGGGTGCTGGGTGGGCGGTACCGATTGGACGACATCCTCGGCGTCGGGGGGATGTCGGTCGTCTGGCTCGGCCATGATGCCGTGCTCGGGCGGGCCGTCGCGGTGAAGCTGCTCTCCGGGCGGTACGCCGCCGACGAGCGCTCCCGGCGGCGCATCCGGGACGAGGCCCGGGCCGCGGCCACGCTGTCGCATCCGAACATCGCCCAGGTGTACGACTTCGGTGAGGCCGAGGCCGGGGCGGAGGCCGAGGCGGCCGGGGACGGCGGGCCCGTGCCGTACATCGTGATGGAGCTGGTGCCCGGCCCGACCCTGGCCGAGCGGGCGGCGGAAGGGCCGCTGGCGGCCGAGGAGGCGCTGCGGATCTGCGCCGAGGTCGCCGCCGGGCTGGCCGCCGCGCACGCCGACGGGCTCGTGCACCGCGACGTGAAGCCGGCGAACGTGATCCTGTCCCCCTCGGGCGCCAAGCTCGTCGACTTCGGCATCGCGGCCGTCGCCGGGCCGGCCGCGCTCACCGACACCGACGCGAGCGGGCGTCCCGTGTTCGGCACCCCGCAGTACCTGGCGCCGGAGCGTCTCGCGGCCGGGCCGGTCACCGCGGCCTCCGACGTGTACTCGCTCGGCGTGATGCTCTACAAGCTGCTCGCCGGCACTCTGCCCTGGCCCGACGCGGACGGGGCCGGGTCGTTCGACGCCCACCGGCACCGGGTGGCGGCGCCGCTGCCCGAGCTGCCCGGCGTGCCACCCGCCGTCGCCGGGCTCTGCCGACGCTGCCTGGCCAAGTACCCGGCGTCGCGGCCCAGCGCCGAGGAGGTCGCCGCGGTCCTGCGCGCTCCGGCCGCGCCCCCGCGGTCGGGCCTGCGCCACACGGCGGGGCTGGTGCTGGCGGCGGCTGCGGGCGGTACCGCCGCCGTCGTTCTGGCTTGGATTCTGGCCTCGGCCGCGAACCGTGCGACGCCCGCGGAGGCCCAGCCCCGCACCGCCGACCCGATCGCCTCCCTCGTCGTGCAGCCGCCGTCGTCCGCCGGGGCCGCAACCACCTCGGCCGCCGGCGCCCCGGCCACCACGCCGTCGGGCGGGACGACCGTGGGCGGGACGCCGCCGCCGGGCGGGGTGGTGCCGGGCCCGACCGCCGGCGCGACCGCGACCGGGACCCCGCCTCCGACGCCCGCGGCGACCACCGGCGCGCCGCCGGCCACCTTCACCTCGGCGGGCGGCTCGGTGACGGCCGAGTGCCGCGACGGCCGGGCGATGATCACGGCGTCGACGCCGACCAAGCCGTACAGGCTCGACGAGGAGCATCCGGGGCCGGCCGCCGCGGCGAGCGTGCGGTTCCGCCACGGCAACGACGTCGTCATGATGACGGTGACGTGCGCGGGCGGTACACCCGCGGTCGAGGTCGATTAGTCCCGGCGCAACGGCCGGCCGCCGGACGACTCGGCGCAACGGCCGGCCGCCGGACGACTCGGCCGGCGGCCGTCACGCCGGCTCAGCCGTGGCCGGTGGCCGGGCGGCCGCCGCGGCCCGCGTCGCCCAGCAGGTCGGCGAAGAGCGCGCGGTAGTGCATCAGGGCCTGGCGCAGCTGCTCGGTCGAGGCGAGGCCGCGCTCGTTGTACTCGCTGATCTCGTGCGCCTCGCGGTAGTGGCCGATGGTCTCGGCGTGCTCGACGCTCAGGTCCTCCACCTTGGTGTTGAAGTCCTTCACCGGGTACCCGCGGTCGGACATCACCCTGGTCACGAGCTCGTCGGCCTCCCGGGTCGCGGCCTGCGGCTCCTCGGCGAAGTGGGCCTGGGTGCGCTGCCACTGCTCGGAGTACAACTGCCGCTGTCCCGGGTCGAGATCGTGCAACTCCAGGTTGTCGTGGCGCTGCTCCCGGTGTTGCAGGTTGCGCTCGGCGGCGCGGCGCGACGGCTGGTCCGCGACCGCGCGGTCGTACTCGGGGCCGAACCGGCTCCGCAGCTCCTGGGTGCGGCGGTGCCGGCTCACGCCCGCGACCACCGCGGCGACGACGATGAGCACCAGCACGATGACGGCGAGAGTGGTGGCGGTCGTTGACATACCGTCGACGCTAATCCGGCCCGGGTGGGCCCGGCCTCACCCGGGATGGTGGGCGGGCTCGGGCGCGCCCGTGTCCAGCGGTACGGCCGATCCGGGCACGAGCCCGAGCTGGATGCCCGGGCGCGATGAGGCCGCGGTGAACAGCCAGTCGGCCGCGGTGCGCAGCCGGTTCGCGGGCAGCGCGGAGAGGTGGTAGGCGCGGGTGACCGCCCGCGCGATCGGTCCGGACAGCGGGATGTGCAATGGGTTGGCCACGGCCTGCCAGCCACCGAGGTCGACGACGAAACCGAGGTCGCGGTGGCGGTACCGCCGCAGCCGCCCGATCCCGTAGGAAGCGGCGATGTTGTCCGCCACGAACTTGCCCTGGCGCACGGCGTGCTGGGCGGTCGTCGGCGTGTAACGGCCCGGGTTGTACAGGTCCGGGACCGCGGCACCGTCGCCGCACGCGTACACGTCGGGGAAGCCCAGCACCCGCAGGTGCGCGTCGACGCAGACGCGGCCGTGCTCGGTGGGCAGCCCGGCGTCCTCGACGAGCGGGTCGGGCCGCACGCCCACGCACCAGACGAGCGTGCGCGAGCACACGTCGCGCCCGTCGGTGAGCGTCACGCCCTCGGCCGTCGCCTCCCGGACCGAGGTACCGAGCCGCACGTCGATGCCGCGGCGGCGCAGCACCCGCTCGGCGGAGGACGCCATGCCCACGTCCATGCCGGGCAGTACCTGCGGGGCGGTGTCCAGCAGCAGCCAGCACGGCGGCGTGTCGCGCACCCGCGGGTGCCGCCCCGCGATGTCGGCGGTGAGCAGCTGCCCCTGGGCGGCGACCTCGACACCGGTGTACCCGGCGCCGACGACCACGAACGTCATCCGCGCCTGCCGCTCGGCCTGGTCCTCGGCGGCGTCGGCGAGCTCGACCTGGCGGATGAGGTGGTCGCGCAGGTACAGCGCCTCGGGGATGCCGCGGAAGCCGTGCGCGTGGTCGGCGACGCCCGGGATGGGCAGCAGCTTCGTGACGCTGCCGGCGGCGAGGACGAGCCGGTGGTACCCGAGCGTGCCCCCGTCGCCCTCCGGGCCGGTGTAGTGGATCGTGCGCGCGTGCGGGTCGATACCGTCGGCCTGGCCGAGCACCAGCCGCACGCCGGGGAGAGTGTCCTGCAGCGGTACGCTCACGTCCCGCGGGTCGAGGGCGCCGCCGGCCACCTCGGGCAACAACGGCAGGTACAGGAAGTAGTCGGTCGGGTTGACCACCACGACCTCGGCCGCGTCACCGGCCCGGCGCAGCAACGTCCGGGCCGCGTGGTACCCGGCGAACCCCGCCCCGACGACGACGATGCGGGGGCGCGCCACGTCAGCGGCCCCCGAGCGCCTGGGCCAGCTCCGCCTTGTTCATCGCCGAGCGCCCCTTGATGTCGCGGCGCTGGGCCTCGGCGTAGAGCTCGTCGCGCGAGCGCTCGGCCCGCGGCTGGTTGCGCACCGACTTGGTCGCGGTGCGCGGCTTGTTGGAGGACTTCATGGTCCGGGTCGGCTTGCCCAGCTCCTGCCAGCTCGTCTCGGTCATCTCCACGCCGTGACGCTTCGCGGCCCGCTTGATGCGCTTGAACGCCTCGGCACGCTCCTCGTCACTGGCGTCGCGCACCTGGTCGAACCGCGCGATCGCGTTGCGCACGTGGGAGGCGTCGTTGAGCGGCTCCTTGCGCAGCCGCGGAAACGCGAACGTGCTGTCGGACATCGAGTTCCGCTCACCGGCGTCAAGCTGGCCGGAACGCTTCCTGTTTGCAGCCATGCGTATCGCTTACCCGCGTTGCGCCCGACTATTCGGCCGCACCACCGTGCACGGTCCGTGCATTGTCATGCGCACACCGTGCACTCGTACGCGCGAGCCGAACACTCCGGTGCGCGAGCAGTGCAGCCCCGCGCGCGCTTGTGCGCGACCCCGTGCAGTCTCGTGCGCGACCTGTGCGGACTCGTGTGCGACCTGCGCAGCATTGTGTCCGAGCACGCAGCGTTGTGTCCGAGCCGCGCAGTTTTGCCGCCGCGGGGTGTGTGTTGGCCGGCGGCGGCGAACGGCCGCCTGGGCCTAGCGGTGTGTGTGCACCGTTTCGGCCCGGCTCGGCGCGTTCGAGTCGCCGGCCTTGTTCTACCAAGGGGTTGAGGTCAGGTTTCCCGGTGGCCGGGGTGGCCGTCGTGAGGCTTGTCCGCCTCGGACGCGGGCTGCTTCGGGTGCGGATCGGACGGCGGCGCCGAGCCGGGGCGGCGTGGCTGCTGAGGTCCCATGACTGGGCCGACTACCCCGTTGTCGATATCGTCAAGCATTCTGCCGGCTGAACTCCATCACCCAGTTTGACTCCCAGGTCGCCCCGCCGTCGGCCGAGAACTCCTGCTCCCACCGGGCCGAGTCCGGCGTGATGTCCGACCAGATGAAGTGGGCGCGGATCGGCCGGCCCTCGTGGGTGTCGTCGCCGTAGAAGTCGCCCCGGCCGTCCTTGAAGGTGCCGACAACCGGCGGGAACAGCGTGCCCGTGCGGCTGCTCGCCCAGTATATCGACCACGTCTTGCGCTCCACGTCGAACAGGCGCAGCGTCAGGCCGCTGCTGCCCAGCGTCGGGAACGCGATCTCGTCGATGTTGCCGCCGTGGTCCAGGGCCGGGCGGCACGTCGCAACGCCGGGGAACTCGTGCCAGTCGTCGGCGCCGGCGAACAGGGTGCCCAGGCGGCGGTTGGTGACGTGCCAGGAGCCGAAGAGGAAGTCGAAGTCGTTCATGACGTCATCCTCGCCGCGTACCCCTGACATCTTCTGTCAGACTCTGCTGCGTGCGCGCGAGCCGGCTCGTCTCCCTGTTGTTGCTGCTGCAGAACCGCGGCCGGATGAGCGCCACCCGGCTCGCCGCCGAGCTCGGGGTCACGCCCCGGACCGTGTACCGCGACGTCGACGCGCTGGCCGCGGCCGGCGTGCCGATCTACGCCGAGCACGGGCCCGACGGCGGGTACGCGCTCATGGACGGGTACCGCACCCGCCTCACGGGTCTGACCGCCGACGAGGCCGAGTCGCTGTTCCTGACGGGCATGCGCGGGCCGGCGGCCGAGCTCGGCCTGGGCGCACAGGTCGCCGCGGCCGAGCTCAAGCTCATGGCGGCGCTGCCCACACCGTACCGCGACGCCTCCCTGCGCATCCGCCAGCGTTTCCATCTCGACGCGCCCGGGTGGTACCGCGAGCCCGACGCCGTACCGCACCTCACGGCGGTCGCGGAGGCGCTGTGGCAGGACCGGCGCATCGAGATCCGGTACCGCCGCTGGAGCCCCGAGCCGGCCGAGGTGACCCGCCGCCTGCGCCCGCTCGGCCTGGTACTCAAGGCCGGCGTCTGGTACCTGGTCGCGATCAGTAAGAGGCCGCAGACGTACCGTGTCGCCTCGATCCGTTCCCTGCGCACGCTGCCGGACACGTTCACCCGCCCCGACGGCTTCGAACTCGCCGAGTTCTGGCGCACGCACGTCGAGCGCTACGAGCGCGCCGACGCCGCCGACGCGGCCGTGGTGCGCCTCTCCCCCGCCGGCCTCGCGGCCCTGCCCGAGGTCCTCGGCCCGCGCGCCACCCGTCAGGCCCGCGCAAGCCTGGGCGCGCCGGGCCCGGACGGCTGGCGGGAGGCGACGGTACCGCTGGAAAGCCTCGCCCACGCCGCCGCCGGCCTGCTGCGGCTGGGCCCCGAGGCACGGGTCGTGGGGCCGCCGGAGCTGGTCGAGCACATGGCCGGGACCATCGCCGCGATGGCCGAGCTGTACCGCTGAGGCCCGTTTCGGCGCGGTCGAGGGGGTACTGGACGGGCCATGGAGACTTCCGCGACGTTCATCGGCACCGCGACCGTCCTGCTCCGGCTCGGCTCGTTCACGCTGCTCACCGACCCCAACTTCCTGCACCGGGGGCAGCGCGCCTATCTCGGGCACGGGCTGTGGAGCCGCCGGCTGACCGAGCCCGCGCTCGGCCCCGGCGACCTGCCCCCGCTGGACGGCATCGTGCTGTCGCACCTGCACGGCGACCACTTCGACCGTGTCGCCCGGCGGCGGCTCCCCCGCGACGTGCCGGTGCTGACCACGGTCGCGGCCGCGCGGCAACTGCGCCGGTGGCACTTCGACGACGCCGTCGGGCTGAGCCCGTGGACCGACGTGGTGCTGCACCGCGGCGATGAGACGCTGCGCATCACCGCGGTCCCGGCCCGCCACGGGCCGACGGGCCTGCACCTGGCGCTGCCGCCGACCATCGGCACCATCCTGGACTGGGAGGTCGGCGGGGCGCGCCGGCTGCGGCTGTACGTCAGCGGCGACACCCGCTTCAACCGGCGCGTCCTGCGCGACATCCCCCGCCGCTTCCCCGGCGTCGACACGGCGCTGCTGCACCTGGGCGGCACCCGCATCCTGGGCGCGCTGGTCACCATGGACGCCCGCGACGGCGTGGCGCTGGCGAACCTGATCCAGCCCGACCGCGTTATCCCGATCCACTACGACGACTACGGCGTGTTCCGCGACCCGCTGTCGAACTTCCTGCAGCCGACCGTCACGGCGCACATGGCGGCCACGGTGACCCCGATCCTGCGCGGCGAGACGGTGAGCCTCGCCCCGGCCGAGGCCCTGACCCACATCAGCTGATCAGAAGACCTCAGCGACGGTCGCGGGCCAGACGCTCGAGCGCCGGCAGCGCGGCGGCGATCAGCGCCTCGTCGTCCGCGCTCATGTCGCTCATCAGGGCCGCCAGGTGCCCGGCCCGCACCGCGCGGCGGTTCTCGAGCAGGGCGACGCCGGCCGGCGTGACCTCGATCAGCACGACGCGGCGGTCGGTCGGCTCGGCGGCCCGCACGACCATGCCCTCCCGCTCTAGGCGCTGGACGAGCTGGGTCATGGCGGGCTGGCTCACTCCCTCGGCGGCGGCGAGGTCGGTCAGCTTGCGCGGGCCCTCCTGCTGCAGCCGCCAGATGGTGGAGGCGGCGGTCAGGCTGATGTCGTTGGGCGGGTTGCCCTGCCGCAGCACGCTGAAGACGCGCTCGACGGCCACCGTCAAACGCGCGGGGTCGAGGCCGGTTCGCGACGCCATCATCCCCACATTGGAACACGCCGAGGTCAGGCCGGTTCGCGAAGCTCCCGCACGGCGCGCTCGGAGCCGGCGGTACTCCCGCAAAGCGCGCAAGTTCTTGCGCCGCCAGCGACGGTTCTTGCTGGACCAGGTACGCTGAGCCCGTGGCGACGAGGCTCTCCGAGGTGGCGAAGTACGCGGGGTACAGCGAGGCGACGGTCAGCCGCGTGCTGCGCGACGTGCCGGGCATCGGGGCGGACACGCGCAACGCGGTGCTCACCGCGCTCGACGTGCTGGGCTACCAGCGCCCGACCCGGCACCGGCGGGAGCTGGGCAGCCTGGTCGGCATGGTGCTGCCCGACCTGCACAACCCGATCTTCCCGGCCTACGCGGAGGCGATGGCCGGGGCCCTGGTCCGCCAGAAGCTGATCCCCGTGTTGTGTACCCGTACCGCCGACGGCGTGTCCGAGGCGCACTACATCGAGATGCTGCTGGCCCGCAAGGTCGCCGGGATCATCTTCGTCGGGGCCAGCTACGTCGACGCCGGGCTCGAGCAGACCAAGGCGCTGCGGGCCCGCCGGCTGCCGATCGTGCTCATCAACGAGGCCGACGAGAACCTCGGGGTACCGCGGGTCGCCGTCGACGACGCGGTCGCGGTCGACCTCGCCGTGACCCACCTGCGCGACCTGGGCCACCAGCGGATCGGGCTGATCGTCGGGCCGCGCGGCCACGTGCCGTCGGAGCGCAAGCTCGCCGAGTTCCGCCGGCTGGCCGGGGACGGCGGCCTCGTGTCGCACACCATGTTCTCCATCGCCGGCGGCCAGACCGCGGTCGCCCCGCTGCTCGAGGCCGGCGCCACCGCCGTGGTCTGCGCCAGCGACACCCTCGCGCTCGGCGCCATCCGCGGCGCCCGCAAGCAGGGGCTGAAGGTGCCCGGGCAGCTGTCCGTGGTCGGGTTCGACGACTCGGTGTACATGCCGATGATGGACCCGCCGCTGACCACCGTCCGCCAACCGATCGGCGCGATCGGCGTGGCGGCGGTGAACTCCCTGGTCGCGCAGATCGAGCGCCGGCCCGTGCCCCTCGACGAGGAGCTGTTCGAGCCCGAGCTGATCGTCCGGTCGTCCACCGCCGCCGCCCCGCAACCGCTTGCGATCTAGACGATCTTTTTTGCGCTCATCAGGGTCAGCGTGTCGACGACCCGGTTGGCGAAGCCCCACTCGTTGTCGTACCAGCCGACGACCTTCACATGCCGCCCGTCGACCCTGGTCAGCGCCGAGTCGAAGATGCACGACGCCGGATCGCCGACGATGTCGCTGCTGACGATCGGCTCGGAACAGTACGACAGGATGCCCTTCAGCGGTCCCTCGGCCGCCTCCCGGTAGGCGTCGAGCACCGCGTCGCGCGTCACCTCGAGCTCGACGGTCGCGTTGAGCTCGACCAGCGAGCCGACCGGCACCGGCACCCGGATCGAGTCGCCGGAGAGCCGCCCGGCCAGGCCCGGCAGGACGAGGCCGATCGCCTTCGCGGCGCCGGTCGTGGTCGGCACGATGTTGACCCCGGCGGCGCGGGCCCGGCGCGGGTCGCGGTGCGGGCCGTCCTGCAGGTTCTGTTCCTGGGTGTACGCGTGCACGGTGGTCATGAACCCGTGTTCGATCCCGGCCAGCCCGTCGAGCACGGCGGCCAGCGGGGCGAGCGCGTTGGTGGTGCAGGAGGCGTTCGAGACGATCGTGTGGCGGTACGGGTCGTACGTCTCGGTGTTCACGCCGTACGCGAGGGTCACGTCCGCCCCGGCCGACGGCGCCCCCACGAGGACCCGCTCGGCGCCGGCGTCCAGGTGCGCGCGCGCCGCGTCGGCGGCGGTGAACCGGCCGGTGGACTCGAGCACGATGTCGACCCCGAGCTCGGCCCAGGGCAGCTTGCCCGGCTCGCGCTCGGCGAGCGCCCGGATGCGCCGGCCGTCGACGACCAGCTCGTCCCCCTCGGCCGCGACGGGGCGCCCGAGCCGCCCGAGAGTGGTGTCGTACTTCAGCAGCTGCGCGAGGGCCGCCGGCGCGGCGAGGTCGTTGACGGCGACGACCTCGAGCTCGCTGCCCCGCTCGACGATCGCGCGCAGCACGCTCCGCCCGATGCGACCGAACCCGTTAATGGCAATTCGTCCAGACATGCGACAATCGTCCCCGTTCGCCCGATCAGGCGACAGCGGACGGCTCGCCAGTCTCCGCAAGCATCGCGCCATTCGGGCGGGCGAACGTCTTGCGGTACTCGCTCGGCGACGTGCCCAGGATCCGCTGGAAGTGCAGCCGCAGGTTCGACCCGGTGCCGAGCCCGACCTGCGCCGCGACCTGCTCGACGCCGAGCCCGCTGCGCTCGAGCAGCTCCCGCGCCCGGTCGACGCGGGCGCGCAGGATCCACTGCGTCGGGGTGTACCCGGTCTCCTCCACGAACCGCCGCGAGAGCGTCCGCGCCGACACGTTCGCGTTGCGGGCCAGGTCCTCGAGCGCGAGCGGCTCGCCGAGGCGTTCGAGGGCCCACTGGCGGGTGGCCGCGAAGTGCTCGCCGACCGCCTCGGGCACGCTGCGCGGGATGTACTGCACCTGGCCCCCGCTGCGGTACGGCGCCGCGACGAGCCGCCGGGCCACGACGTTGGCGAGCGCCACCCCGTGGTCGCGGCGCACCAGGTGCAGGCAGAGGTCGATCCCGCTGGCGGCCCCGGCCGACGTGAGCACCTCCCCCTCGTCCACGAAGAGCACGTCCTCGTCGACGAGGATCGCGGGATGGCGGCGGGCCAGCTCCCGCGTGTAGTGCCAGTGCGTCGTGGCCCGCTGCCCGTCGAGCAGCCCGGTCGCGGCGAGCGCGAACGCCCCGGTCGAGATCGCGGCGAGCCGGACCCCGCGCGCGTGGGCCGCGCGCAGGGCGGCCACCACCTCGCCCGGCGGCTCCTCGCGGTCGGGATGGCGGTACCCCGGAATGAAGATCGTGTCGGCGGCGTCGAACGCGTCGAGCCCCTCGGCCACGTGGTACGCGAGCCCGTCCCCGCCGGCCACGAGCCCGGGCGCGGCGCCGCAGACATGCACCTCGTACGGCATGCCCGGCCGGTTGGTGAACACCTGCGCCGGAATGCCGACATCGAGCGGCTTGGCCCCGTCGAGCACGAGCACCACGACGCGGTGGATCCCTCTCACCGGTGCAGCGTCACACGGCCCGTGGCCGCTCCGGAAGTGGCGGGAAAGCCACGGACCGCAAGTTTCTCGCCACGGCCTGCCGTTCCATCGACACACGTCAGCGGAAAGCGCTCTCCCAGGGCGGCCCTTGACGACTGTTCACATCGAAGTAACACTGCTTCTACTTGCTGAGAGCGCTCTCACCGCCCTCGATGCGCCCGGCGAGATCACCCCGAAGGCAGGCAGCCCATGCGCTTAACACCACGTACCGTCCGTCGCCTACTCCCGGCCGCGACGGCATTGACCGTCGTCGCGTTCGGCCTGGCGGGACCCCTCGGGTCGGCCAACGCCGCCGTCACCGGCAACCCGATCACCGGCCCCGGTGGCAAATGCGTCGACATCTCGGGTGACGACACCGGCGTCAACGGCACCGCCGCCCAGTTGTGGGACTGCCAGGCCGCGGCCGCGGACCAGCACTGGACCTGGAGCGGCACCGCGCTGACCACGATCGGCCGGTGTCTCGACGTCACCAGCGGCGGCACCGCGAACGGCACCAAGCTGCAGTTGTGGGACTGCAACGGCACCGGCGCCCAGCAGTGGGCGGCGCAGGCCGACGGCTCGATCAAGAACCCGCAGTCCGGCCGGTGTATCGACTCGCCGAGCGGCGCCACCGCCAACGGGACCCGCCTGCAGATCTGGGACTGCAACGGCACCGGCGCCCAGAAGTTCTCGATCACCACGACGACGCCGCCCACGACGCCGCCCGCGGGGACCTGCCCGACGTACTCGGACACCCCGGACTTCGGCGCGAACGTGCACATCTACGACCACTCGATGAGCGACGCGGCCATCCAGGCGTCGCTGGACTCGGTCTTCAACGCGCAGAAGGACACCCAGACCGCCCAGTTCGCGACCCGCCGCGACGCCCTGGTGTTCAAGCCGAGCACCACTCCGTACGCGGTCGGCGCGAACATCGGCTTCAACACCTCGATCCTCGGCCTCGGCCAGAACCCCGACGATGTGCGCATCAACGGCGCCGTCACGGTCGACGCCTTCAACGCGAGCGACGCCGGCAACGCCACCCAGAACTTCTGGCGCTCCGCCGAGAACCTGTCGGTCAACACCCTCGGCGGCACCAACCGCTGGGCCGTCGCGCAGGCCGCCCCGTACCGGCGCATCCACGTCATCGGCGGGCTCAACCTGTTCCCGGCCAGCTACGGCTGGGCCAGCGGCGGCTACATCTCCGACTCCAAGGTGGACGGCAACGTCGAGTCCGCGTCCCAGCAGCAGTGGTACACCAAGGACAGCACCCTGGGCAGTTGGAGCGGGTCCAACTGGAACATGGTCTTCTCCGGCACCAACGGCGCCCCGGCGAACAACTTCAACACCGCCGCGGCCGGCCCGCGCTTCACGACGCTCGGCACGACACCCGTCTCCCGCGACGTGCCCTACCTCTACATCGACGGCGCCGGCAAGTACCGCGTGTTCCTGCCCTCCCTGCGCACGAACGCCTCCGGGCCGAGCTGGGCCGGCGGGTCGACGCCGGGCACCTCGCTGCCGATGAGCACCTTCTACGTCGCCAAGCCCGGTGACTCCGCCGCGACCATCAACACCGCCCTCGCGAACGGCTGCAACGTCTTCTTCACCCCGGGCGTCTACCACGTCAGCCAGACGCTGCACGTGACCAAGGCCAACACGGTCGTGCTCGGCATCGGCTACCCGACGATCATCCCCGACGGCGGCGTCAACGCGATGGACGTCGCCGACGTCGACGGCGTGCGGCTCAAGGGCCTGCTCTTCGACGCCGGTACCACCAACAGTGACACGCTGCTCAAGGTCGGCCCGGCGAAGACGGCGGTGGCCCACGCGAGCAACCCGACCACGGTCCAGGACGTGTTCTTCCGCATCGGCGGCATGGTTGCCGGCAAGGCCACCAACAGCCTGGTGGTCAACGCCAACAACACGATCATCGACCACACCTGGGCCTGGCGCGCCGACCACGGCAGCGGCATCGGCTGGACGGTGAACACCGCGGACAACGGCCTCACCGTCAACGGCGACAACGTCCTGGCGACGGGTCTGTTCGTCGAGCATTACCAGAAGAACGAGGTGGTCTGGAACGGCGCCAACGGCCGGATCATCTTCTTCCAGAACGAGATGCCCTACGACCCGCCGAACCAGGCGGCCTGGATGAACGGCACGACGCAGGGCTACCCGGCCATCAAGGTGGCCTCGGGGGTCACCACCTTCGAGGCGTGGGGCCTGGGCAGCTACTGCTACTTCAACGTCAACCCGGCCGTCGTCTCGGCCCGGGCGTTCGAGGTTCCCGCGGTCGCCGGCGTCAAGTTCCACGACATGGCGGTCGTCTCCCTCGGCGGCGTCGGCACCATCAGCCACGTCATCAACAACACCGGCGCGGCCGCGAACTCCGGCAACAACAACGTCTACCTGGTCAACTTCCCGTAACCCGCACCCGGCAACGGCGGCCGGCCCGGCGCATCGGGCCGGCCGTCCGCCGGCGCTGTATCGTCGTGGGAACGCACCCGACGACGAGGGAGATCCCGGCCGTGCCGTGGTGGCTGCAAACCCTGATCGGTGTCGGGTTCGCGCTGGTCGTCGTGTGGCTCGCGCTCATCGCCGCGCTGCTCGCCGCCAAGCCGGGCAAGCTCGAGCTGCGCGAGGCGGTACGGCTCCTGCCCGACCTCCTGCGGCTGCTGCGCCGCCTCGCGGGCGACCGCACCCTGCCCCGCGGCGTGCGCGTCCGCCTGTGGCTGCTGCTGGTGTACCTGGCCGTGCCGATCGACCTGATCCCGGACTTCATCCCGGTCCTCGGCTACGCCGACGACGCCATCATCGTGACCGCGGTGCTGCGCTCCACCGTCCGCCGCGCGGGCCTCGACGCCGTTCGCGCGCACTGGCCGGGCACCGACGACGGCTTCGCCGCCATGTGCCGCCTGACGGGCCTGCGCAGCCCCGCCTGACCAAGCCGCAACTCGTCTGAGTCGAGTGTGGGATTCGGCGCGACGCGCTGTGTCCATGTCCGAGCGGCCCCCGTGGCGAGGCACTACCGTACTGCACGACGACCGACTAGCATTGTCGAACGTGCGTTCGAGGGAGGTGAGATGGGCGACCACGCCGCAGAGCAGGCCGCCGTGCTCGCGCTGACGAAGGCGTCTCCTCGCGAGTGGTACCGGACGGCAGCTGTGATCTCGGAGGCCGGCAGCGCACTTCGGCTCCTCGACGGGCACACCAAGACATTGGCCGCACCGAACCAGAAGCTTGCCGACGAACTGCTGGCACGAATCGAGCCCGGCGATCTGGCCTGGGCCCGAGAGCTGATCGAGAGTACGACGGTCAACGGAGTCAAGCTCCTCACCGTCCTCGATCCGCAGTATCCCGTGAACCTTCAGATGATCTACAACAAGCCGCCGTTCATCTGGGTCAAGGGCGACTTGCGCGAGAGCGACTTCCGCGCGATCGCCGTGGTCGGCACGCGAGACGCGTCACCGGACGGCCTGCGCCGATCCGCACGCCTGTCCCGCGATCTCGCGAGTGCCGGGGTGACCGTTCTGTCCGGCCTGGCCCGAGGGATCGATACTGCCGCCCACTCGGCGGCGCTCGAGGTCGATCGCGGCAGAACCGTCGCGGTGGTGGGGCACGGCATCCTGAAGCCCACCTACCCCGGTGAGAATCGCCGCCTGGCCGAGGAGATCAGCGGCCGGGGGGCGCTGGTGTCGCAGTTCTGGCCGGACGCGCCGCCCCGTCAGGTCCACTTTCCCATGCGCAACGTCGTCATGAGCGGAATGGCAATGGGAACCGTCGTCATCGAGGCCTCGTCGACCAGCGGCGCCAAGATGCAGGCTCGGCTGGCCTTGGAGCACGGGAAGCGCCTCTTCCTGCTGGAGTCGCTGGTCGACTCCCAGGAGTGGGCAAGGCGCTATGCCGAGCGGCCGGGAGTCCTGGTGGTACGACGGCTCGATGATGTCCTGGACGTGCTGGTGAAGCTCGCGTCTGAGCCGGAGCAGCTGACCCTGCGTTTCTAGACCTCACGGATGAGGTATGACCGCCGCCGAGGACTTCACAGACCCCTACATCGCCGCCTTCCGGCGGGTGCCGCCGGCAGGCACCGGCATATGCTCGGTGTGCCAGCGCGGCGTCCACTCGTATGACCAGCTGTGTTACAGCTGCAAGGTGACGACTCGCCAGGTGGTCTTCCCCGTGGCCGAGACCCTGCCGATCTCGTTCTACGAGGTGCCCGACCAGCTCTGGAGCGTCCTGCGGAACTACAAGGACGGCAGGCATCCTCAAGTCAGGCGGCACCTCGGGGCCGTTGTCGCGGCAACGCTCGCGCGTTTCCTGGCCTCCCACTGGGCCTGCGTCACCGGGTTGGTCAATGGCGAGCCCACGGTCGTGACCACGGTGCCGAGCACCAGCGGCCGAACCGGGGTGCACCCACTCGTGACGGCCGTACACCGGGTAGCGATCCTCAGGCCGCTGTACCGCGAGCTGCTCGCGGTCGGTGACGCGCGGATCGAGCGCCTCCGCGCCACCGACCGCGGCTTCGTCACCGTCGACGACCTCTCGGACCAACGCGTCCTCCTGGTCGAGGACACGTTCACCAGTGGTGCGCGAACGCAAAGTGCCGCGTCGGCCCTGCGACGCGGCGGCGCGCAGTCGGTGGGCGTCCTGGCGGTGGGGCGAGTGGTCGACCAGACCCATTGCGGTGACTGCGAGCGTGTCTGGCGCTATGCCATCGCGGAGCCGTTCCGGTTCGACGCATGCTGCCGATGCACCACCGACGAGTGCCCGGCGGCCTGACTCGTGCGGGACGTGGAGACGCCGCGGCGCCGGCAACCTGGGCCGCCGGCGCCGTCGGCGTTCAGAGGGCGAGCCAGGCGCACCCGTCCGCCGGGAGCAGCCCGCCCACGAGCGGCTCGCTCGTCAGCAGGAGCTCCGTGTGGGCCGGCAGGCGCGCCGGGGTCGTGGTGAAGTTCGCGACGCACGCGAAGTCTTCGCCGCGGCGGAAGGACAGGACGCCGTCGTCGCTCGTGAGCCACGTGATGGACTCCGGCAGGGTGACCAGGCGCTCGCCGCGGATGGCCAGCGCCTCGCGGTACAGCCGCAGCATCGAGGACGCGTCGGGCTCCTGGGACTCGACCGTCCGGGTCGACCAGGCCGGCGGCTGTGGCAGCCACGGCGGTGCGGAGCCCGGCGGGGAGAAGCCGAACGGCGGCTCGGCGCCCGACCAGGGCAGCGGCACGCGGCAGCCGTCGCGGCCGCGGTCGGTGTGCTCCGAGCGTTCCCACGTCGGGTCCTGGATGCGGTCCTGGGGGATGTCCTCCACCTCGGCCAGACCCAGCTCGTCGCCCTGGTAGACGTACACGCCGCCGGGCAGGGACAGGGTCAGCAGGGCCGCGGCTCGGGCCCGGCGGTAACCCAGGGCCGGGTCGGTGAACGCGCCGTGGCGGCGGTTGCCCAGGTCGAACGTCGTGTCCTCGCGGCCGTAGCGGGTCACGTGGCGGATCGTGTCGTGGTTGGACAGGACCCAGGTGGGCGGGGCGCCGACCAGGCGGTGGGTGTCGAGGGTGTCGTCGATCGTCTTGCGGATCGCGTTGGGCTCCCAGGCGCAGCACAGGAACTCGAAGTTGAACGCCGAGTGCAGCTCGTCCGGGCGCAGGTACCGCACGAACTGCGCCGTCGTCGGCAGCCAGACCTCCCCCACGAAGACGCGCGGGTCTTCGTACGAGTCGGCGATGCGCCGCCACGCGCGGTAGATCTCGTGGACGCCCTCGTGGTCCTGGTAGGGCAGGTCGGCCGGGTCCGGGACGGCGCCCACGTCGGGCAGGCCCGGGGTCTTCATGAGGCCGTGGGCGACGTCGATGCGGAAGCCGTCCACGCCGCGGTCGAACCAGAACCGCAGCACGTCCTCGAACTCGGCCCGCACGCCGGCGTGCTCCCAGTTGAGCTCCGGCTGCTGCGGGGCGAACATGTGCAGGTACCACTCGCCGTCGGCGACCCGGGTCCAGGCCGGGCCGCCGAAGTACGAGCGCCAGTCGTTCGGCGGCCGCTCCCCCGACGGGCCGCGGCCGGGGCGGAACCAGAAGCGCTCCCGGGCCGGGTCGCCGGGCGGCGCGGCCAGCGCCGCCCGGAACCACGGATGCGCGTCCGAGCAGTGGTTCGGCACGAGGTCGACGAGCACCCGCAGGCCCTGCTCGTGCGCCTCGGCCAGGAACCGCTCGGCGTCGGCGAGGGTGCCGAAGAGCGGGTCGATGTCGCGGTAGTCGGCGACGTCGTAGCCGCCGTCGGCCATCGGGGAGACGTTCCACGGCGTCAGCCAGAGCGCGTCGACGCCCAGGTCCCGCAGGTACGGCAGCCGCGACCGGAGGCCGGCGAGGTCGCCGACGCCGTCTCCGTCCCCGTCGGCGAAGCTGCGCAGGTAGATCTGGTAGATGGCGGCGGTCCGCCACCAGCCGTTGCCAGCCATGGAAGTGCACTCCCCAGAGTTGTGATTTACCAGCCCGAGTTGCCCGGGCCGCGGGTGATCGGGTAACCGCCCGGGTTGTTGAGGCCGCCCGATGCGGCTCCGGTGACGGTCACGTAGTTGGCGGTCATGGCGCCGGTGACGTTGTAGACGTCGATGCCCCAGGTGCCGGCGCCGGCGATGGTGACGTGGTCCAGCAGCAGGTTGCCGATGCGGTGGCCGTAGCTGAGCAGCACCGCCTGGTAGGTGCTGTCGGCGATGGTGTTGTTCGAGACGGTCACCGGGGTGGTGATGTCGGACTGGTCGGCGAAGACCCACAGCGCGCCGAGGTTCGTCGCCCAGTTCGGCTCGTAGCCGCCGGTGCGGGTGAGGGTGTTGCGGGTGACGGTGGTCGGGCCGCTGAACGGGATGCCGAAGCGGCTGCTGACGGCGATCCCGGCCGAGCCGGTCACGGTGTCCGACAGGAGGTTGTCGGCGACGACGTTGCCGTTGCCGCCGTAGACGCCGACCGCGTTGGCCAGCAGCGGCGTCTGCACCGTGTCGAACGTGAACGACGAGTTCGTCACGGCCGTGCCCTCGGAGAACATGGCCAGGGCGTCGTCGCCGGTGTTGCGCACGGCCGACTGGTCGACCCGGGTGTTCTGCACGTTGGCGTGCAGGTTGACGCCGTCGGCGAACGTGCCGGCGATGCGGATCCCGGCGGCGTAGAGCCCGTTGGTGCCGGAGTCGATCCACATGCCGACCTTGGTGTGCTCGATGCGCACGTCGAACAGCAGCGAGCCGGTGCCGAAGTTGCCCTCGATGCCGGTGTCGAAGTTCGCGTCGTCGCGGTACGTGACGTCGCCGGCGATGGTCAGGTCGGCGACGGTGACCCCGGAGCCGGTGGCGAAGAGCCCGCCCTTGCCGTTGCGGCCCTTCACGGTGGTGTACCACTGCCCGGCGCCCCGCACGGCGACGCCCGCGAGGTTGATCCGGCTCGTGATGTCGAAGGTGCCGGCCGGGATCCACACGCCCTTGCCGGCCGACCGGGCGGCCGAGACCGCGCTGTTGAAAGCATTTGTGTCGTCGGTACCGTCGCCGGAGGTCGCCCCGTAGTTGCCGATCGGCACGAAGTTCGCCGGCATGGTGTAGGCGGCCGCGGCCTGCTCGGCGTCGACGACGTCGATGGTGTACGAGCTCGCCGTGTCGGTCGCGTCCTTCTGCAGCTTCAGGACGGTGCCGGCGGGCCAGTCGCCGATGGTGGCGCGGACCTCGTCGAAGAAATGGTGCGCGGAGCCCTGCGCCGGGTCGTTCGTGTAGGGGTAGGCGCCGTACACCCACGAGTACCGCGCGGTGAGCGTGATGTCCTTGACGTGCGTGCCGTTCGCGTACAGCGAGATCGGCGCGGCGCCGCCGTCCGGGATGGAGTACCGGACCGTGAGGGCGTTGGCCGGCTTCGTCAGCGTGAACTGCACGTACTGGCCGGTGCCGGTGAGCTGGACGGCCTGGCGGCCGGTGGCCTCGCTCGCCATCGTGAGATAGGTGCGGCTGGCGGCGAGCTTCGTGCCGTTGGTGGTGGCGTCGGCGGCGCGGTACTCGGTGTAGGGCAGCGTCGCCCCGCGCGCGGCGAGGGCCACGCCGCCGGTGACGCCGACCGAGTCGATGTCGACCCCGCCGGTGTCGCCGCTGTCGACCTGCCAGCCGATCAGGTTGAGCCCGGCCCGCAGGGTCACCGTCTGGGTGGCGGTGAGCGCGCCCGACCCGGCCGGCAGGCTCACCTGGGCGGCCTTGATGCCGTTGATGTACTGCGAGAGCGTCCGCGCCGCCCCGGTCGTGTTGCGGTATTGCAGCGAGACCGTGCGCGAGCCGGCGGCCGGAGCGTTCACGGACACGATGACGCGGGCGCCGACGGTCGTGAAGCCGGTGAGGTACCCGCCCGTGACGCTCGGGCCGCCGGAGAAGAAGGCGGTCTCGGCCTCGAAGGCGCCGGGCGTCGGCGGGGTGGGCGCCTCTGCGACGGTCAGATTGTCCAGGTTGACGTTGCCGGAGTCGGTGGAGTCGAACCTGTACGCCACGGTGTTGCTCGCGGCCGTCAGCGACACGGACTCGGTCGCCGTCGCCCACGTGTCCCAGTTCGCGGTCGCCGGCAGGGAGATCTGGCGCAGCCTGGCCCCGTTGACGTACAGCGACAGGGTCATCGCCGCACCGGTGCCGTTGGCGTACCGCAGCGTCAGCGACGACGTCGCCGGCACCGTGAACGTGGTCGCCGCGTTGCCCTTGTTGGCGTCGGTGTACCCGCCGACGAACCCGGTACCGGTGTATCCGCTGTGGTCGGTGGCCACGGCGGCCCCGCCGGACAGGGCCGCGGACTCGGCCTCCAGCCCGCTCGAGGCCGCGCTCGACACCGTGACGCTGTCGAGGTTGACGTTGCCGGAGTCGGTGCTGTCGAAGCGGTACGCCACCGCGTTGCTCGCCCCGGTGAGCGAAACGGGCTCGGTGGCCGTCGCCCAGGTGTCCCAGTTCGCGGTGGCGGCGAGGGTGATCTGGCGCAGCTTCACGCCGCCGACGTACAGCGACAGGGTCTTGGCGGAGCCCGTGCCGTTGGCGTACCGCAGCGCGAGCTGGTTGCCGGCGGCGACGGTGAACGTGGTGGCGGCGTTGCCCTTGTTGCCGTCGGTGTACCCGCCGACGAACCCGGTGCCGGTGTATCCACTGTGGTCGGTGGCGACGGCGGCACCGCCGGCCAGGGCCGCGGACTCGGCCTGGTAGGTGGCGGTGGCCGCGTCGGCGGGGCGGGCGACGAGGGCGATGGCGGCGCCCACGATGACGGTGGCGGTGGCGGCCGCCACGGCGATCAGTCGTCGTTGCATGGGGTGTCCTCCCTTCGGTTAGTGCGCGTAGACCTCGAGCTCGGACAGCTGCGCGGCCGGCCAGCCGGTGTTGCCGGTGAAGGTCAGCGTGATGGTGCGCAGCGTGGTGGGCGGGAAGGTGATGGTGACCGCGTTGCCGGTGGCGGGGTCGAGCGTGTAGCCGGCGGCCGGCACCACGCCGTCGACGGCGATCGTCTCCGTGCGGGCGCCCCAGTTCGCGGGCAGCTTGAGCACGAGCCGGTCGACGGTGCGGGAGTCGCCGAGGTCGAGCGTGACGGTCTGCGGGAAGGCATTGTTGGCCGACTCGAAGTAGGTGCCGGGGTCGCCGTCGACCAGGTTGGCCGGGGTGAGCCAGGACAGCGCCTGCGAGCTCGACGTGATCTGCTGGCCGAGCGCGAGGTTGCCGTCGGGGTCGAAGCCGACACCGCGGACGGCGACCACGTAGGGCCCGGCCGGCGAGGTGCTGTCGATGGTCAGCCGGTCCGCGTAGACGCCGGCGTGGCCGGGGTCGAAGGTGACGGTCACCGTGCACGAGCCGCCGACGGGAATGCTCTGGCAAGGGCCGGTCGCGGTGTACCCGGCCGGAGCCCGCAGCGCGCGGACGGCGATCGGGTCCGGGCCGGGGTTGGTGATGGTGAACGTCCTCGACCCGGCGGTGTGCAGGGCCTGGTTGCCGAAGTCGAGGCGGTCGGCGCTCAGCCGCAGTGCCCCGGCGGGCGGGAAGCCGCAGCGGGTGGCGGTCCAGCCGAGGTTCCCGGGGCCGCGGTCGAGGACGAAGCCGCTCCCGCAGTCGTAGGACCCGGCGGTCGCGACGACCCACGACAGGCGGGCCGAGCCGGGCGCCTGCAGCTGCAGGGCGAACGTGCCGGGCCGCACGATGGCGACCCGGTCGAGGCGCACGTTGTCGATGCGCTGCCCGAAGAACTGCACGGCGGCGAACGGGCTGTCCACGATGGACACGTCGTGCACGTCGATCGCGCCGGTCATCGGGGCGTCCGCGGCGTAGAACCACAGCGCCGCGACCTCCTCCGGCGGGTTCGGCACCAGGTTCCCGGTGCGCAGCAGCACATTGCGGGCGATGGTGGTGGTGCCGGCGAGCGGGACGGCGCCGAAGCGGTTGCCGACGTGGATGCCGCCGCCCTGGGTCACGGTGTCGGCGGCGACGCTGTCGGTGACCGCGTTGTCCCGGCCGCCGTAGATCGCGAACCCGTTGGCCAGCAGGGGCGCGATCACGGTGTCGTGCACGAACGCGTTGTCGTGGTCGGCGTTGGCGTCGGACCACATGGCGAGCCCGTCGTCGCCGGTGTTGCGCACGAACGTGTCGCGGATGACGGTGTGCGCGACACCGTTGTGCAGGTTCACGCCGTCCGCCATGGTGTCCTGGATGCGGGCGTGGCTGACGGTGAGCCCGTCGCTGGGGCCGTCGAACCACATGCCGACCTTGGTGTGCTCGATCCAGACGTCGTCCACCGTGGACCCGCCGCCCATCGTGCCGCCGAGCCCGCTGTCCGAGGTGGAGTCGTCGCGGACCGTGGTGTCCCCGGCGATCGCGAAGCCGGCCAGGTGCACGGCCGCGCTACCGGTGCCGAAGATCCCGGCGCCGGCGCCGCGCAGCACGGTGTGCCACGGCCCGGCCCCGCGGACGGTCACGTTGTTCACGGTCAGGTGCTGCTGGACGCGGTAGGAGCCGGCCGGGATCCACACGCCCCGGCCCTGCTGCGAGCCGGCGTCGAGGGCGGCCTGGATTGCGGGGCCGGCGTCGGCGGCGCCGCTCGGGTCGGCGCCGAAGTCGGCGGCGCTGAGGAAGCCGGCCGGGGCCGCGGCGGGCGGGCCGGCGAGCTCGAAGTCGGCGAGGTCGACGACGACCGGCGCGGTGGCGGTGAACCGGACGCGAGAGCCGGCGGGCAGGGTGCGGCCGAGCCGGGCGTGGACGTCGTCGAAGTAGTGGTGCTCGCCGCCGTCGGCCGGGTTGTTCGTGAACGGGTAGTTGCCGTACACGTGCGAGTAGCGGGCGGTCAGGCCCAGCTCGGCCCCGGTCGACACGCGCAGCTTCGAGTCGGCGCTGCCGTCGGGGACCGAGTAGCGCACGTTCACCGCGTCGGCGCGGGCCCTGAGCGTGAACTCGACCCACTGCCCGGCGCGCAGGGCGACCGCGCGGCGGCCCGAGGCCTCGGCGGCGAGCTGGGTGAAGGCGACCGAGGGGCCGACGCGAGCGCCGTCGGTGGCCGCGGACTCGGCCTCGTAGGTGGTGAACGGAACCTCGGCGCCCGGCGGGCTGACCGCGGCGGAGGCCGGGACGGGGTACAGCATGACGGCAGCGAAGATCGCCGCCGCAACCAAGCGACGTGACATGGGAGACTTCAGCCCTTCAGGCTGCCGGTGGTGAGGCCGGACATGATGTTCTTCTGGAAGATGAGGAAGAACACGACGGTCGGGACGGCGGCGATGACGGCGCCGGCGATGACGACGTTCTGGGTGAGCCCTTGCGAGAAGGCGTAGATGCCGACGTTGACGGTCCGGTGGTCGGCCGAGGGCTCCACCAGCAGCGGCCACAGGAAGTCCTTCCAGATGGCCGTGACCGAGAAGATGGACACGACGCCGAGGATCGGCCGGGAGATCGGCAGCACGATCGACCACAGCGTGCGCAGCGGGCCGGCGCCGTCGATGGCGGCCGCGGCCATGAGGTCCTGCGGGATCGAGTCGAAGAACCGCTTGAGCAGGAAGATGTTGAAGGCGTTGGTGACCGCGGGCAGCCAGATCGCCCACGGCGAGTCGACCATGTTCCAGTGCACCAGCGGCAGGTCGATGACGGTGACGTACTGCGGGATCACCAGCACCGTCGAGGGGATCATGAGCGTGGCCAGCATGAGCCCCAGCAGGCCGTTGCCGAACACCGGGCGCAGCTTGGAGAACGCGTAGGCGGCGGCCACGTCGAAGACCAGCTGGAAGGCGAGGGCTCCGAACGCGTACCAGACCGTGTTGAGCAGCAGCCGGCCGAGGCTCAGGGCGGTCCAGGCCTCGGCGTAGTTGCCGGGCCGCGGGTCCTGCGGGAACAGCGTCGGCGGGACCTGGGCCACCTCCGGGCCGGACTTCAGCGCGCCGGTCACCATCCAGTACAGCGGGCCGGTGAACACGACGGTGAAGAGCACCACGACGAGCACGACGATCGCCCAGTAGGCGCGGCGCGCGGCCGGGCGCCGCAGCCGGGCCGGGGAGATCAGGGTGCGGGCGGCGGTGTCCATGGGGTACCCCTCAATCCTGCTTCGGGCTCAGCCGCGCGTAGGCGACCGAGAAGCCGGCCAGGACGACCATCAGCATGACGCCGAGGGCGGCGGCGCCGTTGAGGTCGTTCTGCTTGAACGCGTGCTGGTACATCAGGTAGACCACCGACGTCGCCGAGTCCTCGACGCCGGCCCCGCCGGCCAGGATCAACGGCTCGATGAACACCTGCATGGTCGCCACGACCTGCAGCAGGAACATCAGCGACAGGATGAGCCGGGTCTGCGGCACGGTGACGTGCCACAGCCGCCGCAGCACGCCGGCCCCGTCGAGCTCGGCCGCCTCGTACAGCTCCCCGGGGATGCTCTGCAGCGCCGCGAGGTACACCAGGATCGAGCTGCCGACGTTCATCCAGGTGGAGGCGATGACCAGCGACGGCTGGGTCATCGTGGTCGACTGCACCCACTGCGAGGTGGGCAGGTGCACGGCCTGCAGCAGGTAGTTGAAGATGCCGCCGGCGCCCGGATCGTAGGCGTAGCGGAACAGCAGCAGGGCCGACGCGGGCGGGAGCATCACCGGCAGGTACACCAGGGCCCGCAGGTAGCCGCGGGCGTGGCGCAGCTCGTTGAGCAGCACGGCGATGAAGAACGGCAGCGCGTACCCCACGATCAGGGCCAGCACGGTGAACATCGCGGTGTTGCGCCACGCCGCGGCGAAGCTGGGATCGTGCCAGAGGCGCACGTAGTTGTCCGTGCCGACCCAGGTGGTGACCCCGCGCCGGGTGCGCTGGAAGCTCATCACGAACTCGCGGACCATCGGGTACCACGAGAAGAACGCGAAGCACACCACCGCCCCGGCGAGGAAGCCGTGCCCGGTCAGGTTGTGCACGAGGCGCCGTTGCCAGAGCCCCTGGGCCTTCGGGATGGCGCGGGCCGGTCGCACCGCGCCTTCGAGCCGGACCGCGCCGTCCACTCAGGCCTCCTGGGACAGGATCGTGTTGACCTTCTGCTCGGCCGTGGCCAGCAGGCCGTTGATGTCGGCGCCGGGCTGGGTGAGCACGGCGGACATGGCGGCGTCGAGCACGGCGTAGATCGCCTGCGCCCGGCCCGGTTCGGCCTTGATGGTCACCGGGCTGTTGGCGTACGGCGCGTAGTCGGCCAGGTTCAGGTTGCTGTTGGCCTTCTTGAGCTCGTCGTCCTGCTTCTGCACGTCGCTGCCGGGCGTCCAGATGAGCGGCTCGGGCAGGCCGACGGGCACCCCCATGCCCTTCTGGGCGACGTAGTTGAAGTCGCCCTGGCCGGGCGTGAGCTTCTCGAACGTCACCCACTGCAGGCCGGCCTTGATCTGGGCCGGGGTGAGGCCCTTCTTGAAGAAGTACCCGGAGCCGCCGCCGAGCGTGGACTTGGCCGGCCCGCCGTCGCCGGGCATCGGGCCGATCGCCCAGTCCTCGTACGTGCCCTTGAACTGGGTGACGATGGCCTTGATCGTGTCGGGGGCGCCGATGTACATGCCGACCTTGCCGGCGCCGGCGTTGGTGAGCAGGTCGGCCCACTGCAGCAGCTGCTTCTCCCCGACGCTGTTGTCGGTGAACCGCATGTCGTGGAGGTTCTGCAGCACCGCCTTGCCCTCGGCGGTGTTGAACGCGGCCTTCTTGCCGTCGGCGCTGACGACCGAGCCGCCGCGGGAGTACAGCGCCGCCGAGAAGTGCCAGCCGCCGGTGTTGCCCGCGCTGTACTCCTGGTAGCCCGCGATGCCGTTGCCCAGCGCGCTGATCTTCCTGGCCGCCGCGGCGACCTCCTGCCAGGTCGCCGGCGGCTTGCTCGGGTCGAGGCCGGCCTGCTGGAACAGCTTCTTGTTGACGACGAGGCCGAGGCCGTAGCCGGCGTAGCCGAGGCCGTAGGCCTTCCCGTTCTCGACGAACGGGTCCTTGATGGCCGGCAGCAGCTTGTCCCAGTTCGGCACCGTGTCGGCGGTGATGTACTTCGTGATGTCCTCGGCCGCGTCGGCGTCCAGGACCTGGTCCAGGTCGGTCATGTACCCGTAGAACAGGTCGGCCTGCGTGCCGCCCTGCAGCCGCGCGGTGAAGTCCGCCGGGTTGTTGCACTGGCTGCCGACGGAGACGGTCTTCACGGTGACGCCGGGGTGGGCCTTCTGGAACGCGGCGACGTCGTCGTTCCACAGCTGCAACGACTTGCCGCCGTTGTCGGTCTTCTGGGGCGGGCAGTCCACGACGATCGTCGTCGGACCCCCGGCGGAGGCGTCGTCCTTGCTGTCACCGCACGCGGCGAGCGAGGCCGCGAGCGCGACGACGAGCGCCACGCGGAGTGCTTTTATCGACATCTATCAATCCCTTCAGGCGGACGGGATGCGGGGAAGGATTGTGTTTCGTTTCGGTGTCGCAGACAGTACGACCGCCCGCGCTAGAAGTCCAGAGTTTGTTGCAAAAACTCGACAAGGACGGCGGGCCGTCAATGCGGCTTTCCATTGCCCTGGGCCAGCGTTTGTGCAGGTAGTTCGCGCGCCATCCGGCCTCGCCGCAACCATTCCCGATGGCAAGCGCCGTCGCCTTCTTGCGCAATTTTTGCGGCCATGATCGCAAGCCATTGCACACGAAAAACGGCGGCGAGGTTGACCCTCGCCGCCGTTTCCTGACAACCGTGCTCAGCCGGGCCAGTAGCCCGTCGCGCGCCGCACGCCGACCGCGCCGGCCCGGTCCACCGCGGCCCTCACGACCGCGAAGATGGCACCCTGCAGCGCCGCCGCGAGCAGGATCTCGCCCCAGCCGCGCTCCTCGTCGGTGGCGTTGGGCACGTCGTCGTCGTGCCCGGCGGCCTTCCACACCTGCTTGAAGACCAGCCCGGCGGCGGCCCCGGCCGCGGCGCCGAGCAGGATCCCGACCGGCTTGTAGGCCAGCTTCGCCATCTTTCCACTCATCGATGCCTCCCACAGGGTCCCGGGGACCGGTTGCCCGGCCCGTGACCCGGCCAAACGCGGCGGCCGCTCAGAGGATCGGCTTGCCCCCCGTGACCGGGACGACCGCGCCGGAGATGTAGCTGCCCGCGTCGGCGGCGAGCAGCACGTAGACCGGCGCCACCTCGGCGGGCTGGCCCGGCCGGCCGAGCGGGGTGTTCTCCCCGAACTCCGCGACCTGCTCCGGCGGCATCGTCGACGGGATGAGCGGGGTCCAGATCGGCCCCGGCGCGACCGCGTTCACGCGGATGCCGCGCCCGCCCAGCATCTGGGCCAGGCCCGCGGTGAAGTTCGCGATGGCCCCCTTCGTGGTGGCGTACGGCAGCAGCGCCGGCTTCGGCATGTCGTAGTTCACCGAGCTCGTGTTGATGATGGCCGCCCCCTCCGCCAGGTTCGGCAGCGCGGCCTTCACGAGCCGGAACATGGCGTGGATGTTGATGTCGAAGGTCCGCGTCCACTCCTCGTCGCTGATCTCCTCGACGCTCTCGTGGCTCATCTGGTATGCCGCGTTGTTGACCAGCACGTCGATGCGCCCGAACTCCTGCACGGCCGCGCTCACCACGGCCTCGCACGTCGCCCGGTCGGCAAGGTCGCCCGGCACCAGGACGGCCTTGCGGCCCTCGGCCTCGACGTACCTCGCCGTGTCGCGCGCGTCGTCGTGCTCGTCGAGGTAGGAGATGAGCACGTCGGCGCCCTCGCGCGCGTAGGCGATCGCGACCGCGCGGCCGATACCGCTGTCGCCACCGGTGATGACGGCCGCCTTGCCGTTGAGCCGGCCGCTGCCGCGGTAGGTCTCCTCGCCGTGGTCGGGCTTGTTGACCATCGCGCCGAGGGTGCCCGGTGGCTGTTGCTGAGGTTCGGACATGCCGCGACCGTTACCCGGCGCCCCCGGCGCGAAACGGAACCTCCTCGCGGGTCCGCGCGCTGAGCTTCCTGCGCCGCCGCCTGGCCTGACCCCCGTCTCCGGTCACGGCTTCAGCAGCACCTTGACCGTGCCGTCCTTCTCCGGACCACCGCTTTCACGCCGGGCCGAATGCCCCGGTGGATCACCCGAAAACAAAGACGCCGTCGGCGGGTTCGCGGGTATTGGAGGGCCGAGGACGACAAGGAGGGATCACCGTGACGCAGGTACATCAGCGGGATGTCGTCGACGTCCTACTGGCCCAGCACAGTGACATCAAGGCCCTGTTCAACCAGGTCGCCACGGCGCAGGGCGAGCAGAAGCGCGAGCGGTTCCAGGAGCTCGTGCGGCTGCTGACGATCCACGAGAGCGCCGAGGAGCAGGTCGTCCACCCGGCCGCACGCCAGGCCCTCGGCGACGACGGTCACCGGGTCGTCGACACGCGCCTGGAGGAGGAGACGGAGATCATGCGGGCGCTGGCCGAGCTGAACGACGTCGGCGTCGGGCACCCCGGGTTCGACGATCGGCTCGCGGCGCTGGCCGCGGACATCTTCGAGCACGTGGCGCACGAGGAGGCCGAGGAGCTCACGCGGCTGCGGGCGACCGTGGGGTCCGAGGAACTGCAGCGGATGACGGCGGTGTTCGAGGCGGCCGAGAACCGCTAGCTTGTGTCGTTTACACACGAAGGCCCCGCCACGCGGCGGGGCCTTCGTCCATGTTTCGATCCGATCAGAGGCCGGGCCGGGGCACGTCACCGCGCCACGTGCCGGTGGCCTGACCGCGCTCCTCGATGAACTGCTTGAAGCGCTTGGTGTCGGCCTTCACCTGCATCGAGTCGGCGCCGATGGCGCTGCCTGCCTTCTCGGTGAGGTTCTGCGGCTGCCAGTCGAGCTGGACGGTGACCCGCGTGTCGGTGTCGCCGAGGCGGTGGAACGTCACGACGCCCGCGTGCCGGGTGTCGCCGTCGGTGCTCTTCCAGGCGATCCGCTCGTCCGCGTGCTGCTCGGTGATCTCGGCGTCGAACTCGCGCCGTACGCCGGCGACCTTCGTCACCCAGTGGGTGTGCCGGTCGTCGATCTGGCGGATGGACTCGACGCCACTCATGAACTGCGGGAAGGACTCGAACTGGGTCCACTGCTCATAGGCCGTGTTCACCGGGACGTGTACGTCGATGGACTCGGTGACCGTGCTCATGTCTACCTCCTTGCCGGTGTCCCTTTCACCTTTCGAGTGCCCGGCACAGCACGGCGAAAACGTAAGCGCGGTCACGAAACCACCCGAGCCTCATGACCGGTAAAGTGCCGGCCATGACCACCACGCTCCGGCCGCCCCGCGCCGGTCTGCGGGGCCTGACCCCGGCCCTGATCCCGCTCGGGCTGATGTTCCTGGCCGTCGGCATGTCCACGGCGGTGGTCTACCCGTTCCTCGCGCTGTTCCTCAACACCGACGTGCACGCCGGGCCGGCCCAGGTGACCGCGTTCCTCGTCGCCGCGCCGCTGGCCGGGGTGCTCGTCACGACCCTCGTCGGCCGGCTGTCGGACCGCGGCCCGTACCGCCGCCGGATCCTCGTCGGCGCGGCCCTCGCGGGCATGGCCGGCACCGGGGTCACCGCGTTCGTGCGCGACTACTGGGTGCTGCTGGGGCTCACGGTGACCGCGACCGCGCTGTCCGGCTCGCTGTTCCCGCAGACGTTCGCGTACGCCCGGCAGGTCCTCGAGCGCGACAGCCCGGGCCGCGCGGCACTGGGCATCAGCGCGATGCGCACGGTGTTCTCGCTCGCCTGGGTCGGCGGCCCGGCCCTCGCCGCGGTGCTGCTTGACGCCGGCGGCTTCGGGCTGCTGTACGGCACCGCCGCCGCCCTGTACGGCATCGCGGCCCTGGTGGCCACGCTGCGCCTCGAGGACCTCGCGCCGCCGCGGCGGGAGAACACCGAGGAGGACGCGTCGCCGCTCGCCGTGCCCCGCCTGGTGCTCGCGCTCACCGTGGCCGCGTTCGTGCTGCTCCAGGTGCCGATGACGCTCGGCGTGCAGGCGCTGCCGTTGTTCATCGACCGGGACCTGCACCGGGACGCGTCGGCGGCGGGCCTGGTGCTGGGCCTGTGCGCGGCGCTGGAGATCCCGCTCATGCTCGGCCTGGGCGCCCTGACCACCCGGTTCAAGGTACGCACCCTGATCCTGATGGGCGCCGTGGCCGGGATCGCCTACGAGGCGGTCGCGTGGTCGGCCTCGAGCCTGTGGGTGCTCATCGCGGCCCAGCCGCTCAACGCCGTCTTCATCTCCGCGATCTCGGGCGTCGGGATCACCTACGTGCAGGACATGATGCCGGGCCGGCCCGGGCACGCCACGACGCTGTACACCAACACGTTCCCGGTCGGCGCGATGTTCGCCGGCTCGATCCTGGGCATCGCGGCGCACTTCGGGTACCGCAGCGCGTACGCCATCGGCACCGCACTGTGCGCGGGCGGTCTGCTGCTGCTCGCGGTCCGCAGCTCCCGCCCGCGCACGTGACGGGACGGGCTCAGCGCAGGCTGTCGACGTCGATGACGAACCGGTAGCGCACGTCGGACCGCAGGACCCGCTCGTACGCCTCGTTCACCGCGTCGGCGCCGATGACCTCGACGTCGGGGGCGATCCCGCGCTCGGCGCAGAAGTCCAGCATCTGCTGGGTCTCGGCGATGCCGCCGATGCTCGAGCCGGCGAAGGACCGCCGGTTGCCGAACAGCGCGAACACCGGCACCGGCAGCGGCTGCGGCGGGGCGCCGACGCTGACGAGCGTGCCGTCCAGGCGCAGCAGGCCCAGGTAGGCCGCCATGTCGATCGGGGCGCTGACCGTGTTGATGATCAGGTCGAAGCTGTTCCTGAGCGCCTCGAACGTGGCCGGGTCGCCGGTGGCCTGGTAGTCCCGGGCGCCGAACGCGAGACCGTCGTCCTTCTTGCCCAGCGTCTGCGACAGTACGGTCACGTCGGCGCCCATCGCCACGGCGATCTTGACCGCCATGTGGCCCAGGCCGCCGAGGCCGACCACCGCGACCTTCTTGCCGGGTCCGGCGTTCCAGTGCACGAGCGGCGAGTAGGTGGTGATGCCCGCGCAGAGCAGGGGCGCCGCCTTCTCGTAGGGAATGTTCTCGGGCACCCGCAGGACGAAGTCGGCGTCGACCACGATATGGGTCGAGTAGCCACCCTGCGTGATGGTGCCGTCACGGTCGACGCTCGCGTAGGTCCCGGTGTTGCCGTTGAGGCAGTACTGCTCCTGCCCGGCCCGGCAGTTCTCGCACTCGCGGCACGAGTTGACCATGCAGCCGACGCCGACCCGGTCGCCGACCGCGTGCCCGGTGACCTCGCGGCCGACCTCGGCGACCTGGCCGACGATCTCGTGGCCGACGGTGAGCGGGTACGCCACGTCGCCCCACTCCCCACGCACCGTGTGGATGTCGGAGTGGCAGATGCCGGCGTAGCGGATCTCGATGAGAACATCGTGCGGCCCGAGGTCGCGCCGCTCGATCGTGGTTCGCACGAGCGGGTCGGTGGCCGAGGTCGCGGCGATGGCGTTGACTGTGCGCATGGTTCCAGGTAACCGCACCCGCGGCACCGGTGGGAGGTTCTGGTGAAACGTGTACCACCAGTACACCCCAGTTCGGCACGGCCGGTCGTACCGTCGGAACCGTGAACAACCGAGTCGAGGTGCGCGAGTTCCTCACCTCACGCCGCGCCAAGCTGACCCCGGACGCGGCCGGAATCCCGGCCGCCGGCCTGCGCCGCGTCCCCGGGCTGCGCCGCAGCGAGGTCGCCGCCCTGGCCGGGGTGAGCGTCGAGTACTACGCCAAGCTCGAACGCGGCCAGCTCGCGGGCGTCTCCGCCGGGGTGCTCGAGGCCATCGCCCGCGCCCTGCAGCTCGACGACGCCGAACGCGCCCACCTGATGCGCCTGGCCCAGGAGGCCAACGGCAGCAACGCGCTGCTGCGCCCGAGCCGCCGCCCGAAGCAGTGGACCGTCCGGCCGAGCCTGCAGTGGTCCCTCGACGCGATCACCGCCCCCGCGACCGTGGTGAACGGGCGGCAGGACCTGCTCGCGACCAACCTGCTCGGCCGGGCCATGTTCCACGACCTGTACGGCGACCCGTCCCGTCCCCCGAACTTCGGCCGGTTCACGTTCCTCGACAGCGCCGCCCACCGCTTCTACCCCGACTGGAACCTGTTCGCCGACATGACCGTGGCGAACCTGCGCACCGCCGCCGGCGTCGACCCGCACGACAAGGGCCTGCACGACCTGGTCGGCGAGCTGTCCACCCGCAGCGACGACTTCCGCCGCCGCTGGGGCTCGCACAACGTGCGCATCCACGGCACCGGCGTCAAGCATTTCCACCACGGCGTCGTCGGCGACCTCGCCCTGGCCTACGAGAGCACGGCGCTGATCGCCGAGCCCGGGCTCGTCCTGACCATCTACGCGGCCGAGCCCGACTCGCCGACCGCGCACGCCCTCACGCTGCTGGCCTCCTGGGCCGTCACCAGCGACACCGGACTGTCCGCGGCACCGGCCCGCTAGGCCGCGGCCGGGTCAGGAGCGCCGCCAGTCCTCCGGGGGCGCCACGGTCGGATGGCGTACCGGGGGCAGGACCGCCGTCACCGTCGCGTAGCCCTCGGCCAGCAGGGCGACGTCGGAGCCCGGGACCCGCTCGGCGCCGCGCTCCCTCAGGGCGGTGCGCACGAACCCGGTACCGCTCTCCACGAGCGTCATCTGCACCTGCCCGAACGGGGCCAGGGTCGCCGGGCGCAGGCCGGCGACGGCCCCCAGCGGGCGGTCGGGCACGTTGAGGTTGAGGGCGGTGCCCTCCGGGGCCGCGGCCAGCCAGTCCAGCAGGCCGCTCGCGATCGCCGCGGCGGTGGGCCAGCAGCGGCGGGCGTCGTCCGCGGCGGGCAGGGCGTTCAGCGCCGGGTCGCCGAGGATGTCGAGGGAGACCGCGAGGCCGCGCAGCCCGTCGGTGGCCCCGGTAAGCACGGCGCCGACGGTGCCGGAGTGCAGCACCGCGTGGCCCGCGTTCGCGCCGCGGTTGATCCCGGACAGCAGCGCGTCGGGGCGCCCGCCGAACGCGCCGAGGCCGGCGAGCACGGCGATGTACGCGGGCGAGGCCGGCACGGAGTACACCGGCACGCCGGCCAGCCCGTCGAGCTCGACGGCCTCGTAGAGCAGCCGGCCCCCCTCGACCGTCGCGCTCAGCGCGGCCCCGGCCCCGCTGACCTCGGCGTGCGGCGCGGCCACCACCACGTCGTGCCCGCCCGCGCGCACGAGCCGGGCCAGGTGCCGTATCCCGGGCGCGCCGACCCCGTCGTCGTTCGTGACCACGATCCGCACGGCTACCGCTCCCAGGGCTCGAGGCGGGTCCGGCCGATGAGCTCCCGGACGGCTTCGCCGCGGCCGGAGCCGAGGCCGTGCCGGGTGACGTTGAGCGCGCCCGCGGCCGCGCCGGTGCGCACGGCCTCCTCGACGCCGCCGCCGTGGGCGAGCACGGCGGCCACCCCGGCGGTCATCGAGTCCCCGGCCCCGCGGTGGTCGACCACCTCGAGCTTCGGCCCGTGTACGGTCGCCACCCGGCCGTCGTCGTAGACCGCCAGCGCCGGCTCGCCCGCGCGGCTGACGAGCACCGTGCCGGCGCCCTCCGCGCGCAGCGTGCGGGCGGCGTCCACGAGCGCGGGCACGTCGTCGGCGGTGGCCCGGCCGTCGTCGAGGAGCTCCTCGTGGCTGACCTTCACGAACGCGGCCCCGCCGGCCACCGCCGCGGCGAGCAGGTCCCCGGAGAGGTCGGCGACCACGGTGCTGCCGTTGGACCCGAGGTCGGCGGCGAGGCGCCGGTACGTGTCGGCGTTCACGATCGCCGGGTCGGCCGGCCCGCTCAGGACGCTGACGTCGGCGCGCAGCCCCGCCACGAGCGAGGTGTTGTACAGCTCGTCGAGGTCGTGGCGGGTCAGCGGCGGGCCGGGATGGTCCGCGATCTGGGTGCGCTCGCCCTCGCGGCGGTCGTGCACGTACCAGCCGCTGCCCGCGCCCCGGTCGACCGTGTGCAGCGCGATGCCTGGGTCCAGGTGGCCGAGCAGGTCGCTCAGCACCGAGCCGATCTCGCCGCCGACGCCGACGCACAGGTCGACCTCGCACCCGAGCGAGGCGAGCATGCGGGCCTGCCACACGCCCTGCCCGCCCGGGTGCACGTGCAGCTCCTCGTGGCCGGCCTGTCGTTCGATCGTCACCGTCAGGACCGGGGCGGGGGCGAACACCATCACGCGGCCGCTCATGCCGACGCCTCCGCAAGCTCCGGCGCCGGCCTGAGCTCCACCCTGTGCCCCTGATGAGCGGCCACTCCGCTCCGCTCCGTACCGCTCATGCCCCGGTATTGCCCGCCTCAGGGACGCCCGAACCAGGTTTCGAGGGCCTTGTCGAGCCCGTCGAGCGCCGGGCCGCCCCAGGCGACGACGCCGTCCGGGCGGACGAGCAGGTTCTCCGGGCCGGGCACGGCGGTGACGCGCCCGGCCCAGCCGGCGGCGAGGCGGGTCGCGGCGCCGTCGGGGGTGGCGTCGAGCAGGAGGCCGCCCGGCGTGCGCAGCAGCTCGTAGAGGCGGGCGGCGCCGACCGGCCGGTCCGCCGCGACGCGACCGGCCTCCGGGTGCTCGCCCGGGATCGGGTACGGCCGGTCGACGCCGGTCATGAGCCGGGACACGTGCGCGTTGGGCTCGTCGTAGGCGAGCAGCTCGGTGAAGAGCTCACGCAGGGCCGACGTCTGCGGGTCGGGGCGCATGAGGGCGATCTGGGCGCGGGTGTTGGCCAGCGCGGTCGCGGCAACCGGGGCGCGCTCCTCGTGGTACGTGTCCAGCAGCCCCTCGGGCGCCCACCCGGCGATGGTGGCGGCGAGCTTCCAGCCGAGGTTTGCCGCGTCCTGGAACCCGAGGTTGAGGCCCTGGCCGCCGAACGGCGGGTGCACGTGCGCCGCGTCGCCGGCCAGAAGCACACTGCCTTCGCGGTACCGTGTCGCCTGCCGCGTGTTGTCCGTCCACCGGGTGCCGGCGATCAGGGCGTTCACGACCACGTCGGTGCCCGAGACCCGGCGCAGGCTCGCCTCGATCTCCGCGCGGTCCAGCGGGCGGTCGCGGTCGGTGGGCGGCCCGTCGAACTCGACGGTCAGCACGCGCTGCGGGCCGGGGCCGTACACCACCATGCCGGTACCGGTGCGGTGCCAGCCCTTCTCCAGCGGGTTGGGCCCGGCGATGTCGACGAGCGCCTGGCGGCCGGTGATGGTGGCCTGGGTGCCCTCGAACCCGAAGCCGGCCAGGCGGCGCACGGTGCTGCGGCCGCCGTCGCAGCCGACCACGAACCGCCCCGTGACGGTCGTGGTCCCGCCGGCGTGCGCCACCTCGACGCGCTCGCCGTCCAGGCCCGTCACCTCGCAACCGCGCACCACCGGCACGCCGAGCTCGCGCGCGTACGCCTCCAGGACCGCCTCGACCTGCGGCTGCGGCGCGAAGATGGGCATCGTGCGCAGCTCGGGCGCGCCGCGCAGCAGCCACAGGCCGGCGAAGTGCCCGAGGGGCCGGCCGGTGCCCAGGGCGGCCAGGACGCCCGGGTCCGGCGCCGGAAACCGTTCGAGCAGGCCCCGCTGGTCGAAGACCTCCGCGGACGACGGGCCGACCGAGCCGGCCTTGATCTGCTGTGACGGCTCGGACAGCCGCTCCAGCACGACCACGTCCACCCCGTAGCGGCGCAGTTCGGCGGCGAGGAACAGCCCGACCGGCCCGGCACCGACTACCATCACGTCGTACGAATTCTTGAGTTCCACAAACATTAGGGTAACCCAAAAATGCTCCGAGAGGAAAAGAAGGCCCGCGCCCGGGCCGCCATGGCCGACGCGGCCGCCGCGCTCTTCGCCGAGCACGGCTACGACGGCGTGGCGATGACGCAGGTCGCGCGGGCCGCCGGGGTGTCCGAACAGACGCTGTACAACTACTTCCCGACCAAGGAGTCGCTCGTCTTCGACCAGGCCGACGCGTTCGAGGCGACGATGCTGGCCACGCTCGCGGGGCGCGGGCCGGACGGGGACCTGCTGGACGCGTACCGACGCTGGCTCGACGCTTTTCTGCTGGGCCCGGCCGCCCGCCGCGCGGTCGAGAACCCCGGCGGCATGGTCCGCCTCGTCGCCGGCAGCGACGCCCTGCGCCGGGCGCTGCTCGACCTCGCCCACCACGTGGCCGGCGCGCTGGGCCCCGAGCTGGAGCGGACCGCCGGATACGCGCCGGCCGCCGCCACCGCCCTCGCCGACGGCCTGGTCGCCGTGTTCGTGCGCACCGTCGAGCGCCTCGGCGCGGCCCCGAACCGCCGCGCCGTCCCGGCCGTGACCCGCCGTGCCCACGAGGCCCTCGACGCGCTGCGCCCGCTGGTACATTCGCGATCATGAAGGGGACCGCGCTCTGGACCGGCAACTTCACGCGGTACTTCCTCGCCCGCACCGTGTCCGTCTTCGGCGACGCGATGCTCATCGTCGCCTCGGCCCTGGCCGTCGGCCACCACTACGGCGCCACGGGCGTCGGCCTGGTGCTGGCCGCGTTCTCGATCCCGTTCCTGGCGAGCATCCTCTTCGGCGGCGTCTTCGCCGACCGGATCGGCGCCCGCCCGCTGATGCTCGGCGCCGATCTGGTCCGGCTGGTCGCCCAGGGCAGCGTGGCCGCGGCCTTCTTCCTGGGCACCCCGGCGCTGTGGCTGCTGCTCGTGTGCTCGGCGGTTCACGGCGCCGCCTCGGCCGCGTTCCAGCCCGGCGTCAACGGCATGGTGCCGCTGGTCGCCACCGACCTGCACCGCGCCAACGCCACCATCAAGGTGTCCCAGTCCATCGCGCAGCTGCTCGGCCCGGCCACCGCCGGCGTGGTCTTCGGCCTCCTCGGCGCCGGGCCGCTGTACGCCACCGACGCCGCCACGTTCGCGGTGAGCGCGGCCTGCCTGGCGGGCCTGCGCCTCGGCGCCGTGCCGCCCCCCGACGCCGCTACGTCCCCGCTGCGCGACCTCGCCGCCGGCTGGCACGAGTTCCGCTCCCGCACGTGGATCTGGAGCGTCATCCTGGTCTGGGTGGTGTACGGCGTCCTGCTCTTCGGCCCGCTCATCCCCCTCGGCTCGGTGCTCATCAGCGGCCGCCTGGGCGCGCCCGCCTACGGCTGGACCGAGTCGGGCCTCGCCGCGGGCGCGATCGCCGGCGGCCTGCTCGCCCTGCGCCTGCGCCCCCACCGCCCCCTGGCGGCCGGCGCGGTCGCCATGTTCGGCTACGGCCTGCTACCGCTGGCGATCGCCCTGCACGCACCCCTGGGCCTGCTGCTGACCGCGGCGGCGGCCAACGGCGCCGCGTGGTCGTTCTGGTCGGTGATGTGGCAGACGAGCGTGCAGACCCACGTGCCGCCGGAGATGCTCAACCGCATCACGTCGTACGAGGTCTTCGGCTCGGACGGCAGCCTGCCCATCGGCCAGGCCCTGGCGGGGCCGGTGGCGGCCCTGGTCGGCGCCGAGGCGGTCCTGGGCTTCTCGGTGGGGGTGAGCGCCCTGGGCTGCGTGGCCCTGCTCCTCATCCCGGCGGTGCGCGCCCTGCAGCGCAGCGAGCCCCACGTGCCCGCCGCCGACACCCGAGTCAGCCCGTGACGGCTCGGGCGGCTAGTCTCCGGCGGCGACGCCTGCGCGGGTCAGGTCCTCGGGCACGACGATCCGCTCGTACAGCTCGTCGCTCACCCCCCGGCGCAGCGCCGCCTCCTTGAGGGTCAGGTTCTCGTCGATCGCCAGGTGGGCGATCGACGACGCCTTGTCGTAGCCGATGACCGGGGACAGGGCGGTGACCATCATGACCGAGCGCTCGACATCCCGCCGCAACTGGCCGTGGTCCAGCTGGACGCCCTCGACGAGGAACTCGCGGAAGTGGTCGGCGGCGTCGCCGAGGATCCGTACCGAGTGCAGGACGTTGTTGATGATCACCGGGCGGAAGGCGTTGAGCTCGAAGTTGCCCTCGTTGCCGGCGACGGCCACCGCGGTGTCCGAGCCGAGTACCTGGATGCAGACCATGAGCATGGCCTCGGCCTGGGTCGGGTTCACCTTGCCGGGCATGATCGAGGAGCCCGGCTCGTTGGCGGGCAGGATCAGCTCGTGCAGCCCGGCGCGCGGGCCGGAGCCGAGCCAGCGCATGTCGTTGGCGAACTTGAACAGCGCCGTGGCCACGCCGCGCAGGGCGGCCGAGACCCGGACCAGGGTGTCCAGCGAGCCCTGGGCGGCGAACTTGTTCGGTACCGTCACGAACGGCCGGCCCGTCAGCTCGGCGATCGTCCGGGCGCTGTCCGCATCGAAGCCGGGCGGCGCGTTGAGACCGGTGCCGACGGCGGTGCCGCCCATGGCGAGGCGGTACAGGCCGGCCATTGTCGCGGTGAGGTGCGCGGTCGCGTCCTCGATCTGGGCGGCGTAGCCGGACCACTCCTGGCCGACGGTGAGCGGCGTCGCGTCCTCCAGGTGGGTCCGGCCGATCTTGACGACGTGCGCCCACTCCCGGCTCTTGCGCTCGGTGGCGTCGTGCAGCCGGGCGAGCGCCGGCAGCAGGTGCTCCTCGATCGCGGTGACCGCGGCGATGTGCATGGCGGTCGGGAAGGTGTCGTTGGACGACTGGCCCATGTTCACGTCGTCGTTGGGGTGCACCGGGGTCTTGGACCCGAGCCGCCCGCCGACGAGCTGGATCGCCCGGTTGGAGATCACCTCGTTGACGTTCATGTTCGACTGGGTGCCGGAGCCGGTCTGCCACACGTACAACGGGAACTCGCGGTCGAGCTCGCCCGCGATCACCTCGTCGGCCACCCGCGAGATCAGGCCGGCCTTCCACTCCGGCATCCGCCCGGCGTTCGCGTTGATGCGCGCGGCGGCCTTCTTGACGTAGCCGTAGGCGTGGTAGACCGCCTTCGGCATGCGGTCTTCGCCGATATCGAAGTGCACCAGCGAGCGCTGCGTCTGCGCGCCCCAGTAGTGGTCGGCCGGGACGGCGACCGTGCCGAGGGAGTCGGTCTCGTCGCGGGTGCCGATGGTGTCGAGGCCGATCGGCACGTCGAGCACGGCGGGTCCGCCCCGTCCGCCGGCCGGGTTGCGTGCGGCCATCGCCGTCACCCGGCCTTGACCGGGCGGTACTCGGGCCGCCACATCGCGTCCTGCACCTGCTGGACCGGGTCGGTCAGCTCGGCCCGGGCCAGGCCCTCCGCGGCGGCCTGCTTCGCGACCGCGACGGCGACCGTGGCCGACACCGCGCGCAGGTTCTCCACGTGCGGCAGCAGCGACGCGCCGGGGGTGCTCACGTCGACCAGGCCGGCGACGGCCTCGGCGGCGGCGGCGAACATGCCGTCGCTGACCCGCTTCGCCCGGGCCACGATGGCGCCGAGGCCCAGCCCGGGGTACAACAGGGCGTTGTTCGCCTGTCCGATGCCGAAGGTGACGCCCTTGTACGTGACCGGCGCGACCGGGATGCCGGTGGCGATCAGGCCGCGCCCGTCGGTCCAGGCGATGAGCTGCTCCGGCATCGCCTCGATGCGCTCGGTCGGGTTGGACAGCGGGAAGATGATCGGCCGGTCCGCCTGCGCGGCCATCTGCCGGATCACCGCCTCGGTGAAGGCGCCGTGCACGGTCGAGGTACCGATCAGCATGGTCGGGCGGACCCGGGCGACGACCTCGGTCAGCCCGATCCCGCCGTCGCGCCGCCAGCCCGCGACCTCGGCGGCCGGCCGGGCGTACGGGGTCTGGTAGTCGCGCAGGGCGGTCATGTCGTCGGTGAGCAGGCCCGGCCGGTCGAGGCACCAGATCTGCCGGGTGGCGGTCGCCCGGTCCGCCCCGTCGCGGATCATCGCGTCGCGCAGCTGGTCGGCGATGCCCACGCCGGCGGTACCGGCGCCGAAGACGACGATCCGCTGCTCGCGCATCCGGGTGCCGGTCACGCGCCCGGCCCCGAGCGCCGCGGCGAGCACGATCGCGCCGGTGCCCTGCATGTCGTCGTTGAACGTGCACACCCGGTCGCGGTAGCGCTCCAGGATCCGCCGGCCGTTGCCGGGCCCGAAGTCCTCCCAGTGCAGCAGGGCGTTCGGGAACAGCTTGGTCGCCGCCCGGACGTACGCGTCGATGAACTCGTCGTAGCGCGGCCCCCGCACCCGGGCGTGCCGGTTGCCGAGATAGTCCGGATCATTGAGCAGTTCTTCGTTGTTGGTACCGACGTCGAGCGCGATCGGGATCACCCGCCCGGGGTCGACGCCGGCCGCCGCGGTGTAGACGGCGAGCTTCCCGATCGCGATGCCGATCCCGCCGGCGCCCCAGTCCCCGATGCCGAGGATCTCCTCGGCGTCGGAGGCGACGATCAGGTCCACGTCGTCCGCCCCCAGCCCGGAGTCGGCGAGCGCCGCCTCCACCCGCTCGGGCTCGTTGATCGACAGGTACACCCCGCGCGGGCGGCGGTACTCGTGGCTGTACCGCTTGATCGCCTGGCCCACCGTCGGGTCGTACACGACGGGCAGCATCTCGCGCAGGTGCTCGGCGAGCAGCCGGTAGAACAGCACCTCGTCGTTGTCCTGCAGCATGGCCAGGAACGTGTTCTTGTGCAGGTCGGACGGCTGGCGGTGGTACTGCTCGTACACCCGCCGCACCTGCTCGTCCAGGGACAGCACGGTCGGCGGCAGCAGCCCCTCCAGGCCGAGCGCCGCACGCTCCTCCCGGGTGAACGCCGTACCCTTGTTGAGCAGCGGCGTCTCGAGCACCTCCGCCCCGCGTGCCGTGGTGACGAACACACCGTTCTCGGATCGGAACTTCCGCCTCGCGGCCACCCGCGTCGCCGTAGCCATCGAACCGCCTCCCGCTTGTCGTCGGTACCGCGGGTGCACTACCCAGCCCCGGCCGCTTACTCCCGGGCCGTGCCACTCAGTCGCTGTCGAACCAGACCCAGAAGTCCGGCTTGGCCGGCACCCCCGCGGCGGTGAGCAGCCCGGTCACCGCGTCGCGGTTCGACTCGATGGGCCGCCCGTCGCCGAGCGCGCCGCGGGCCACCAGGTCGGTGAAGCACGCCGCCAGCCGGTCCTCCGCCGGGGCGCCGTCCGGGGTACGGCCGAGCCGGGCCTCCAGGTCGGCGGTCAGCGGCTCCAGGGAGTCGTACGGGGTGACGACGCTGTAGCCGTACTCGCGCCCGGGATCGCCGGGGCGGGCGCCGTAGTCGTAGAACTCGCTGAACGAGATCCGGTTCTCGATGGAGGAGACGAGCAGGGTCAGGGAGAACAGGCAGTCGGTGTCCGCGCGGTTGGTGTGCAGCAGCCGGTACCGCCGCTCGAACCGCTCCTCGAACTCGAGGCCGAGCTCCTCGTAGAGCGCGGCGACCGGGCCGGCGTGCGCGCCGGAAGCGTCCGCGAACGCGGTGAAGACCGCGATGAACCGGCCGATCCGGTCGCCCGCCGCGATGTCCACAATGGACGCGGGATGGGCCGCGGCGAGGTGCCCGGTCAGGCGGTCGATGTCGTCGTACTCGGTCACGACGTGCCGCCGCCCGTCGTGACCGCCGTACTCGGCGAACGTGATCGCCGGCGGGCGGCCGTCGGGGGCGACCGTGAGCGTGGCGTGGCGGGACAGGTGCACCCACGGGACGGTGCTGTCACGGCGCACCAGCAGCCCGGCCGCGGCGAGCAGGTCGGCGACCCGTTCCCGGGCGGCCATCGGCGGCAGGTCGAGCTTGCCCCGCGCGGCGAGGTCGGCCACGGCGGCGACGAGCGGCCCGGGGTCGGCGTCCACGCGCGCCTCGGCCCGGAACGACGTGAAACGCCCCATCCAGCCGGATCCGTCGCCCGTGTACTTCTCCGTGAACACCAGCGCGTCGCGCACGGCGACGGCGAGCGTGCGCTGATGGCCGGTCGGCGTCGTGGAGGTGTGGAGGACCTGCTCCGCGCTCATGCCAACACGGTAGACAGCGTCCGCCAATGGACGTGACGGCACGGGCATCGCACTCGTGAGGTAAAGAACGGTTTGACACGCCCCTCGCGAGGGTAAGCGGCGAATCCATGGACAGCCCGTGTACGGCGTAGGATCTGTGAGCATGGCCGAGCCCCGGGGGGTCGTCGTAGTCGGCGCCTCCGCTGGTGGTGTGGAAGCGCTGCGCACGTTCGTGGGTGGGCTTCCCGCCGACCTGCCCGGCGCGTTGTGCGTGGTGCTGCACGTCCCCCGCACCGGGACGAGCGCGCTCCCGCAGATCCTGAGCCGGTCGGGGCCGCTGCCGGCCGTGCACGGCACGGACGGCGCCGCGCTGGAGAACGATGTCCCGGAGGACGCGCTGCCATGAATGCCGAGGCCGGCGAGCTGACCTGCACGCACGAGCCGGACTTCCCGGTGGCGGTGCTGCACGCGAGGGGACGGCTGACCTTCGCCACCGTGCCCGAACTGCGCAGCTGCGCCCAGAAGGCGCTCACCGACCAGCCCGAGGTGCTGGTCGTCGACGTGTCCGGGCTCGAGGCCCGCGACGACATCACCCTGACCGTCCTGCCCATGCTGGCCCGGCAGGGCGCGGAGACCGGCACCGACGTGATGATCGTCGGGCCGCGGCCGCACCTGCGCGAGCAGCTGGACCGGCTCCGCGTCGCGCGCCAGGTGCCGGTGCACGCCGAGCTCGCCGGCGCCTTGAGCGCCCACGCGCGCCTGCCCGGGCCGCGGCGGCTGGAGCTCGACCTGCCGGCCGAGCCGCACTCGACAAGCGCGGCCCGCGAGCTCGTCGACCGGGCCTGCGTCCAGTGGAAGGTGGGGCACCTGGCCGACACCGCGGCGCTGATCGTCACCGAGCTGGTCGCCAACGCGGTCGAGCACGCCGGCACGCCGATCGGGGTCCGCGTCGCGCTGCGCACCCGGCACCTGCACGTGGCCGTGCGCGACGAGAGCCCACTGCCGCTGGAGCGCTCCGCCGACGACGAGGAGCCCGGGCGGGGGCTGCTGATCGTGGAGGGCATGTCCTCGGCGTGGGGATGCGTACACACCGCGGGCGGGAAGGTTGTGTGGGCGACGCTGCGCCTGCCGATCAAGCGGTAGCGCGGCGCGGTGACCCAACCCGACCCCGACTTCGAGGCGCTGTTGGTCTACCTCAAGGAGGCCCGCGGCTTCGACTTCACCGGGCTACGAGCGGTCGAGCCTGATGCGGCGCGTCGAGCGGCGGATGGCCCAGGTCCCGCCGAACGACTCGCGGAGTACCTCGACTACCTCCAGGTCCACCCGGACGAGTTCACGGCGCTGTTCAACACCATCCTGATCAACGTGACCGGGTTCTTCCGCGACCCGGACGCGTGGGCGACGCTCAGCCGCGAGGTGCTGCCGCGCCCGACCGACGAGCACGACGGGCCGCTGCGCGTGTGGAGCGCCGGCTGCGCGTCCGGCGAGGAGGCGTACACGCTGGCCGTCGTCCTGGCCGAGGCGATGGGCCCGGAGCAGTTCCGGGAACGGGTAAAGATCTACGCGACCGACGTCGACGAGGAGAGCCTCGCCCACGCGCGGCAGGCCACCTACGCGTGATGGAGGTGGCGGGCGGTACGAATCCGGCCGCTAGCGGTGCGCCGCCGCCGACATCGGCATAGCGTTGGGGGCTAGGGGGCGGCCATGGAGTTGACGATCACGATGTCACAGCGCCCGGATGCAGCCCTGCTCGAGTGCGCCGGGGTTCTCGACTACGCCTCGGCGCCGTACCTGCGGCAGATCGTGTTCGAGCAGTTCGACGCGCGGACCGCGCACGTGGCGGTCGATGTGACCCAGGTCCGGCTGGTCGACGCGGCCGCCATCAAGATTCTGCTGTACCTGAACCGGCGGGGCGAGCAGCTCGACGCCGACCTGCAGGTCACCGGGGCGGCCGGCGTGGCGCTCTCGGCACTGGAGATCGCCGGGGCGGCGAAGCAGCTCGGCGTGTACGAGCAGCTGGACTGGCCCGTCGAGGAGCGCGGGCGCCGCCCCGTCGACCTCGACGCGGTCGATCTCGGGCACGGGCAATGGCCGGCCGGGGTCACCGAGTCGCTGCTGCGCATGGCCCAGCTCCCCGCCGGCGACCGCGGCCGGGCCCGGGTCCGCAACCAGGTGATCGAGCAGTGCCTGCCGGCCGCGCACCGCCTCGCCCGCCGCTACGACAGCGGCAGCGAGCCCGCCGCCGACCTGGCCCAGGTCGCCGCGCTCGGCCTGGTCAAGGCGGTCGACGGCTTCGACCCGCAGCACGGCACCGAGTTCGGGCCGTACGCGACGCCCACGATCACCGGCGAGCTCAAGCGCCACTTCCGCGACCGGGCCACCGGCATCCGGCTGCCGCGCCGGCTGCAGGAGCTGCGGATGGCCGTCAACCAGGCCCGCGACGGGCTCGCCCAGCAGCTCGGGCGGTCGCCGACGGTGAACGACATCGCGCACGAGACCGGGCTCACCGACGAGCAGGTCATCGAGGCGATGGGGGCGACCCGCGCGTACCGGCCGCTGTCCCTCGACGTGCCGACGCCCGGCATGGACGACGACAGCACCATGCTCGACACGATCGGCGGCGACTCGCCCGAGTTCAGCCTGGTGGAGTACCGCGAGTCGCTCAAGCGCCTGATCTGCCGGCTGCCCGGGCGCGAGCAGCGCATCCTGTCGCTGCGCTTCTACGGCAACCTCTCCCAGCTGGAGATCGCCAAGCAGGTCGGGCTGTCGCAGATGCACGTCTCGCGGCTGCTCGCCCACTCCCTCGACTTCCTGCGCCGCCACCTGCAGGACGACTAGCCGGTCACCATCCGCCGGGCGGCGCCTCCAGCGTGCCAGGCGTCAACGACGCGGCGGGAGAACCGTTTTGGTTGATCACCGGGGCGCGGAGGTAACGGGACCCGGCATGAGCGTCCTCGGGATCAACGCGATGTTCCACCGGCGGGCGGTATGAACCTCTTCGACGCCGTACTGTTCGACCGGGACGGGACCCTGGTCGAGGACGTGCCGTACAACAACGATCCCGCCCTGGTCCGCCCGCTGCCCGGCACCCGGGCCGCCCTCGACCGCCTGCGCGCCACCGGCCTGCGCCTCGGCGTCGCCACCAACCAGTCCGGGCTGGCCCGCGGGCTCATCACCGCCGAGCAGCTGCACCGGGTCAACGCCCGCATCGAGGAGCTGCTCGGCCCGTTCGACATCTGGCAGGTCTGCCCGCACGACGATGCCGCCGGCTGCCCCTGCCGCAAGCCGCGTCCGGGTCTCGTCCGGGCCGCGGCACGCGACCTGCACACCACGCCGGAGCGCTGCGTCGTGGTCGGCGCCGCCGGCCGCGACATGGAGGCCGCCCTCGCCGCCGGGGCCGCCGGCATCCTGGTCCCGACGGGGCTGACGCGGCGCCCGGAGGTGGCCGCCGCCCCGGCCGTCGCCGCCGACCTGCGCGGCGCCGCCGAGATGATCCTGCAGCGCGACGAGCTGCACCCGTCGGGCCCGCGGACCCCGCACACGGCCGGCACGGTCCTCGTGGTGCGCCCCGACTCGGCCGGCGGCGTGCTCGTCACCGGCCCGGCGATCCGCGCGGTCGCGGCCGGCGCGGCGCGGGTGGTGCTGCTGTGCGGGCCGCGCGGGCGGGCCGCGGCCGGGCTGCTGCCCGGCGTCGACGAGGTGATCGAGTGGCGGCTGCCGTGGATCGACCCCGAGCCCGACCCGGTCGCCACCGACGCGATTGACGCGCTGGTCGCCCGGCTCGCCGCGGCCGGCGCCGACGAGGCCGTCGTCTTCACCTCGTCAGACCAGTCGCCGCTGCCGACCGCGCTGCTGCTGCGGCTGGCCGGGGTCGGGCGGATCAGCGCGATCAGCACCGACTACCCGGGCTCGCTGCTCGACGTGCGCCACCGCGTGCCGGGCGGCATCCCCGAGGCCGAGCGGGCGCTGTCGCTCGCGATGGCGGCCGGGTTCCCGCCGCCACCGGGCGACGACCTGCGCCTGCGCGTCAAAGAACAGCCGCCACCGGGCAACGACCTGCGCCTGCGCGTCAAAGAACAGCCGCCACCGGGCGACGACCGACCCCTGCACACCGGCGAGCTGCCGCCGGTACACCAGGCCGGCCCTTATGTCGTGGTGCATCCAGGCGCCTCCGGGGCGGCCCGGGCCGCCCCGGCCGACGTGCAGCGGCGCATCGTGAAGGTGCTCACCGCCGCCGGCTGGAACGTGCTCGTCACCGGCTCGACCGGCGAGAAGGCGCTCACCGCCGAGGTCGCCGGCGACTTCGGCACCGACCTCGGCGGCGCCACCGGCCTCGCCGAGCTCGCCACCCTCCTGGCCGGCGCCGGCTGCCTCGTCGTGGGCAACACCGGCCCGGCGCACCTGGCCGCCGCCGTCGGCACCCCGGTCGTGAGCCTCTTCGCCCCGACCGTCCACTTCGGACAGTGGGCGCCGTTCCGGGTGCCGGTGGTGCGCCTGGGCGACGCCGCGGCCCCGTGCCGCGACACGCGCGCCGTGGCCTGCCCGATCGGCGGCCACCCGTGCCTGGCGGGCGTCGACCCGGCCGCGGTGGTCGCCGCCGCCGAACTGCTCGGCAGCCGGAGACGACCGTGAACACCAAACGGGTGTCCACGGGCCGCGCCGGGGCGCCGGAGACGTGATCCTGGTGCTGCGGGCCCTGGGCGTCGGCGACCTCGCCACCGGCGTGCCGGCGCTGCGGGGCCTGCGCCGGGCCTTCCCCGGCGAGCCGATCGTGCTCGCCGCCCCGGCGTGGCTGGCCCCGCTCGCGGCGCTCACCGGCGCGGTCGACCGGCTGCTGCCCGGCGACGGCCTCGACGAGCGGCTGCCCGAGCTGCACCCGGCCGTCGCCGTCGACCTGCACGGCCGCGACCCGCAGTCGCAGAGCCTGCTGCGGGCCACCCTCCCCTGGCGGCTGCTGGTTCGACGAGCATGAGGTCGTCCGCTGGTGCCGGATGCTGCGGTGGTACGGCCTGAGCTGCGACGAGGACGACCTGGCCCTCACCCACCCCGACCCGCCGCGCCCGGGCGTCACGATCGTGCGCCCGGGCGCCGGGTCCGGCCTGCGCCGCCGGCCGCCGGACCGGTTCGCCGCCGTCGCCCGGGCCCTGGCCGGCGGCGGGCACGACGTCGTCGTCACCGGCTCCCCGGCCGAGGCGCCGCTGGCCCGCCGCATCGTCGAGGAGGCGGGCCTGCCCCGCGCCGCGATGCTCGCCGGTGTGATGGGGCTGTGGGACCTGGCCGGGCTCGTCGGCCATGCACTGCTGCTCGTCAGCGGCGACACCGGCATCGCCCACCTCGCCACCGCGTACGGCACGCCGTCGGTCGTCCTGTTCGGCCCGGTGCCGCCCCGGCTGGGGGCCCGCCGCCGGACCGGCCGCAGCACGTGGCCATCCGGCGCGGCCGCACCGCCGAGCCCGGCGACACCCCCGGCAACGCCCCGCACCCGGCGCTGCTGGCCGTCGGCGTCGACGAGGTCGTGGCGGCCGCCCGCCGGATCGCCGGGGCGCCCGTCGGCGTCGACGAGGTCGTAGCCGGTCACTTTCCGTGGCGACCTTCCCAGGTCCGCGACACGTGGAGATCCGGGGCAGAAGCGCCGTGCGGCTTCTGGCAAACTGCCCGAATGCAACCACCGGCGAACGGCTGGACCGTCGGACCTCTGCCGCCCTCCGTGTACTGGCGCCGCCGGGCCATGGTGGCCGTCGTCGTCGTGGGCGCCCTGCTCATCGTGTGGATCTTCCTGCGCGGCGGGGGCGGCGACGGCAAGCCGTCCGCGGTGACCAGCGGGGCCGCGTCGGGCGCCGCGGGCACGCCGGGCCCGGTGGCGGCGACGACCCCGGGCGCCGAGTCGTCCGCGCCCCAGATCGTGCCGGCCAGCCCCGAGTCGAGCTCGCCCCCGCCGGTCGAGCGCAGCGCGCCCCCGGCCAACGTCGCGCCCTGCGGCGACGACCAGATCGCCGTCACCGTGACCGCGACCCCGTCCCCCGGCGTCGTCGGCGGCACGTTCACGTTCAACATCAACGTCGCGAGCAAGGCCGCCGACTGGTGCTCGCGCGACCTCGGCCCGGGCGCGCAGGAGGTGCAGGTGCTGCACGACGGCGCCCTGCTGTTCTCCTCCGACGACTGCGACGCCAAGAAGACCAGCGACGTGCGCGCCTTCGCGGCGGGCGACGCGGTGCGGTACCGCTTCGTATGGAGCAGCTACCGGACCACCCCGCACGCCTGCGCGCCGGCGCAGAACCCGGCCCCGGCCGGCACCTACCAGGTCGTGGCGCGGGTCGGCACGAAGGTCAGCGGCCCGACCGACTTCACCATCAACCGCTGATCCGCCGCAGCGCCAAGGGCAACAGGCAGAGCCCGATGCCGTACGCCACGATCAGCGCAAATCCGCCTCAGCCCGTACATCGACACCCCGAGGCGGCCGATCGCCGTCGTTGCGAAGAACGCGGCGGCGCCGGGGATGCGCAGCACGGAGAGGTACGACACAGGTTTGATTTTTCCCGGCCCGGAAATGGGGCGCATTGTGGGCGATGTGAAAGTCGGCACAGCGTCGTGGACGGACAAGACCCTGCTCGAGTCGGGCTGGTACCCGCCGGAGGCCGACTCGCCCGAACGGCGCCTCGGCTACTACGCGGAGCACTTCCCGCTGGTGGAGGTCGACTCGACGTACTACGCCCCGCCCGCCGAGCAGACGACGCGCCTGTGGGCCGGGCGCACCCCGCCCGGCTTCACCTTCAACATCAAGGCGTTCAGCCTCATGACGGGCCACCCGACGAAGGTGTCGGCGCTGCCGAAGGACCTGCGCCCCGACGTCGCGAAGGCGAACGTGTACCCGAAGGACCTGCCGGCCCAGACGTACGAGGACGTGTGGTCGCGCTTCCTGACCGCCCTCGACCCCCTGGCCGACGCGGGCAAGCTGGGCCTGCTGCTGTTCCAGTTCCCGCCGTGGTTCACCATCCGCCGCGCGAACAAGCAGGCCCTGCTGGAGGTGGCGGCGCGCTGCAAGCCCCTGCGCGTGGCGATCGAGTTCCGCCACGCGTCCTGGTTCGAGGACGACAACCGCGCCGAGACCCTGGACTTCCTGCGCACGCACGACCTGCCGTACGTGGTCGTCGACATGCCGCAGGGCCACCGCTCGTCGGTCCCCCCGGTCGTGGAGGCGACGTCGGACGTGGCGGTGGTGCGCTTCCACGGGCACAGCGAGCACTGGACGAGCAAGGACATCCACGAGAAGTTCGGCTACCTGTACTCCACGCCGGAACTGCGCGAGTGGGCCCCGAAGATCTCGGCCCTGGCCGCGACCACGGGCCGGACCCACGTGCTCATGAACAACTGCTACGCCGACTACGCCCAGCGCAACGCGGCCGAGCTGGACGAGCTCCTCCGGTCCTGATGCACCGGGTGTCAGCAATCCGTCACGACTTGCGTAGCTCGGTGGAGTCGATCCCGTAATCGCGCCATTTACATGACGTGATGTTGCGACGCAGAATCAGGCATGTCCAGCGCCGCCGCCACCGCCGCTGCCGCGAGCCGGGCCGCGCACCGGGCGCCCGGCGTCGACCGGTACCTGTGCGCCTGGACCTGGCTCGAGCCCGTCTTCGCGCGGTACGTCTACGGGGAGCTGCTCCGCCCCGGGCTGCGCGCCATCGCCCCCGCGTACGGCGTCGACCTCGTCGCGCTCGCCCGGCACGCGAGCGCAGCGCGCCGGCACCGGCGGCTCGTCATCGCGCTCGCCGCGCTCGACCTCGTCCTCGTCGTCGCGGCCGTCGTGGTCACCGTGCTGGTCGGCGTGCGGGCCGGGCACCTGGGCCGGGCGCTGCTCGTGGCCCTGCTCGTCCCCGTCGCCGGGGCGCTGCTGCTCGTGATCCTGGTCGGATGGCACCTGTACGCGACCCGGTCCCGCGCGCACCGCATCCTCGAGGCCCCCGGCGACCCCCGCGAGTCCGCGCCCGCGATCGGCGACGGGGCCGAGCGGCGGCTGGCCGCGAGCGCCGAGGCCAACGTCGTCCCGTTCGGCGGGGGCATCCCGTTCGTCGGGGCCGGGTACCGCCTCGAACGGTGGAAGGTGCGCATCGACACCACCAAGCCGGGGCGCGACAGCGGCGGGCGGCTCAAGACCGTCACGCCGGTGCGCGCCGAGGAGCTGCAGAAGGCGCTGTCGATCGAGGTGCGCCGGGCCGGGATCCCCGACATCCAGGTCCACAACCGGCTGTTCGTCGCCGGGCGGGCCACGTACCAGGTCGCGGGCCTGCAGCCGGACCGGGAGCAGGCGCCGAGCGCCGCCGTCGAGCGCTCGGAGATCCGCAAGGCGATCGAGGGCTCGACCGAGTACGCGCGGACGTACCTGTGCGTGGAGAAGGACTCCTGGCAGGGCGAGCTGGTCGTCACCATGTTCCTGCGGGCGGTGCTGTTCGGCACGGACCTGTTCGTCGAGTTCCACGCGTACGTGCTGCTGCCGCTGCACCCGGCCATCCACGCCGCCGACGACCTGCCGGCGACCGTGACCGGGCGGCTGATCGCGGTCGTGCGGGCCGCGGTGCCCGACACCGTGCGGCTGGTCCGGGCGGCGCCCGGGACGGTGGCCACGATGCTGCGCTGGCGGTGGCTGGTGGCCCGCCGGCTGGTGCGGGAGCGGCGGCGGGCCCGGCGGGTGTCGAGCTTCAACTACGGCGCGGCCGGCGGCCTGCGCGCCCTGCTGGCCGCCAAGCAGCGGGAGTGGCTGTTCGCCTACGAGGACGAGGACATGCACGTCCAGGCGGTACGCACCCGCGTGCTGAAGGTCATCACGAGGTACGTCGAGGAGCACGGCATCGACACGTCCGACCTCGAACGCCAGCAGACCCGGATCACCACCAAGGTGTTCAAGATCGGCGACATCCGGGGCCGCAACGTCGTCATCGGCGACAACACCATCTTCCAGCAGCTCAGCAGCGGCGGCGCGGACCCGGCGGACGACGAGCCGGACGACGACGACCACGATGACGACGAGGAGTCCGGGAAGCCATGAGTACCTTCCACATCGGCAGTGTGCAGAGCACGAACCTGGTCATGGGTGACCACGGGACCGTCATCGCCGGCTCGGACGCCGCCCTGCAGGCCCTCTCGCGCGAGGTGGACGCGAGCGCCGCCGACATCGGCCGGGTCGGCGAGACGATCGAGGCCCTGCGCGCCGAGCTGGCCCGGCGGCCGGTCGACGCCGAGCGGGTCCGGGAGCTGATGGCCCGCCTGGCCCGGCACGCCGCCACGCTCAACACGGTCGTGGAGCACTTCGAACGCATTCGCGACGCGCCCGGAACCTCGCGGTGACCCACCCGGCCGCGGTCGTCCAGCGGTCGCTGTACCTGCTCGCGGACACCTCCGGCTCGACGACCCGCGGCGGCTTCAGCGGCGGCTGGCACCTCGCGCTGCCCCGCCTGGTCGCACTGGCCGAGAGCCTCGGGCCGGGCCACCGCATCAGCCTGCTGACGTACGGCGACGACGCGAGCCTGCGCGTGCCGCTGACCGGCGCGTCCCAGCTGGCGATGATCCCGCTGATGCCGCCGGCCGGGCTCAGCTCGCTGGCGGCCGGGCTCCGGCTGCTCGCCCGGGTGGTCCGCCAGGACCGGCAGCAGCTGCGCTCCGACGGCATCGCCGACGCCAAGGTGGCCCTGATCGTCGCGGACGGCCTGCCCACCGACGCCGACGAGGTGCTCCTGGAGGCGCGGGCCGGGCTCGACCCGCACGCCGTCGGGCTGCACCTCGTCGCGCCGCCGGGCGAGGACCGCGAGGACCGGCTGGCCCTGGCCGCATTACGGGCGACGTTGTACCCGCTGAGGACCGGCGACGCCGGCCGGATCGCCGACTCGATCGTCGCGGCCGCCGGGGCCGCCCTGACGGGCTCAGGCGGGCCACAGTGACAGCGACACCCGCCGCTGCGAGTCCGGGACGATGTTCGTGAGCGCCCCGATGCCGCCGACCCGCATCGCGATCCACAGCACGCCCGCCGGGTCGAACGCGGCGGCGAGCGACTCCACCCGGTCGCCGGACCGCCCGCTCGCCGGCGGCGGCGCAACCGCCTGGCGGGCGAACGCGCTCGCGCTGTCGAACATCAGCGGCTGCCCGGAGTCGGTGGCCACGAGCATCGAGCCGCCGACCGCGGCCACGTCCAGCACGCGCATCGGCAGCGGCACGGGCACCCACGCGGCGACGGTGTCGCGGCCGAGGTCCCACCGCGAGATCAGCAGCCGGCCCTGGTCGGTGGCGACCGCGAGCCAGGCGACGTCCGCCCCGCCCCGGCCGACGGCGACACGGCGCAGCTCCTCGCCGGCACCGCAGGCCGGCGGCAGGTCCAGCGTGACGGCCTCGGCGGACCAGGACCGCCACATCCCGCGGCGCAGCCGCCGCCCGTCCGCGGACCAGAACACGTCGAGCGACCCGTCCTCGACGGCCAGCGCGCCGAGCGGCCGCCGCGCCTGCTCGCCCGGGCCGGCGGGCACGATGAGCCGGGCCCGGCCGATGCCGTCCGGGCGTACCTCGGCCGCGAACACCCCGGCGCGGTCCGACCACACGATGGTGGCGCCGCCCCCGGTCACGGCGACGGCCGCGTCCCGCGAGCCGGGCTCGGCCGGGGCCGCGACCCGCTGCCAGCGCGGCGGCGCCGGCCGGGGATCGCCGAGGCCGACCCGGCCCGCGTGCACACCGCCGGTGCCCCGGGTGAGCAGCAGCGCGGTACCGTCCGCCAGCAGCGCCATCGACACCGCCTCCGGCGCGCCCGGCCCGTCGCCGGCACCCGGGGCGGCCCGGGGCGGCTCGCTCGCGTCGAGGCCGGCCGTCCACACCGCGACGACCCAGTCCGCGTCGCCGGGCCGCAGCCCGGCCCCGTCGACGAGGGCCTGCCGGGCCTGCGCCGCGGCGCCGAACTTCAGCAGCGCGGGTACGCCCGCCTCGGCCCCCGCGGCCAGCAGCCGGACCGCCTCGTCCTCGTCGGGCAGCAGGTCGGTCAGGCCGCGGCGGAGCCGGCGCGGCTCGTCGGCGAAGGTCCGGTCGACGTGCAGCAGCCGGCGGATCGCCCGGCTCGGCCGATCGGTGTCCAGCACGAGACCTCCAGTACCCGAGACGTACCCCCCATCCTGGTACGCCGACCGCGCACGATCCATCGCCTGAACGCCTGGCCGGAAGGGAAGCACGGTGACCGAGAACCGAAGAGCAACGGAGGACAACCGGATCCTCGTCCTCGCGTTCTACGTCGTGGTCGACGTCTCGCAGTCGATGCAGTTCTCGGGCGCGATCGAGGAGGTCAACAAGATCCTGCCCCAGGTCGCCGACGCGATCGACGGCAGCCCCATGCTCGGCGACCTGGTGCGGTTCGGCGCCATGGACTTCGCCGACGACGCGCGGGTGCTGCTGCGCCTGGGCGACCTGCGTGACGTACAAACCGCCCTGCCGACCTTCACCACCCGCGGCCGCACCTCCTATGCGGCGGCGTTCCGGCTGCTGCGGCAGGAGATCGAGCGGGACCTCGCCCAGCTGCGCAGCGACAACCTGCGGGTGTACCGGCCGGCCGTCTTCTTCATCACCGACGGCGAGCCCACCGACGAGGAGTTCGAGGTCCAGGCGGCGTTCGACGAGCTCACCGACCCGTCGTTCCCGGCGCGGCCCAACATCCTGCCGTTCGGGGTGGGCACGGCGACCAAGGAGGCGCTCGACCGCTGGATCTTCCCGAAGACCGGCGGCAAGGCGATGCGCAGCTACCTGTCCGTCGACGTCGATCCGCGGACCGCCATCGCGCGCGTCACCGAGGCGCTGCTGGCGAGCATCATCGCCTCCGCCGCGTCCGTGAGCTCGGCCGGGCAGAGCGGTGGCTTCATGCCGCCGGACGACGAGGACCTCGATGACTGGATCTGAGGCCCCGGCGACCGCGGCCGCCCCGGAGCGCGGCGACGCCGGGCCGGCCGGCTGGTGGCGGCACGAGAACGGCCGCTGGGTGGTCGGCGACGCGGGCCGGCAGCCCGAGATCATGCCCGCCCCGCCCGCCGGCCGGGCCGGGACCCGCCCGGACACCGTCATCGACGGCGGGCACCTCGGCGGCCTGGCCTACCGGGCGTCGAGCCAGCGCGGCCTCGGCCACCAGCAGCTCGGCGCGCCCCGGCAGGACGCCTACCTGCTGCGGCCCACCCCGGACCGGCGCTGGCTGGTCGGCTGCGTCGCCGACGGCGTGTCGGAGGGCCCGCTCTCCCACGAGGCCGCGGACCTGGTGTGCCAGGAGACCACGGCGCGGCTGGCCCGCGCGCTGTCCGCGCTGCCGGCCGCGGCCGCCGGCGACTGGGCCCGGGTCGTCGCGACCGTGCTGCCGTGGGCGGAGCTGGTCGACGAGGCGAACGCGGCCGTGTCGAAGAAGGCCCGCGCGGCCGTCCGCGAGTCGCTCACCCGCGAGGGCGACGCCGCGAAGCTCGCCCGGTTCGAGGAGTCCGTGTGGACCGACGGCGACGCGCGCAAGGTCATGTCCTCGACCGCCGTCGTCTTCGCGGTCAGCACGGCGCCGGATGCGGACGGCGCGTACCCGGCCGCGATCGCGGTCCTCGCCGGCGACTCGACCGCGCTGCTGCTCGACGGCGACGAGTGGACGCCGCTCGCCGCGGTGAAGAACGACGGCGCGGCGGTGGCGTCCTCGGCCGTGGAGCCGCTGCCGGGCGCGGTCCGGGTCGTGCCGCTGGCGCGGGTCCTGCGCACCGGCCAGGCCATCGTGGTGATCACCGACGGCCTCGGCGACCCGCTCGGCTCGGGCGGCGGCGTGGTCGGGCGGTTCCTGGCCGAGCAGTGGCGCACCCCGCCCGACCTGCTCGGGTTCGCCCAGCAGCTGGGGTTCTACCGCAAGTCGTTCACGGACGACCGCACGGCCGTCGTCATCTGGGCGGACGCGGCGGAGGGCGGATCATGACGGACACGCTGACCCTGCACCGCAAGGACCTGGGCACCCTGGAGCCGCTCGGCCGGGGCGGCACCGCGTTCGTCTACGGGCTGCCCGACCTGCCCCCGGTCCGGCTCGGCGCCGGCTCCGCGGACGGACTGGTCTACAAGGAGTACAAGCGCAAGACCTTGCTCAAGGCCGGCGAGGCCCTGACCCCCGGGCTGCGGTCCCTGGTCGCCTTCCGGCAGCACAGGCTTCCGCACGAGCTGCACGCGCGGTGGGACGAGCGGATCGTCTGGCCGCTGCGCGTGGTGGTCAACGACGACGGGGCGGCCGTCGGGATCGTCATGCCGCTGATCCCGTACCGATACTTCCAGCGCGTCATCCGGCGCTCCGGCCCGCCGACGCTGGTGACGCGCGAGGCCGAGAAGCTCTTCGGCGACGACGAGACCATGCGCCGCATCGGCATCGTGCCGATCGCGGAGGAGATCCGGCTGCAGCTGATCAGCCGCATCGTCGCCACCTACGCGATGATGCACCGCCAGGCCATCGTGATCGGCGACATCTCCGGAAAGAACCTGGTCTACGACCCGGTGCCGAGGCCGGTCGGCGTGCTGGTGCTCGACGCCGACAGCGCGCGGGTCGAGGGCACGCGCTCCGCCTTCAGCAGCCAGCCGCACACGCCGCAGTGGGAGCCGCCCGAGGCGCTGGCCGCGCTCCACCGCTTCCATGCCTCGGGCGGGTCGGTCCACCCGGACGCGGTGACGGCCCAGAGCAAGCGCACCGACGTGTACAAGCTCGGGCTCCTGGTGGTGCGGATCCTCGACCACGGCCGGGGCCGCTCGCTCAACCGGGACCCGGCGGCGGCCCAGCGCGTCCTGCGGCGGCGGCTCGGCCCGGACGCCGCGGACCTGCTGCGGCACTCGCTCGCCGACGACCCGGACGACCGCCCCACCCTGCGCGCCTGGTACGAGGCGTTCCACCCCCGCGACTCGCTCGACGACCTCACCGCCCGCCCGGCCGGCGCCGCCCCGGCCGCGGCCCGCGCGGGCTCGAGCGGAGCCCGCGCGCCCGCGTCCACCGACGGCCCGGTCGACGGGCAGGTGGTCGGCGACTGGGTCTTCGTCGCGGGCAGCGGCTGGCATCGTCGCCATGGCTGACGACCGGTGGTGCCGCGCCTGCGGAGCCGATCCGGTCCCGCCCGGCCCGGCCTGCCCCGAATGCGCCACCGCGCTCGATCCGCCGGACTTCGGCGCCGCCCGCGTGGGCCGGGTGGTCCTGCGCGGGAGCCGGCTGCTGGCCCGGCCCGCGGTCGCGGTCGAGGAGCGCGACGGCACCGTGCTGATCCGGGACAAAGAGCCGGAGTTGGTACCCCTCCGAGCCGGCGAGTTCGACCGGCTGCCGACGGTACCGATCGATGATGCCGGCGCCGCCGGAGCCCCCGGACGCCTCTGGGCCGTCGCCCTCGCCCGCGGCACCGGCGCGCTCAAGGCCCGCTGGACCGCCGACGAGGTGAGCGCGATCGCGGACCGGCTGGCCGGCGCCGGCCTCGGGACCCGCCGCGGCGCCGCCGTCGACGTCGCCGTGATGGGGCGCCCGCGCCGGCCCGGGCTGCGGCTGTCCGGGAGCGAGTGGGCCTGGTACGAGGCGCGGGCGGCGGCGCTGACCGGCGACCTGGCGACGCTGCTCGCGCGGCTGCGGGCGCTGCCGGCGCAGGGCTACCGCGCGCGCGTCGGGCTGCTGCTGTTCCGCGTCGCCGACCTGCGCCGGGACCCGGCCGCGGCGGCGGAGGCGATGGCCCTGCTGGACCCGTTCGCGGCGGCCTCGCCGGACGCCCGCGCCCTGCTCGCCGTGCTGGGCCCCGACCACGCCCGGGCGCTGCCGGTCCTGCGCGAGTACGCCCGGCGGGCCGGCACCGGCGCCGCCGTCGCCGACGCGATCCACGCGGCCGCGCCGCCGCTCGACGCCGGCGCCGGGGCCGGGCCGCGGGTCCGGGCCCTGGCCGCCTACCTGCACGGCGTCCACGACCGCACGGCGGTCGACCCGGCGATCCTGCGCCTGCTGCCGCTCGCGCTGATCGACCGGCTCGTCACCACGGGCGCGGTCACCGCCGTGCCACCGGACGTGCCCCTGCCCGATACGGTCCGGGCCCACCTGCGCTCCCGGCTGCAACCCGGCGACGCCGACGATGCAACCCTGGCGCGGGCCGGGTTCACCGCCGAGCGCGCCCGCCGGGCCTACGTGCGCGGCGACGACGAGACCCTCGGCCGGCTGCCCGGCGACCACGAGGCGGTCCGGCACTACCGCGCGCTGCGCGCCTACGCCCGCACCGGCCACCTGCACGAGGAGGAGCTGCGGCCGTCCACGCAGCGGGCCCTCGGGCTGGCCGACGGGCTCTCGCTGAACTTCCCGGTCACCCGGCCGGCGCCCGCCGAGGTCGCCGCCGACCCGTCGACCTGGCCCCGGTTCCAGGCCAACGTCATCGCCGGCAAGGTCGTCGTACCCGACGACGTCCGGGCCCGCCACCCGCAGTTCGGGCTGTGGGCCGACCTGTGCCGGATGCACGCCCTGCTGCAGGCCGGCCGCTGGAACGACACCGTCACCGCCGGCGGCCCGGTGGCCCGCGACGCCGCCGACGCGCGGACCCGGGCCGCCGCGCTCAACCTCATGGCGTACGCGGAGTGGCAGCGGGGCCGGGCCGACCGCGCCGCCGCCCTGCTCGACGAGGCGCTGGCGCTGCACCCGGCCGCCGGCCTGGCGGTGAACGCGGCCCTGGTCGCCGAGGACCGGGGCGCCCCGGCGGCGCTGCCGCTGCTGGCCCGGGTCATGCAGCTGACCGGCGACGCCCGGCTGCGCCGCGCCGCCCTGGTGCGGGCGCTGGAGCTGGGGCGCGCGGCCGACGCCGGCGAGCAGGCCCCGGCGACGCTGACCGCGATGGTGCGCGGCGCGCTGGCCCTGCCCGGCCTCGACGACGACCTGCGCTACGAGCTGCTGCACCTGACCCTGGCCGGGGACCGCGGCTGGCTGCTGGAGCAGCGTCCCTCGCCGCAGCCGATGGTGCGCTACTTCCAGCTGCGGGCCGCGCTCGAGCCGCGGCGCACCACCCGCGCGCTGGCCGACGCCGCGGCCGGGCTGGCCGCGGCGTGGCCCGCCGGCGCCCGCCCGCCCTGGCTCGTCGCCGAGCGGTCCTGGCTGCAGGGCGTGCTCATCGAGCTGGTCGAGCAGGACCTGGACCCCGCGGCCGACCCCCTCCCGGCCATCGCCACCATCACGGAACGCGACGTGCTGGAGCCGAACCTGCGCATCCAGCTCGCCGCGGCGGCCGGCCGGCAGCGCATCTCCGCGTCCGGGCGGCTCCCCCGCGACCTGGAGGAGCTCGTCGTCTTCACCCCGGTCCGGCGGTACCGCCAGGGCCTGGCCTCGGACCCCACGACGGCGGCGGTGCTCGCCAACTGCCTCGCCAAGGCGATGGCGGCCGGCATCAACGAGGGCGAGGACTTCCTCGGCCTCGTCGCCCGCGAGTGGAAGGAGCTGGACCGGACCACGCCCATGACCTGGACGGAGAACCAGGCGTACGTCGCCCGGCGGCTGGCCCTGCTCGACGAGTTCGAGCGCCGGCACCTGCAGCGCTGCCGCCGCTACCCCGGACTCGCCGCGGGCCTCCCGGTCGACGAGCGCCTGCTCGGGCAGGTCGGCGAGCGACTGGAGCACTGGGCCTTCATGATCAAACGGCTGCGGGGGTACCTGGCATGAGCGGAGCGGCCTGATGGAGCGGCGCAACCCGTACCTCGTGCTGGGCATCATGTTCGGGGCGACCCCGGACGAGGCCCGGGAGGCACTCGCCCGGCGGCTCAAGGCGGTCCGGGCCGACGACGACAGCGCGGCCCGGCAGGACGGCCTCCGCGCGGCCCTGCGCCAGATCGAGGAGGGCCCGCAGCCGGCGGCCGCCGGCCTGACGCCCTACCGGGTGCCGGCCGACCCGGACGCCCTCGCGGTGACCGGCTCGGGGCTGTTCGCGCCGCCGGTCGAGCCGTCGTTCGTCACCGACACGGACGTGGCCACGGCGCTGCGGAGCCTGCAGGCCGCCGCGGCGCACGAACACCTGCGGCGGCTCGTCGAGACCCGCGCGGAGCGGCTCGGCCCGCCGCCGCCGTAGGGTCCCCGGACGGGAGACCCTACGGTACGTCGGGCCCGGCCCTGGGTGCTGTTCCGATCGCGCCGTTCGACCTGGTCGACGAGGTCGCCCGGTCCGGCCGCGGCGCCTTCACCGACGCGCACGACGCCCCTGCCGGCCCCGTTCCGCGCGTGGCCGGCCTGGTACATCGCTCGCGCTGTTCGACTGAGTCGCGGCTGCTTACCTGGACGGGGGGCTGACAAACGACGCTCGGCCGATGGTGCGCGGGGGCCTCCGGCTCCCGCAACGGGTAAGCGTGGTCCCTGTTCGTTGTTGCTTGCGGTTATGCCTCTTGGCCGTTGTTTGCCGCGGGTTCGTGCGGGTCGTCATTCGGTGGTTCCTGTCTCGCGCTATTTGAAACGGGATCCTGTTTGCTTCCGTTCTTTGGGATAATCGATATGTGTTCGGGCAGCGGGGGTTGTTCAGTCGGGCCGAGATTACTGCTATGTATGACGCTACTCGGCGGCGTAATTATTCGCCTGCTGGTGAGAAGTTTCGGAAGGAACACCGGCGGCGTCGCGATTGGGGGCTTGAAGAGCGGCATCGGAAGAAGCTTTGCGACAAGTTCGGCAGCGTTGAAGCGGCGGACGCGTATTTTGCGCAGCGGGCCCGCGACGCTCTCGCGCCGACGCCCTCGGAATCGCCGGGCGAACCGGCCGAATGCCCGGTCCCGCCGGTTGAGCCCGGCGCCTGTCGTGTGGAAATCGGTCACGGGAGCATGAGCAGCGGGGCGGCGGCGCCCGTCGTCCAGCCGCCGTCGAGAACGGCCAAGGCGTCGGCGGTCGCGGCCGCCCGCAGGCTCGCCGAGCGCGCGCCCGGCACGATCCGCACGCCATCCCCCGTGGTCGCGACCGGCACGATCCGGGACCGCGCGGCGTGGACCGCGGCGGTGCCGTGCACCGGTGCCGACGGCAGTGGGCGGCGGGGGCGGCCCGCTTGGGTGGACAGCAGCGGCTCGAGCAACGTGAGGGCGGCGACCAGGCCCGCGTACGGGTTGCCGGGCAGGCCCGCGACCCACCGGCCGTCCGGCGTGCTCGCGAGCGCCTGCGGGTGGCCGGGGCGGCAGGCTACGCCGTCGACGTGCCAGGTCGACGCGCCCGCGTCCAGCACCGCGCGGAGGTGGTCGGCGGCGCCGGCCGAGGACGATCCGGTGACCACGACCACGTCGGCGGCCGACGTGGACAGGGCTGCGCTCAGCGCCGCCGGGTCGTCGCGCACGGACCGGTACGCGCCCAGCTCGCCACCCGCCCGCGCTACCACCGCGCCCAGCAGCGGCTCGAACGCGTCGCGTACCTGGCCGGCGCCGGGCACGCCGCGCAGCACCACCTCGTCGCCGGTCACGAGCACGTCGACGACCGGGCGCGGATGCACCCAGACGCGCTCGACGCCCGTCTGCGCGGCCAGGCCCGCGGCCGCCGCCGTCACCGGGCGGCCCGAAGGCACGAGCACGTCACCGCGGGCCGCGTCCTCGCCCGCGCGGCGGATGTGCGCGCCGGCCAGCGCGCCGGCCACGGTCTCGCCGTCGCGGCGGCAGTCCTCGTACGGCACCACGCCCTCGCACCCGGCCGGCACCCGCGCCCCGGTCGCGATCTCGACCGCCGAGCCCGGAAAGAGCCGGGCGAGCTGCGGCCCGCCGGCCCGCACCTGCCCGACTACCCGCCATGGGGGCGGCCCGGACACCGCGTAGCCGTCCATCGCCGCCGCGTCGAACGCCGGTGCCGGGGTGGCCGCGACGATCGGGGCGGCCAGGATCTGCCCGGCCGCGCACCGGATCGCCGTCAGCGCCGGCGCGAGCGGGCCGGCCGCGCCCCAGGCCGTGGCGTGGGCGTCGGACCAGGCGGTGGTGCGCGTCGTCGACATTGCCCGCACTGCACCACACCAGGGTGTCGCCGCCGCTACCAAGGCCTCTCGACCGTCGTTGCGGCGCTGTGAGGACCCCGGTCAGGGCAGCAGGAGCTCGGACCGGTCGCGGGTGGCGAGCAGGTCCCACAGGGCCGTGGCGATGTCGGCCGGGTCCACCTGGGGGATCTTCGACACGTCGATGCCGTCGCCGAGGGCGCCCGACGTCATCGCCCGGTGGCCCGCGCTGCCCGTGACCATCGCGCCGACGTGTACGACCCCCGCGTAGACGCCGGCGCCGGCGAGCTCGGCGTTGAGGGCGAGGACCCAGTTGCGCGCGGCCGCCATCGCCGGGCCGAGGCCGCCCAGGCGTGGCATCGGGTTGAGCGCGGAGATGCCCTGCACGAGCAGGATGCCGCCGTCGCCGCGTGCTCGCAGGCCCGGCAGGGCGGCGCGGACGAGCTCGATCGGGGTCAGCAGGTGCAGGTTCAGGTGGTGCTGCATGCCGGCCGCGTCCAGGGCGGCCGTCGAGGCGAACAGGTCGGTGGTGATCGGGGCGTACTCCAGCACGTCCACGGGGCCGAGGCGGTCCTCGATCCGGGCGAGCAGGTCCGGTACCGCCGCCGGGTCGGAAAGATCCGCCGGGAACGCCGCGGACTCGATGCCCTGCGCCGCCAGCTCGCCGGCAAGCGTGTCGAGGCGGGAGGCGGTGCGGGCCACGAGCGCGACGCGATACCCGGCGCGGCCGAAGCGGTGCGCTACGGCGGTGCCGAGGCCGGTCCCGGCGCCGAACACGGCGATCGTCCTGGAAGTTGACATAGCCCTCAACTTACGCCCCGTAGGCTTGGGGCGTGACGGAGGGGGTACGGCTGCGCCGTGACGCGCAGCGCAACCTGGAGCGGCTGATGGTGGCCGCGGCCGAGGCGTTCCGCGAGCGCGGCCTGCAGGTGCCGCTCGAGGAGATCGCGCAGCGGGCGGGAGTGAGCCCGGGCACGCTGTACAACCGGTTCCGGGGCCGCGACGCGCTCATCGACGCCGTGATGCCCGCCCTGGTCGAGGCCGGGGTCCGCGACGCGCTCGCCCGCGCCGAGACGGTCGAGGACCCGTGGGAGGCGCTGACGTTGTACGTCACGCTGGTCTGCGAGCTCCAGGCCGGCAACCCGGCCCTCAACGACGCCGTCAGCCGCCGCTTCCCCGACGCCGAGGCGCTCACCGCGATCTGCGACGCGCAGATGGACCAGGCCCGCGGGCTGCTGGAGCGGGCCCAGCGCGCCGGGGCGGTGCGGCCCGACTGCACGGCCGAGGACCTGGCGTACCTGTTCTGGTCGACGGCCACGATCGTGCGCGCGACCGCGGCCGCCGCCCCGCGCACCTGGCGCCGGGCCCTGGCCATCAACCTCGACGGCCTGCGGGCCCGGGCGGCCGGCGCCCCGCTGCCGGAGCCCCCGATGACGGCCGCGCAAGTACACCGATCGATGCTGGAGATGTGATGCGATTTCGTAAGCTCGGCAGTTCCGACCTCGAGGTGTCGGAGATCTCGCTCGGCTCGTGGCTGACGTACGCCGGGGGGATCGAGGCCGACCAGACCCGCGCCTGCACCGAGGCCGCGTTCGACGCCGGCATCAACTTCTTCGACACGGCGAACGTGTACGGGCGCGGCGCGGCCGAGGAGGCGTGGGGCGCGATCCTGTCCGGGCACCCGCGCGACTCGTACATCCTCGCCACCAAGGTGTGGGGCCAGATGTCCGACACCGACCAGGGGCTCTCGGCGGACCAGATCGCCAAGCAGATCGACGCCTCGCTGCGCCGGCTGCGCACCGACCACGTCGACCTGTACCAGGCCCACCGGTTCGACACGAGCGTGCCGATCGAGGAGACCGTCGAGGCGCTGCAGCTCGTGGTGAGCCAGGGCAAGGCGCGGTACCTCGGCTTCAGCGAGTGGACGCCCGAGCAGATCCGGGCCGCGATCGACATCGCCGGGCCCGACCTGTTCGTGTCGTCGCAGCCGCAGTACTCCATGCTGTGGCAGGCCCCGGAGGCCGAGGTCTTCGGGCTGAGCGCGGGCAACGGCATCTCCCAGATCGTCTGGTCGCCGCTGGCCCAGGGCGTGCTCACCGGCAAGTACAAGCCCGGGCAGCCGATCCCGGCCGGATCGCGGTTCGCCAGTGACTCGATGAACGCGTCGAAGGACCTCGTGCTGCGCGACGAGTTCCTCGAGGCCGTCCAGCGGCTCGTGCCGATCGCCGAGGGGCTGGGCGTCACGCTGCCGACCCTCGCGCTGGCCTGGGTGCTGCGGCGCACCGAGGTCGCCTCGGCCATCACCGGCGCGTCGCGCCCCGAGCAGGTCCACGCGAACGCGGCCGCGGCCGGCGTGAACCTCGACGACGACGTGCTCGCCCGCATCGACGCCGCGCTCGGCGACGTGCCGATCACCGAGCCGACCCTGGCCCCGTTCGCCCAGGAGGGTGTACTGCACCGCTGAACCCTTGGCCGTTTGACCCAGGTCGATTCGGGCACCCATATCAGCGGGAGACTTCGCAATCACACTGGGAGACGACTATGAGCTTCGGTGACAAGGTCGAGCACAAGGCGGAAGAGGCCAAGGGCCAGGCGAAGGAGAGCTGGGGCACGGCCACCGGCGACCCGGACCTGCGCGCCGAGGGGCGTGCGGACCAGGACGAGGCCAACGTCAAGCAGGCCGGTGACAAGGTCAAGGACGCCGCTCACGACGTCAAGGACGCGCTCAGCTGAGCGTCCGAAATTCGCGAACGGCCCCGTTGAACCTCGGCGGGGCCGTTTCCGTACCCTCCCCGTGAGCGGGCGGACGACGTGGTGGCTGCTGGCGGTGCTGGCCGGTGTCCTGGGCGTGCTCGTCGCGCCCGCGCGGCCCGCCGCCGCGCACGCCGTCCTGACGACGTCCAGCCCCGCGCCGGGCGCGCTCGTCGCCTCCGCGCCCGCCGAGATCCGGCTCACCTTCAACGAGCCCGTCCGCGTTGTGCCCGGCCGCTCGCAGGTGGTCGCCCCGGACGGCAAGCGCATCGACGACGGCGATCCCGCGCCCGCCGGCGACGGCCTGACCATCCGGCTGCGCGCCGTCGACCGGCCCACCGGCACCTACGTGGTCAGCTACCGGGTCATCTCCGGCGACAGCCACCCGGTGTCGGGGTCGTTCACGTTCTCCGTCGGCGCCCCGTCCACGCCCGCGGCGGGCACCGAGCCGATCGGCACCGACCCGATCGTGCGGGTGGCGGTGCCGGTCGCGAAGTACGCCGGCTACGCCGGCCTCGTCCTGCTCGTCGGCTCCGCGGCGATGCTGGCGCTGTGGTACCCGCGCCGCCTCCCCCGCCGCCCGCTGCTGCGCCTGGCCCGGGCCGGGGTGGCCGCGATCGCCGGCGGCACCGTCGCCGGGCTGTGGCTGCAGGCCCCGGCCGCGTCCGGGGCGGCGCTGCTGGACGTCTCCCCCGCCGAGCTGCGCGAGGTGGTGCTCAGCCCGTTCGGCCTGGCGATGCTGGGCCGGCTGGCCGCCCTGGCCGTCGCCGCGATCCTCGTGGCCCGGCTGCGCCGCCGCCCGGGCCGGCGCCTCGGCCTCGCGCTGCTCGTGACGGCCGCGGCCGGCCTGGTGACGTGGCCGCTGGCCGGGCACCCGGTGGCGTCGCCGTTCGCGGGGCTGCTGGTCGGCGCGGATGTGGTGCACCTGGGTGCCATGGGGCTGTGGCTGGGCGGGCTGGCCGGCCTGCGGGCGGTCGTGCTGCGCCGCGCCGACCCGCGGGAGCTGCGCCTGATCCTGCCGTCCTGGTCGCGGTGGGCGATGGCGTCGGTGTACTGGCTCGTCGCCGCCGGCACGCTGCAGGCGGTCGTGCAGATGGGCGGATGGGCGGCGATCGGCTCCAGCGCGTACGGCCGGACGCTGCTCGTGAAGGTCGGCCTCGTGGCCGCCGTGCTCGCGGTGGCGGCCTGGTCGCGGCGGATGGTCCAGCGCGGCCGGCCCGGGCGGCTGCGCCGGGCCGTGGGCGTCGAGGCGGGCATCGCGGCCGTGGTGCTCGCCGCGAGCGCGGTGCTGGTGCAGCTCGCTCCGGGGCGCACGGCCGGGGTCGAGGCGCAGGCCGCGGCGCAGGCGCAGGGGTTCGCGACCACGCTGACGAGCCCGCTCTATGCGGTGCAGTTCGAGGTGTACCCGGCGGAGGTGAGCGAGTACAACAGCTTCCACGCGTTCGTCTACTCGCCCGAGGGCAAGCCGCTGCCGGTCGTGGAGTGGACGGTCACCGCGTCGCTGCCCGAGCGCGGCATCGAGCCGATGCCCAACCCGGTCTTCACCGTCACCGGCAACCAGGGCCTCGGCAACATCACGTTCCCGATGGCGGGACGGTGGCGGCTCAGCATCACGCTGCGGGTGTCCGACTTCGATCAGGCCACGGTCACCGCCGACGTACCGGTCCGCTGAGCTCGGTCCCGGCGCGGCGGGATGCCCTCGAGGACCTCCACCGTCACCTGGTAGCCGTCGACCTGACCTGGCTGAGGCGCAGGGACGCGACGGCGCTGCCGGCGAGCGCGACCACGCCCAGGACGGCGACCACGAGCAGGATCCTCGTGCGCACGGTCCGGTTCGCCAGCCACCCCGACATGCCGCTCACCCCTCAAGGCACCCGCCCCATCGGTTGCAGGACGGGTGCCTTGAGGGTTACCGGGTCACCAAGAGTGCATCGTGCCGTCCAGCAGCCGGTTCACGGGCAGGGCGGCCGGCCGGTAGGGGTACTCGGCGGCCAGCGACTCGTCGATGTCGACGCCGAGGCCGGGCTCCTCCGACGGGTGCAGGTAGCCGCCCTCGAAGCGGTACCCGTGCGGGAACACGGCGTCGGTCTCGGCCGTGTGGCGCATGTACTCCTGCAGCCCGAAGTTCGGCACGGCCAGGTCGAGATGCAGGGCCGCGGACATGCACACCGGGGACAGGTCGGTGGCGCCGTGGCTGCCGGTGCGCACGTGGTAGAGCCCGGCGAGGTCGAAGATGCGGCGCAGGTGGGTGATGCCGCCGGCGTGCACGACCGTGGCCCGGATGTAGTCGATGAGCTGCTCGCGGACGAGCGTCTCGCAGTCCCAGACGGTGTTGAACACCTCGCCGACGGCGATCGGGGTGGTGGTGTGCCGCCGGATGAGCCGGAAGCCCTCCTGCAGCTCGGCCGGGACCGGGTCCTCCATCCAGGTCAGCGCGTAGGGCTCGAGGCTCTTGCCGAGCCGGGCCGCCTCGATCGGGGTGAGCCGGTGGTGCACGTCGTGCAGCAGCTTCAGCCCCGGCCCGAACTCGGCGCGGACCTGCGCGAAGACGCTCGGGACGTGGTTGAGGTACGCCTCCGTCGACCACGTCGCCTCCGAGGCGATGGCGGCGTCGGCCGGCTCGTAGAACAGCTTGTCCTTGCTCACCCCGTAGGTGGTGCCGAGGCCGGGCACGCCGGTCTGCACGCGCACGGCCCGGTAGCCGAGGTCGGCGTAGCGGGCGATCTCGGCGAGCACGTCGTCGACGGTCTCGGCGTTGGCGTGGCCGTACACCGTGACGCCCTCGCGGCTGCGCCCGCCCAGCAGCTGGTAGACGGGCAGCCCGGCGACCTTGCCCTTGATGTCCCACAGGGCGGTGTCGACGGCGGCGATGGCGGACATGGTGACCGGGCCGCGCCGCCAGTACGCGCCCTTGTACAGGTACTGCCAGGTGTCCTCGATCCGGGCCGGGTCCCGGCCGATGAGCGCCGGGATCACGTGCTCGGTGAGGTAGGCGGCCACGGCGAGCTCGCGGCCGTTGAGGGTGGCGTCGCCGACCCCGGTGACACCGTCGTCGGTGACGATCTTCAGGGTGACGAAGTTCCGGCCGGGGCAGGTGACAATCACCCGGGCGTCGGCGATGCGCACGTCAGTCGACCTCTTCCTTGACTCGGGCAACGAGCTGGGTCGGGTTGACGATCCGCAGCGCCAGCACGAGCAGCACGAGCATGGTCGCGGTGTACACGACCGCCATCGCGTCGATGGACTGCTGGGCGCGGATGCCGGGCGAGGCCATCTCGGCGTAGAGCTTCACGACCAAGGTGGACGACTCCTCGTCGGCGGTGAGGAACGTCAGCTCGAACATGCCGATCGTACGCACCAGCACGAGGATCGAGGCGGCGAGGATGCCGGGCACGAGCAGCGGGGCCAGGATGCGCGTGAACACCTGGCGGGTGCCGGCGCCGCACATGCGGGCCGCGCGCTCGATGCCCGGGTCGATCTGCTCGATGAACGGGGTCATGGTGAGGATGACGAACGGCACCGAGGGCACCAGGTTGGCCAGGATGACGCCCGACAGGTGACCGGCGAGGTCGTACTTGTACAGCACCGTCGCCAGCGGGATCCCGTACGTCATCGGCGGCATGAGGATCGGCAGCAGGAACGCGAGGTACACCACCCGCTGCCCCGGGAAGCGGCGCCGGGCGAGCACGTAGGCGGCGGGAACGCCCACGAGCAGGGAGACCACGACGACGGCGAGGGACACCTCCAGGGTCACCAGCAGCACGTGCAGCAGGTCGAACTCGTCCCAGGCCTGGCTGTACCACTGCGTGGTGAACCCCTGCGGCAGCCAGGTGTCGAACCACTGCTTGCCGAACGAGCTCACCAGCACCGAGCCGACGACCCCGGCCAGGTTGAGCATGAAGAAGATGACGGCGCCCCACACCAGCCAGGCCGCGGGGCGGGCGACGATCCGGCGGCTCATCCCTTGCCTCCCGTCGGTCCGGTGTACAGCAGGGAGCGGCCGCCCAGCACGATCCCGATCACGATCAGCTCGACGAGGCCCATGACGATGGCGATGGCGGAGCCCTGGGCGTAGTCGTAGTGCTGGTAGCGGGCCTGCCAGGCGGCGTATGCGATGACCCGGGTCTCCCCCGCCGGGTCACCCACGAGCACCGCGGACGGGAAGACGCTGTAGGCCAGCACGAACGTCAGGCAGAACGTGGTCGCCAGGCCCGGTGCGAGCAGCGGCAGCGTGATGCGCCGGAACCGTTGCCACCAGCCGGCGCCGAGGGTGGCCGCGGCGCGCTCCAGGGTCGGGTCGATGCCGGACAGGTACGACAGCACCAGCAGGAACGCGAACGGGAACCCGGTGATGACGAGGGACAGGAACACGCCCCAGGAGTTGTGCACGAGCCGGATCGGGGTGTCGATGACCCCGGCGTCGAGCAGCGTCCGGTTGAGCCAGCCGGTCGGGCCGAGGTAGTTGAGCAGGCCCTGGGCGGTCAGCACGGTGCCGAGCGTGATGGGCACGACGAGCAGGGTGGTGACGGCCCGCTTGCCGCGGAAGCGGCCGCGCATCCGGTACGCGATCGGCACCGACGCGGCGACGTTGAGCACGGCGGCGGGCAGCGCGATGCGCAGCGTCGTCCAGATCGTGTCGCGGTCGTAGGCGTCGGCGAAGAAGCTGCGGTACGCCTCGAACGGCCCGCCCTTGTCCGGCTGGAACGACAGCCCGACGCCGTAGGCGAACGGGTAGATGAACAGCAGCACCACGAACGCGGCGGCCGGGGCGAGCAGCCACAGCTGCCGGTCGACGCCGCGTTCGGCGAGCCGGTGGCGGAGCGCGACCATCAGCCCTCCCCCTCCGCCGGGTAGACCAGGATGTGCTTGGAGGTCACGGCGATCGGGTCCTCGGGCGCGAGCCGGGCGGTGGTGCGCAGGTGCAGCAGGAGCCCGTCGCCGGTGCGCGCCTCGACGGCCATTTCCCGGCCCTGGTACTCCACGACGTCCACGACGCAGCGGAGCCCCTCCTCGCCCGGGACGAGATGCTCGGGCCGGACGGCCGCGACCACCGCGTCGCCGGGGCGGATGTCGCCCACCGCGGTGCCCGTGAACGACACGCCCTCGACGCTGATGCCGACCTGGTCGCCCGCGACGTGCTCGGCCCGGGCCCGCAGCAGGTTGCGGAAGCCCATGAAGTCGGCGACGTGCGCGTTGGCCGGCCGGTCGTGCAGTTCCTCCGGCGTGCCGATCTGCTGCACCTCCCCGGCGCGCAGCACCACGAGGCGGTCGGCGAGCGACAGCGCCTCCTCCTGGTCGTGGGTGACGTACACGGTGGTGAGGCCGAGGCGCTGGTGCAGCCGCCGGATCTCGGTGCGCATCTCCAGCCGCAGCTTGGCGTCCAGATTGGACAGTGGCTCGTCCATGAGCACCAGCGACGGGGACACGACGATGGCGCGGGCGATCGCGACCCGCTGCTGCTGGCCGCCGGAGAGCTGGCCGGGCAGCTTCGCCGCGTGCTCCTCCAGGCGCACCAGCCGGAGCGCCTCGTCGGTGCGGGTGCGCACCTCGGCCCGGGGCAGGCGGCGCATCTGCAGCCCGAACGCGATGTTGCTGCGCACGCTCAGGTGCGGGAAGAGCGCGTAGTTCTGGAACACCATGCCGAAGCCGCGCCGCTCCGGCGGGAGCGTGTCGAGGCGCCGGTCGTCGAGCCAGATGCGCCCCTCCGACAACGGCAGCAGCCCGGCCAGGCAGTTGAGCGCCGTGGTCTTGCCGCAGCCGGACGGCCCGAGCAGCGCGATGAACTCCCCGCGCTCGATCTCGAGGTCGAGGTTCGCCAGTGCGGCGTGACCCGCGAACCTGCGGGTCACGCCGTCCAGACGGATCATTTGTTCACCTTCGCGCCACCGATCTCACGGTCCCACTTGTCGAAGGCGGCCACCAGCGCCTTGGCGTCCAGCGGCGTCTCCAGCGGGTTGTTCGCGATCAGCGCGTCGTACTCCGGCCGGCCGTAGTCGGCGATCGCCTTCTGGCTGTCGGCGGGCGCCATCGACAGCGGCACGTCCTTGACCGCCGGGCCCGGGTAGAAGTACCCCTTGTCGTACGCCTTGGCCTGCTGCTCCTTGGTGAGCATGGACTTGAGCAGCAGCAGGATCGCGGACTGCTTGTCGGCCGAGACGCCCTTGGGCACGGTCACGTAGTGCGCGTCGGTGACCCAGTGGAAGCCCTGCAGCGAGCCGATCGCGGCCTCCTTGGGCACCTGGCCGAGCACGCGCGGGTTGATGTCCCAGCCGGTGGTGCTGACGATGATCTTCGCCGAGCCGTTGGCGATGCTCTTCATCGTCTCGCTGGTCGCCGACGGGTACAGCGTCACGTACTTGTTCAGCTCGGCGAGGTAGGCCCAGGTCTTCTCCCAGCCGGCGACCGGGTCCTTGGGGTCCTTGTCGCCGAGCAGGTACGGCAGGCCCATGAGGAACGTGCGGCCGGGCCCGGAGTTGGCGGGCCGCGCGTACTGCACCGTGCCCGGGTTCGCCTTGGCGTAGGCCAGCAGGTCCGCCGCGGTCTTCGGCGGGTTGGGGACCTTCGCCGGCAGGTACTCGATCAGCGGCCCGGACGGGTAGTAGGTGACGGTGACGCCGAACTCGCCGGCCAGCTTCTGCATCGCCTGGGCGCCCGGCAGGTAGTCGGCCGTCACCTTGCCCGAGATCGGCAGCCACAGGTTCTGGTCGATGCCGGCGGCGAGGCCGTCGACCCCGGTGAGCACGACGTCGATGTCGACGCGGCCGGCGTCCTGCTGCGCCTTGATCTTCCCGGCCAGCTCGGGGGCGGTCGCCTTGGAGTACGTCACCTTGGAGATGACCTTCGGGTTCTTCTGCGTGAACTCGTCGATCATGCCCTGGGTGAGCTGCAGGTCGCCGGCAACATCGAGGATGTTGAGGCTGACCGGCGCGCTCGGGGTGTCGGGCACGGTGCCGCCGCTCTCGGCGGTGGTACCGGCGGGCTTGTCGGGCGCACCGCAGGCGGCGACGAAGGCGAGGGTGGCGAGCAGGACGGTGGCGCGTTTCGGCAGGACGCTGGCGCGTTTCGGGAGGAACATGGCGGATTCCCTTCTGGCGCTAGGGATTCGCTGGTCCGGTGCTGTCGCGGACCATGAGATGGGACTCGAGCTCCCGGCGCTGGATCGGGTGCGCCGGGTTCTCGAGCAGCTGCAGGAGCAGGTCCACGCCGGCGCGGCCGGTCTGCTCCTTGGGCTGGGCGAGCGTGGTCAGCGCGGGGCTGACCATCTCGGAGAGCACGATGTCGTCGAAGCCCATGACGCTGATCCGCCCGGGCACGGCGACGCCGCGCGCCGCGAACCGGCTGAGCATGCCGATCGCGACCAGGTCGTTGTAGCCGAGGACCGCGGTGACCCCGGTGGCGAGCACCTGGTCGGCCGCGGCGACCCCACCGGCGAAGCGCGGCACCACGTTGCCGGTCTCGACGAGCTCGACGGCGGCCTCCGTGCAGGCCTGGCGCAGCGCCCGCAGGCGTTCCCGGTTGGACCAGGACGCCTTCGGCCCGGGCACGTACGCCACGCGGCGGTGCCCGAGCGCGGTCAGGTGCCCGACCGCGTGCCGCAGCCCGTCGGCGCTGTTGGTGGTGACCGACGGGACCCGCCCGACGCGCCGGTTGAGCAGCACGATCGGCGTGTCGCCGGTCAGCGCGCGCACCTCGTCCTCGCTCATGCGCGGCGAGCACAGGATCAGCCCGTCGACCTGCTTGCTGAGGTTGCGCACCAGGCCGGCCTCGGCGGCGGGGTCCTCGTCGGTGTCGGCGAGGAAGACCGCGTAGTCGAACTCGCGGGCGCGGGCCTGCACGCCCTTGACGACGCCGGGGAAGAAGGGGTTGGCCAGGTCGGGCACGAGCAGCCCGAGGTTGCCGGTGCGCCCGGTGATCAGCCCGCGGGCGGCCCGGTTGGGGTGATAGCCGAGCGCGGCGACGGCCTGCTGCACGCGCAGGCGGGTGTCTTCACGCACGAGATCGGGCGAGGCGAGCGACCGGCTGACAGTGGACGCCGAAACCCCGGCGACACGCGCCACGTCCTTGATCGTCACCACCATCGAAGCCTCCCATCGATCACCGTGAAGTCTGCAAACCTTTTCATAATCTTGTCAATCCCCTGGCTCGCTTCGCTCGCGTTGGGGGAGCAAGCTCCACCCAAACCCCCTCAAGATCTTCGCCAGCGCATTCAGGCCGACCGGAGTCGCGCCGGGATGCGCCCTCCGCACGGCCGCCGGCACACGGCAGGGCTTGGCGAATAGTAGTTGATGAGCTACAACTACTATATGAACAGTTCCCCGGGGACGACCCGCGGGCCGGCCGTTGTCCTGCTGACCTGCTGTCTGAGTGTCTTCGTCGCCGGGCTCGACGTCACGATCGCCAACGTCGCCCTCCCCTCCATCCGGCGGGCGCTGGACGCACAGGTCAGCGGCCTGCAGTGGGTGATCGACGCCTACACGCTGGTCATCGCCGGCCTGCTCCTGCTCTCCGGCTCCCTGGCCGACCGGTTCGGGCGCCGGCGCGTGTTCCAGGCCGGGCTCGCGCTGTTCTCGCTCGGCTCCCTGCTGTGCAGCGTCGCGCCCACCCTCGGGCTGCTGGTCGCCTTCCGCGCCCTGCAGGCGGTCGGCGGATCGATGCTCAACCCCGTCGCCATGTCGATCATCGCCAACACGTTCACCGAGCCGGCCGCGCGCGCCCGGGCGGTCGGGGCCTGGGGCGCGGTGGCGGGCCTGAGCCTGGCCGGTGGTCCGGTGCTCGGCGGTCTGCTGGTCTCCGGCCTCGGCTGGCGCTCGATCTTCTGGGTCAACGTCCCGATCGGGGCGCTGGCCATCTACCTGACCCAGCGGTTCGTCCCCGAGTCCAGGGCCGCCCGCGGCCGGCGGTTCGACCCGCTCGGGCAGCTGCTGGTCGTCGCCGTCATCGGACCGGTCACCGCCGCGATAATCGAAGGGCCCCGCCACGGCTGGGGCTCGCCGCTGATCGTCGGGCTGCTCGCCCTCGCCGCGGTCTCGGCGGCCGGGCTGGTCGGGGCCGAACGCCGGCGGTCCGAGCCGCTCGTCGACATCCGGTTCTTCCGCTCCCCCGCCTTCTCCGGGGCCGCGGTCATCTCGGTGGTGGCGCTGATGACGCTCGGCGGGTTCCTGTTCCTGAACACGCTCTACCTGCAGGAGATCCGCGGGTACAGCCCGTTGCAGGCGGGCCTGCTGACCATTCCGATGGCCGCCGCGCTCGCGGCGTTCTCGCTCGTCTCCGGTCGCGTCGTGGCCGCGCGCGGCCCCCGCCCCGCGCTCGTACTGGCCGGGCTGCTGCTCGCGGCGGGAACGGGACTGCTGATCGGCGCCACCGAGACGACGAGGCTGTGGTACCTCGTCCTGGCCTACCTGCTCTTCGGCGCCGGTTCCGGCCTGGTCAGCACCCCGATCACGCACACCGCCCTGTCCGGCCTGCCCCGCGATCAGGCCGGGGTCGCCGGCGCGATCGCCTCGACCTGCCGCCAGACCGGGGCCGCGATCGGCGTCGCCGTCTGCGGGGCCATCGTGGCCGGCGGCTCGGCCGGCTTCGTCACCGCCGGCCACACCGCCTGGGCCGTCCTCGCCGGCTGCGGCATCGCGACCGTGCCGCTCGGCCTGCTCTCGACCGGACGCTGGGCCCGGACCCGGGCGCAACGCGGCGGCCCGCGGCTCAATCCCCCTGTTGTGGAGGCGATCCGATGAGTTCCGACAACGACCTGGCCCGCGCGGCGTGGGCCGCCATGCAGGCCTTCGTGCAGGGCGCGGACCGGCGGCGGGCCCTGCACGCCGAGCTCGACATCGGCAACGACAAGGCCGAACTGCTGATCAGTCTGGCCCGGGCGCCGATGACCCTGCGCGAGATCTCGCGGGCGTTCGACGTCGACCCGTCCGCCGCCACCGTCGCCGTCGACCGGCTCGAGCGCCGCGGCTTCGTGCGCCGGGAAGCCCACCCCGACGACAAACGCAGCAAGCTCGTCAGCCTGACCGACAAGGGACGACAGGCCGCGGCGACCGCGCACCGCATCATCACCGACCCGCCGGCCGCGCTCCTCGCCCTCGACGCCGACCGCCTGGCCGCCCTCACCCGGATCCTCACGGACCTGACCGCCGAGAACCCTCGGCCCTGACGAAGGTGACCACCATGCGCAACCCCATCGGACACGCACTCCGCCATCGCCGCGCCGGGCACGACACCCTGCTCTGGGCCGATCCCGGCCTGCGGGCCCCGGAGACGTTCACGCTCACCAGCCCCGCCTTCGACCACGGCGCCCCCATCCCGCAACGGCACCGCGGCCGGCTCTTCGGCGCGAACGTCTCGCCGGCGCTCACGTGGACGGCGCCGCCCCCACGGACCGCGGAACTCGTCCTCGTCGTGCAGGATCCCGACGTACCCATGAAGAAACCCGCGACCCATGCCCTCACCCTGGGCATCGACCCGTCGCTCACCGGGATCCCGGAGAACGGCCTCGCCGAGCCCAGCCCCGTTCCCGGCCTCAGGCACGGCAAGGGCGGCCTCGGCCGCCGGGGCTGGTCCGGCCCGATGCCGCCGCGCTCGCACGGACCGCACGCCTACGTCTTCCAGCTCTTCGCCCTGGACCACCGCCCCAGCCTGCCCGGCCCCTTCACCCTCGACCAGGCGCTCACCGCCATGACCGGCCACGTCATCGCCCGCGCCCGCCTGGACGGCACGTACGAGGTCCGGTGACTACGGCCGGGCGGCGGCCTCCAGGCGCGCGAGCAACGTAGGCATGCCGACCGGTTGCCCGCTCGCGGGCCGGTGAAGCGAAACGGGTACGCCGTGCTCGCGCGGAACGGGTCGGCCGAACGGTAGCGCGGTACGCGATCAACGGCTGAAGCTGGCGGTTGCTCGCATCCACGACAATCACAGCCGTGGGGCGGCCGACTCGGGAACGTTCGCGGCGGCGGCGGGCGCTGCTGCGGCTGTCGCTGTTCGCGGTGCTGGCGGCCTCGCTCGCCACGCTCGCCTGGACAGCGCTCACCGGGCTCGCCCGCGGCGCGGCGCTGTCCGGGCTCGTCGCCACGTTCGCCGCGCTCGCCACGCTGGCGCTCGAGCTCGTCGTGCGGCTGTGGGCGCCCCGCGAGCCGGCGCCGTCCGCCGGGGAGCTCGCCGACGACCTCTCGCGCACCGTCCTGGAGCAGTGGCTGGAGGAGGCCCACGCGCGGCGGCTGCGCGACCCCGGCGTCCTGCCGTTGAAGTGGTCGGCGACCGACCTGCCCACCGACGACCTGACCGCGGTCGTCGAGTCGCCGTCCGTCGGTACCGTCACGATCCACCTGCGCGGCCAGGTCGAGGGCGAGCTCGACGCCGCGACCGGGCACATCGGCGCCGAGTTCGGCAAGATCCCCAACGGCCGGCTCGTCGTGCTCGGCGAGCCCGGAGCGGGCAAGAGCGTCCTGGCGCTCCTGCTCGCGCTCGGGCTGCTGCGCCGGCGCAGCTCCGGCACGGCGGTCCCGGTGCTGCTCAGCGCCGCCTCGTGGGACCCGACGTCCGGCGGGCTCGACGAGTGGATCGTGCAGAGCGTCGCGCAGTCGTATTACCAGGGACAGGTCGAGGTACCGAAGCTGCTGATGCGGGACGGTCTGCTGCTGCCGATCATCGACGGGCTCGACGAGATCCTGGAGTCGGCGCGCCGCACCGCGGTCGAGCACATCAACCGGGCCATCGGCGTGCACCGGCCGGTCGTGGTGACCTGTCGTGTCCGCGAGTACAAGGAGCTGATCACCGACGGGGCGCCGGTCCTGCGCAAGGCACCGACGGTGGAGGTCGCGCCGGTCGCGGCCGAGGATCTGATCGGCCACTTCGAGGGCATGGACTGGCCGCCGGGTACCGACTGGTCGCCGGTCTTCGCCGAGCTGCGCGGCGACCCCGAGGCGCCGGTGTCCAAGGCGCTGACCACGCCGCTGATGGTGTCGTTCGCGCGGATCGTGTACCAGCGCCTCGGCGGCACCCCCGCGGCGCTGCTCGACCGCGACCGCTTCCCGGGCCGCCACGCGGTCGAGGACCACCTCGCGGACAAGGTCGTCGACGCCGCGTACGCCGGCGACGGCTCCGACGGCCCCGCCTGGGACGCGGCCGACGCGCGGCGCTGGCTCACCTTCCTGGCCACCTACCTGCACCGCAACCACGAACGCGACCTGGCCTGGTGGACGCTGAGCCAGCGTCTGCTGTCACGCTGGTGGGCGCCGGCGATCGGGGTCATCTCGGGCGTCGCCGTCCTCGTCGCCATGACCGTGTGGGTCGCCCTCCTCGACCCGGACGAGAAGGTCGGTCTCGACTCCACGCTGTGGTACGGCTGGATGATCGCCACGGGATTCGGCGGCCTGGTCACCGTCATGTGGTACGCGGCGGCGGGCCGTCCACCCGGCCGCCTGTCGCTCGCCTCGACCGGCACGGCCGCCCGCCTGCGCTCGGGCTTCCGCGTGGGTGTAGCCGCCGTCGCCATTCCCGCAGGCCTGCCGCTGGCCTTCATGGCGGGCGCCATCAGCCTCGGTATCGGCTGGTCCACGGCGGTGGTGGACATGTACGCCGAGTTCGTCTTCGCGGCGGTCACCCTCGCGCTGAGCGCCGGCGCCGCGATGGCGGTGCACAGCTGGCTGGAGGCGCCGCCGGTCTACTCGGCCAGCGTCGGCCCCCTGGAACAGGTACACCAGGATCGCACCCTGACCTGGTGGGGCGCCGCCGCGGTGGCCGTGGTCGTCTCCGTCCTGAACCTGCCGGCCGCGACCCTCGGCTCCGGCGTCGGCTCGCTGCTGGTGCAGGCGTCGACCGATTGGTCCGGCTGGCCCGGCCGCCCGGCGGTGGCGCAGCTGTTCGCGGCCCGGTTCCGTGACCTCACCGACCTGCTGTTCCCCGTCACCGCCGTCACCGTCGGCGCCATGGTGGTCCTCCCGGGCGTCCTCGTCGGCATGACGACGCTGCTGACCCGGGCGTGGCCCCGGTTCGTGTTGACCCGCGCCTGGCTCGCCGCGCGCGGGCACCTGCCGCGGGACCTGCTGGCGTTCCTGGCCGACGCGCGCCGGCGGGAGATCCTGCGCCAGCGCGGCGGGGTGTACCAGTTCCGGCACATCCGTCTGCAGGAGCAGCTCGCCACCCGCCAGGGCATCCGTCGTGAGGACACCGCCGCTTCCTCCCGAGCCGGGCGCCGCCGGCGCGGGCAGGTCGCCGTCGCGGCCGTGGCCGCTGTGCTGATCGTGGCGGCGGTGACCGGTCTCATCATCGCGCCCCCGGACACCTCGAGCGTCCGGTTCGCGACCGCATATGGCGACGGTGCGGCGGCACTGGTGCCCGACGAGCACAGCAATCGCCTGGCGGCCTTCACGGCCACAGATCCGGCGCTGCATGTTTACGACGTGGCCGCCCGGCGTGAGATCGCTTCGTTGCCGGGCAACGCCGGCGGGATCCGCTTCGCCCAGTTCGCGCCGGGTGGACGGATCATCGCGGTTGGGGCGGGTGACAATACGGTCGAGACGTCCGACGATTTCGTACGCCTTTGGAGCCTTGAGTATCCGCATCCGAGCCGGCCCTTGGCGACGATCGGGCCTGCGGCGGTCGCACAGACCACGATCACGTTCAACTCGCGCGGCGACACCGCACTCGTCTACATGTACGAGTCTGACCACAGTTTCGGGACCGCGTGGCTTTGGGCGCAGGGACAGGTCGTGCACACCTTCAGCCGGGCCGCCGGCTTCGTCAGCGTCGAAGCGAGCCCGGACCTCACCAGCGTCTTGACGATCAGTACCAAGAACCTTGCCCAGGTCTGGCCGTCCACGCCCGCCGAGAAGCCCCTGTACGAGTGGCCCGACCAGAGCAGCGGGGCCAGTGCGGCCGCGTACTCCAACGACGGCCAGACGATTCTGGTGAAGTCGCACCGTGGTGAGAAGGTCGAGAACCGCCTGTACGGCACCCAGAAGCACGACGACGGTGTTCCGGTCGATTGCGACGACCCCGAATTCGTAGGCGACGGCCCGTATCTGCTGTGCAGCCACGCCGGAGATGGCCACGTCGAGTTCCATGACTCCCGTGGCCTTACCGTCCGGACAACTTCCAAGACCCAGATCGAGGTCGCGAACCGCTCGGCGATCATCGTCTCGACCGAGGACCGGAACGGCATCGAGATATGGAACCCGACAACGGCGCAGAAGGTGGCCGACGTTCCCGGCAACCTCCGCAACGTCAACGTCGATCTCGACGATGCGCTGCCGGTTCTGTACCTCAGCGCCAACGGCAGTTACCGCATGCTCGACACGCGAACAGGCGAGGTGCTGGCGGAACTGCATGGCAACTACCAGTTGACCTCGCACCGGAGGGGAAATGTCGGCCTGACGGCTTCGGAAGAGCCCGATCGGCAGCTCATCTGGAACCAGTGGCTTCGACAGCCCGTCGAGCTGGACAACCTCGCCGAGCGCAACAGCCCGAAGTACGGGCCGGGCGGCTTCCTGCTCGCCGACGAGGGCCGTGACGGGCGGGTCCGGGTCCGGGACCTCGCCACCGGGCACACCCTGACGACCGTCGAGCACCCGCCTTGGCCGCTCGACGGTGAGGTGAACTTTTCCAATGACACCCAATCGTTCTTCGTCTTCAAAACCGAGTCCAGCATCGAACTGCGTTCCCGCTGCAATCCCCAGCACACCTACATCGGCGACCTCGCGGCCGGCGGATACCGGGCGGCGTTCGACAACCACGGCCGGGTGCTCGCCACGATCGGTACGGACGGCACCGTTGAACTGTGGGATGCAGCGTACGGAACGCCGCTGCGCACGCTCGTCGGGCACGGCGGGACCGTCATCAACATGGTGTTCACCGCGGACGACACGGCCCTGGTGACGAGCGCTCGGGACCACACGGTGCGGATCTGGGATCTCCACGGCCTGCCCCTGGAGCCCCGCAACAGCGCCGACGGCACGTGCTGAGCCGATGCCGACCCGGCGAGCCGGACTGGACCGGGCGCCCCGCGTGAAGCAGGGACCGCGGGAGCGGCGGCCGGCCCCGTCGTCGCGCGCCGGTTGGCCGCAGGAGCGCGCCGGCAGGGATCTTGACGGGGTGTGGGTGGAGCGGAGCTGCCCCACCGCGAGCGCAGCGAGCCAGGAATGCGGCAAGCATGTTTGCCTCGAACCCGGGCCGGGCAGGCACTGCGCATGACGACCATCACCGCTGACGACATCCGGGCGCTCGCGCAGTCCAACGACGCCGACCCCGCGCTCGCCGTGGCGCCGGACGGGGTCATCCTCGTACCCGAGGCTGCCGCGGCCGACGGCCACATCGTGTACACCAAGACCGAGCTCCGCCAGGACTACGGCGAGGAGATCACCGACGTGCAGGCCGAGGTGCTCGCCGCCGGGCTCACGTCCCAGCTTCCCTGATCGCTGCCGATGTCCTGAACCGCGGCGCGGGCGCGTCCGGCGCCCGCGCGCGCCAGCGGGGCGGACAGGCCCAGGTGCCGGGTCGGGTCGAGCAGGGCCACCAGGTCGCCCGCGGTCAGGTACGTCGTGACGCGCGGGTCGCTCTCCAGCAGTCCTGCGAACGTGGACTCGCCGGCCGCCGCGCGGTGGGCCGCCTCCGACACCACGCTGTGTGCCTCCTGGCGGCCGATCACCTTGCCCAGGGCCAGCATCACCGCCTCGGAGACGATAAGGCCGACGTCGCCCGGGGCGGCGGGCTCGAGAACCTCGCCGTACTCGGTCTGCATCAGCGAGTACAACTCCCGCCCTATTTTTCCCCCGCTGCCGGCCAGCAGCGCCAGCAGGGCCAGCAGACGCCGGTGGGCGTCGCGCAGCAGCAGCGCGTCGCCGGTCTGGGTGATGTTCTGGGTGGTGGCGCCCCAGTGCACCCAGCCGCCGTAGTCCTCCCCCACCACCCGGGTCAGCTCGGTGATGAGGGGCATCAGCGGGTGCCCGGTGGCGGCGATCCCGGCCCGGATCCGGCCCTTGTCGAGCCCCTCCAGGCGGGCCGCGGCGGCGATGGCCGCGGCGGCATCCGGCGGTACCACGCCCGCGTCCGCCTCGGCCAGGGCGAGCGCCCCCTCGACGTCCAGCCATCGCTGCCAGTGCCCGGCCCTCGTGAACAGCTTGCGGATGCCGGTCTCGGGAACGCTGTCATCGGTGAATCTGGACGGGGTCGTTACCCGTGCATGCCCACAAAGATCGCGGTCAATCCTCGCCGCAGAGCACCTTGAGCACGCCGGTGATGTCCAGGACGCGCAGCACCATGCCTGCGGCGCCGACCGCGCGGAGCCGGACGTCGCCGGCGGCGCCGCGGCGGTACGCGTGCAGGAGCGTCGCGATGCCGGTCGAGTCGAGCAGCGTCAGGCCCCCGAGGTCGACCACGATCTCGCGGACGCCCCGCACCGCGAGGGCGTCGTCGAGGGCCAGTTCCAGGATCGGCTGGGTGCCGAGGTCGACCAGGCCGTGCAGCTGGATGTCCACCCGCACGTGCCCGGATAAGTCGCGGACGACCTGCCGGTCCGCCGTCAGGTCGCTGCCCACCGCGACAATATACCGTTGCCCGACGACAACCGATTTCGGTCGATCGGTCAGATCGCGTCGAGCTCGGCGAGGGCGTCCGCGGGCAGCTGCAGGCCCGCGCCGGCGACGTTCTCGCGCAGGTGGGCCACGGACGAGGTACCCGGGATCAGCAGCATGTTCGGCGAGCGCCGCAGCAGCCACGCCAGGGCCACCGACAGCGGCGTGCTCTCCAGGCGCTTGGCCACCGTGGCGAGCGTCTCGGACTGCAGCGGCGAGAACCCGCCGAGCGGGAAGTAGGGCACGTAGGCGATGCCCTGCGCCGCGGTGAGGTCCACGAGCGCGTCGTCCTCGCGGCGGGCGATGTTGTACATATTCTGCACGCACACCACCGGGGCGATCGCCTGCGCCTCGGCGAGCTGTACGGCATCGACGGTGCTCAGCCCCAGGTGCCGGATGAGGCCCTGCTCGCGCAGCTCGGCCAGCGCCCCGAACTGCTCGGCGAGGGAGCCGGGCTCGGGCGCGTCGAAGCCGCCGACGCGCAGGTTGACCACGTCGAGCGCGTCGAGGCCGAGGTTGCGCAGGTTGTCGTGGACCTGGGCGCGCAGCTCGTCCGGGGTGCGCGCGTGCGGCCAGCCGCCCTGCTCGTCCCGGCGGGCGCCGACCTTGGTGACGAGGTGGAGCTGCTGCGGGTACGGGCTCAGCGCCTCGCGGATGATCTCGTTTGTCACGTGCGGGCCGTAGAAGTCGGCCGTGTCGATGTGGGTGATGCCGAGCTCGACCGCCGCACGCAGCACGGCGACGGCGGCCGCGCGGTCCTTCGGCGGGCCGAACACGCCGGGGCCGGCCAGCTGCATGGCGCCGTAGCCGAAGCGGGTCAGGTCGAGGTCGCCGACGCGGTACACGCCGCCCGGAAGGTTGTTCGTTGTCATGTCTCCAGCCTGCGCCGTGCGCGCCGGTTCAGGCAGTTCCTTCGGGTTCCTGGGAGTGACAGGACCAGGATGGCGGTACCACCCCGGCCGTAGGCTGGTCCGGTGAGTACGAACGCGCTCGGCGCATACCTGCGGGCGCGGCGCGAGCTCGTCGACCCCGCCGACGCCGGACTGCGCGTGGTGGGCGTCCGGCGCACGCCCGGGCTGCGCCGCGAGGAGGTCGCCACCCTCGCCGGCATCAGCGCCGACTACTACCTGCGCCTCGAGCAGGGCCGCGACCGCAACCCGTCGGTGCCGGTGCTGGAGGCGATCGCGCGGGTCTTCGGGCTGGACGCGGAGGCGACACAGTACCTGCTGAGCCTCACCGCGGCCCGCCCGCGCGCCCCGCGCCGGCCCCGCCGCGAGACCGTCCCGGCCGGCGTGCGCCAGCTGCTGGACGTGCTGGACCTGCCCGCGTTCGTGGAGAGCCGCATGTTCGAGGTGCTCGCCACCAACCGCCTCGCCACCGCGCTCTCGCCCCGGATCCGGCCTGGCACCAACCGGCTGCGCGACGTCTTCCTCGACCCCGACGAGCGCGACCTGCTGCCCGACTGGGAGCAGGCCCTGGGCGGCATGGTGGCGGCGTTCCGCACCTCGGTCGCGGCCGACGCCGGCGACCCGCGGGTCGAGCAGCTCGTCGGCGAGCTGTCCCTGGCCAGCGAGCCCTTCCGCCGCCTGTGGGCGCGCCACGACGTGAAGCCCCTCGCGGGCGCGCCGATGCGGCTGCGCCACCCGGACGTCGGCCTGCTGGAGCTGCGCCGGGAGAAGCTCTCGATCGGCGACTCGGGAGGGCAGCTGCTGGTGGTGTACCACGCCGAGCCCGGCTCGGACAGCGCGCGCGCCCTGGCCCTGCTCGGCTCGCTCGCGGCCCCGATCGCCACCGGGAACCGCCCGGCGACATAGACCGCGCTCCGCGTGGTCGACGTTGTTCGCCGTCCCGGTTACCCGCCCGGGATGCGCTCGACCGTCGATGCCATAGGGTCGGCGGATCACGAGCGTGGAAAGGATGCCACGGTGGCGTTACGAGTCGGGATCGGCCTGCCCCAGCTCAAGGACTTCGACCCGCGCACGGCGGTCACGCGCGCCGCACGCGCGGTGGAGGAGATGGGGTACGACAGCGTCTGGGTCTTCGAGCGGTTCCTGCTCCCCCAGGACCAGAGCGGCCCCCACGGGCTCTACAACGTGCCCGATGCGCCCTGGCCGGTGCGGTACGGCGGGGTGCTCGACCCGCTCGTCGCGCTCACCCTCGCCGCCGCCGTCACCGAGCGGGTCGAGCTCGGCACGTGCGTGCTCGTCGCGCCGCTGCACGTGCCGGCGCGCCTGGCCCGCACGCTGTCCAGCATCGACGCGGTCAGCGGCGGGCGCGTCGTCGCCGGGCTCGGCGCGGGCTGGAGCATCGACGAGTTCGCGGCGCTCGCCCCGCGCCCGTTCGCGGAGCGGGGCGCGGCGCTGGACGAGCTCCTCGACGTGTCCGAGGCCCTCTGGAAGCCGGACCCGGTGTCGTACCGCAACGAGCGCTGGACGATCGCCCCGGCCGAGGTGGGCCCGAAGCCGGCCCGGCGCATCCCGGTGTACCTCGGCGGGTTCTCGGACGCGGCCCTGCGCCGCATCGCCCGGCGCGGCGACGGCTGGCTGCCCACCGGTATGCCGCCCGCGGCCGCCGGCGCGACCCTGGCCCGGCTGCGGGAGATGGCCGCCGCGAACGGTCGCGAGCCGTCCTCGATCGGGTGCACGTTCCAGGTCGGGCTCGGCGGCACCCTGCGGGAGGTGCCGGCGGAGGGGCGCCGGCCGTACACCGGCAGCATCGAGCAGATCGTGGACGACATCGCGGCGCTGGCGGACGCGGGCATCGACCATGTGTTCCTCACGGTGTCGAACCTCGTGACCGACCTGGACGCGTATGTCGAGGTCGCCGGCGAGTTCCACGCCGCCCTGCGCACGGCGGGCCTGACGTGACCGGCGCGGTCGAGGCGGCCGCGGCGCTCGTCGCCGGCGCGCACAGCGTCGTCGTGTTCACCGGGGCCGGGATGTCGGCCGAGAGCGGCGTGCCCACGTTCCGCGACGACCTGACCGGGCTGTGGGCCCGCTTCGACGCGGAGCGGCTCGCCACGCCCGAGGCCTTCCACGCCGACCCCGACCTCGTGTGGGGCTGGTACGAGTGGCGCCGGTCCCGGGCCCGGCGGGCCGAGCCGAACGCGGGGCACCGCGCGGTCGCCGCGCTCGAGGCGGCCGTCCCGGGCACCACGGTCGTCACGCAGAACGTCGACGACCTGCACGAGCGGGCCGGCAGTACCGCCCCCAACCACCTGCACGGCAGCCTGTTCGCGCCGCGGTGCATCGGCGCCGGGGCGCACCCGGCCGTGTTCCCGGACGCCGAGGAGCCGCAGGAGGGCCGCCGCCTCGCCCCGCCGCGGTGCGACGCGTGCGGGGCGCTGGTGCGTCCGGGCGTCGTGTGGTTCGGCGAGGCGCTGCCGGAGGAGGCCCTCCGCGCGGCGGTGGCGGCCGCCGCGAGCTGCGACGTGCTGCTGACGGTGGGCACGTCCGGCGTGGTGTACCCGGCCGCGGAGATTCCGCGTATCGCGGCCCGCGCGGGTGCCGCGGTCGTCCAGGTGAACCCGGACCCGACCCCGCTCGACGCGGTGAGCACGCTGAACCTGCGCGGTACCGCGGCCACGATCCTGCCCGCCCTCGTCCCCGTTTGAGGCGCGCCCGGCGGGTAGGGCCCCGGCATGGTGGACGTACAGCATCACCGTGCCGAGACCAACGGCGTCCGGCTGCACTATGTCACCGCCGGGCACGGGCCCGTCGTGCTCGGCCTGCACGGCTGGCCCGAGTCGCACCGGCAGTACCTGCGCCTCATCGAGCGCTTCGCCGACCGGTACCGGTTCATCGCCCCCGACCTGCGCGGGTGCGGCGACAGCGACAAACCGTTCGGCGGCTACGAGCCCAACACCATCGCGGCCGACCTGCTCGGGCTGCTCGAGGCCGAGGGCGTCGAGCAGTTCCACATCGTCGGCCACGACCTCGGCGGGCCGCCGGCCGTCGCGCTCGCCTACGCGGCGGGCGAGCGGGCGCTGTCGCTGTCCACGATCGAGACGCCCTTCTTCGGCCTGGACTACCCGGGCTACGTCGATCCGATGGTGAACTACTGGCACCTCGGCATGCACGCGCACATGGACATCACGCGGATGCTGCTCGAGGGGCGCGAGGAGCAGTACCTGCGCCACTTCTTCCGCGACTTCGCCTACAACCCCGACGCGGTGGCCGAGGACGAGGTGCAGGCGTACGCCGCGCTGATGCGCCAGCCCGGCACGCTGCGCGGGAGCCTGAACCTGTACGGGTGCATCCCGCAGATGACCGAGCAGACCCGGGAACTGGCGGCCCGGAAGCTGCCGGTGCCCATGATGGCCTGGGGCGGCGAGGCGTCGTTCGGCTCCCACTGCATCGACAGCGCCCGGGCCATCGCCGAGGAGGCGCACGGCGGGGTGATCGAGCGGTGCGGGCACTGGGTGTTCCAGGAGCGGCCCGGCTTCATCTGCGACAAGCTCGACCGGTTCTGGGCCGGCAAGGAGGTGTGAGGCCCGCCGGGGCGGGGTGTGTGAACAGAGCGTCCGGCGGGCATAGACAGGCCATGCGGGCGTCGAGGTGCCACCCGAGGAGCTGGTGTTGCCCGGGCAGCTTCTCCAACTCCTCGCCCGGGCCGGTGAGGTCTTCGTCCTCGCCACCAGAGTGTTCGAAGACCCGCACGACCTGCAGGACGCTGGAGCCGGGGCTCCCGTCGATCTGGTCGAGCTCGGCGGCCAGCTCACCGATCCGGTCGGCGTGTGCGTGCAAGCGATCAAGAGGGGACCTTCGCGCTCGCGAAGGTCCCCACGGCCGGTCAGCCTCGCGCGGCTACGAGCCGGGGCGCAGCAGGACCTTGGTCCAGCCTCCGTCGCGGCGGTCGAAGTGGTCGTACCCCTCGGCCGCGCGGGCCAGTGGCAGTTCGTGCGAGACCAGGAACGACGGCTGCGCGCGGCCGGTGGTGATGAGGTCGCGCAGGTGCCGGTTGTACCGCATGACCGGGCACTGCCCCGTGCCCATCCGCTGGCCCTTGGCGAAGAACGTGCCGTAGTCGAACGCGACCCGGCCCTGCTTCGCCGCGTCGGTGGCGGCGCCGGGGTCCTGCGGCACGTACGCGCCGACGACGCCGATCCCGCCGGTCGAGCGCACCACCTTCACGAGGTTGTCCAGCACCAGCTCGGGGTGTTCCTCGCCGCTCGGGTCGTGGGCCTGGTAGCCGACCGCCTCGACCCCGCAGTCCGCGCCGCGGCCGTCCGTCGAGTCGAGGATCTGCTCGACCGGGTCGCCGCGGCCGAAGTCGACCGGTGTCGCCCCGATCTTCACCGCCAGGTCGAGCCGGTCGCGCTCCTTGTCCACGACGAACACCTCGGACGCGCCGCGGATCATCGCGCTGTGCGCGGCGAGCAGGCCCACCGGCCCCGCGCCGAACACCGCCACGCGGTCCCCGGGCTGCATTCCGGCGAGTTCGGTACCGTGCCAGCCGGTCGGGAAGATGTCCGACAACATCGTGTAGTCGTTCTCGTGCTGGGTTCCCGGCGGCAGCTCCAGCAGGTTGAAGTCCGCGTACGGCACGCGCAGGAGCTCCGCTTGGCCGCCGTCGTACGGCCCCATGTTCGCGTAGCCGTAGGCTGCCCCGTCCATCCCGTCGATCGGGTTGGTGCGCAGGCAGAAGCTGGTCCATCCGGAGTTGCAGTTCCGGCAGGTGCCGCACGCGATGTTGAGCGGCACCGAGACCCGGTCGCCGACCTTGATGCGGCTCACCCCGGGCCCGGTGGCCTCGACGATGCCCATGTTCTCGTGGCCGAGGATCTTGCCCTCCTCGACGGAGGTGCGGCCCTCGTACATGTGCAGGTCGGAACCGCAGATGTTGGTGGTCGTGATGCGCACGATCGCGTCGGTCGGCGCCTGGATCGATGGGTCCCGCACGTCGACGACCTCGACCTGGCGCGGACCCCGATAAACGACAGCCTTCATGGTGTACCGCTACCCGGCCCCGCGGCCCCGTAACGGCTATCGTCGGGCGGGTGGCCCGCTTCACCGTCTCCGTCGAGGTCCGCGCCCCCGCCGCGAAGGTCTGGGCCGCGCTCACCGACTGGCGCAACCACGCCCGCTGGGCGCCGCTCACCACCGTGCGCCTGACCACCGAGCGGATGGACGGGCTCGGGGCCGGCTTCGTCGCGCGCTCCGGGCTCGGCCCGCTCGGCTTCGACGACCCGATGACCGTGGTGCGCTGGGAGCCGCCGCAGGGCGATGCGCCGGGCCGGTGCGACGTCGACAAGCACGGCCGGGTGATCCGGGGCAAGGCGTGGTTCGTGGTGGTACCGCGGCCGGACGACCGTTGCCGGGTGGACTGGTTCGAGGACGTGACGGTCGTGCCGCACCGCCTGGACCGGGTGACCGGCGGCCTCGTCGCGCTGGCCGGCCGGGCCGGTTTCGGGCAGGCCCTGCGCAAGATGGCCCGCGAGGCGGAGCGCTAGACTCTCGCCCGTGACCCGGTTTGCCGCCGACATCGTCGCGGATCTGCGCCGGCGCATCCTCGCCGGCGACCTGCGGCCGGGCCACGACATCCCCAGCGCCAAGGACATCATGGCCGAGTGGGACGCGACAATGGCGACCGCGTACAAGGCGATGACGCTCCTGCGCGAGGAGGGGCTCGCGGCCAAGCACCGCGGCCCGGGTCTCATCGTCACCGCCGACGCGCCCGCCGTCGCCGCCGCGTGGCAGCCGCCGCCCGCCCACGGCGACGTGACCCGGGCCCGCATCGTCAACGCCGCGATCGAGCTCGCCGACGCCGACGGGCTGGGCAACCTGTCGCTGCGCCTCATCGGCCAGCGCGCGGGCGGCCTCGTCACCGGCACGTTCTACAAATGGGTGCAGGACCGGGCCGAGCTCGAGGTGCTCATGGCCGACGCGGTGTTCGCCAAGCATCCGCCGCCGAAGCCGGCCGGGGGCTGGCGGGTGCAGCTGGAGCGGCTGAGCCGGCTGCAGTGGCGGCTGTACCGCCAGCACCCGTGGCTGGCGCTGACCGTCTCGTTCGCGGACCCGTCGCTCAGCGCGAACGTGGCCGCGCACCTCGCGTGGGCGGAGCGGGCGCTGACGGACCGGCCGGACGCCGCCCCGCTGGCCGCGGCGGTGGCGAACTTCGTGCGCGGCAGCGCGATGCACCTCGAGCAGGAGGACCGCAAGGCGCGCAAGGCCGAGGCGGAGGCGGACGCTCCGCTGTTCGAATTCGGTCTGAAACACCTGCTCGACGGCTTCTAGCGCGCCGCAGGCTATCACCTGCACTGAATCGACGCACGAATCGACCCAACAGTGGACGCCGGCCGCGCGTACCGCACTACCGGAAGGCGGGGATGTGGTCCTGGAACCAGTCGGCGAAGGTGCGTGGTGCCCGGCCGAGTACCTGCTCGACGGCGGGGCTGATCTGCCGCTCGGCGACGGTCGGCTCCTCGAGGACGGCGAGGGTGGTGTCCACCGCCCACTCGGGCATGAACTGCAGCATCTGTGCGCGGGCCTCGTCCCGGGTCTGTTCGATGAACCGGACGGGTTCGCCGAGTGCGTCGCTGATGGCCTCGGTGCGTTGTCTGGGTGTGATGAGCGTGGGCCCGGTCAGCTCGTAGATCTGTCCGGCGTGGCTGCCCTCGCGCAGCGCCGCGGCCGCTACGCCGGCGATGTCGGCGGGATCGATCGTGGGTATGCCGACGTGACCGAACGGCGCTACGACGGTCCGCTCGGTACGGATCGAATCGGCCCAGGCGTACGTGTTGGAGTTGAAGCCACCCGGCCGCAGGATTGTCCAGTCCAGACCGGACTGCCGCACGGCGTCTTCGATCGAGCGCAGCAGTACGCCGTGGGACTGGGACTCCGGTCGGGTGCGGACTCCTTGCGAGGACAGCAGCACCACCCTACGCACCCCGGCGGCGCCGGCCGCGTCGAGAATGTCTCGTGGTCGCAGCATGTGGGCACTGGCGCCACCGTCGTGGAGGAACAGCGCATCGGCGCCGTCGAAGACGGGCCGCAAGCCCTGCGGATCAGTCAGATCCGCCGCCGCGGTCATGACCCCCGCCGGTACCGCCGCGTCCGCGATCCGGCGCGACACCGCCGTCACCTTTTCACCGGTTGCGGCGAGTGCCTGGAGAAGTGGTCGGCCAACGTTTCCGGTCGCCCCGGTAACGATGATCATCGTGGAATGCCCCCTGGTCAGGTCCTGGAGCACCGGCCTGGCGCCGGTGACATCGGGACGCTAACACCGCCGCGATAGTAGGTACCTACAGGAAAGTGACTATGCTCGGCAGCCCGCGCGACTGCCCGCCATCGGAATCCTCCCGCGCTGCCCATGGTCTCTCGGTGGTCAGAGCGGCAAGCACCCGCGGCGCGATGACGGTGACCACGGCCACCAGGGCCGCCGGGATCGCCATCGCGGCCGGCAGCGAAGCCCGCGACGCCACCCCGCCGATGACCGCGGGCCCGATCAGGCCGCCACCATAGCTGAGCGTCGTCACCATCGAGAGGTCCTTGGCCCGCCCCGGAAAGGCGGCGCCGACCATGCTCGACACGACGGGCCAGATGAGTGCCATGCCGGCGCCGGCCAATGCCCACCCGCTCAGCACCACCGCCAGCGCTGCGCCGCCGGTGGCCGGCGCAAGCAGCACCGTGGCATAGCCCGCCGTGGCGGTCAGTCCGGCCAGCAGCACCACCCGGTCGGCCCGGACACGGGATCGCACCGCGTCGCCGAACAACCGGACGGCGGTCATCGACGCGACGAACATCGTGTACGCCAGCGACGCGGTGGCGGGGGCGGCGCCGAGCACCTCGCGGGCGTACACGCCCGCCCAGTCGGTCGCGGCTCCCTCGGTCAGGAACGCGGCGGCGCCGATCAGGCCGAGCACCAGCACCAGCGCCAGCCCTGCGCGGCGCCTGGGGGCTGGCTGTCCGTCGGCCATTCCGGCGGCTGGTGGCACCGGGACGGGCAGGCGTCGCCCGAGATCAGCAGCGGCCAGCCCCGCCGCTGCCGCACCGATGAGCATGATCAACCTCACGTCGGCACCGGCTCGCAGCACCACCGCCGTCACCACCCCGCCGCCCAAAGCTCCGAGGGCCCATACCCCGTGCAGCGTCGACATGGCCGGCCGCCGCTCGGCGCGTTCGAGGTCGACGGCCTGGACAGTGAGCGCCACGTTCACCATGCCGAGCAGCACGCCGAAGACCAGGATCGCCGCCACCAGCGTCCCGAAGGAGCGCATCGCCGCCGGCCCCGCCAGCGACGCGGCGTACAGCGGGGTCACCACCCGAAGCAGGCCGCCCCCGGTGAACCGCTCAGCCAGGACACCGGCCAGCGGCATGGAGACCAGGGCTCCGAATCCGAGCACGAGCAGCGCCACGCCCAGTCTGGCGGGTCCGAGGTCCAGCCGCGCGTCGGTGGCCGGCAGGGTGGCGCCCCACAGGGCATTGAGAACCCCGGTCAAGCCGTAGCAGCCGGCGACCGCAAGTCGGGCGGGTGTCCACATGGCCTCACTCTGACGGGGCCCGCTCACGGCGGTCCAACACCCGCTGAGACCGGATCAACTCGGTTCCGTTGTCAATCGCTCGTCCGGACGCCACGCCGGCTCGGGCACGGTCAGCCAGCCCTCGGCGGCGGCCAGCTTCGCCGCCGACTCCAGCAGCGCCCGCAACCCGGGACGGTGCTGCTCCCCGGCTCGCCAGACCAGACTCCACGGGTACACGGCGCCGGGCTCCACCAGCGGCCGCAGCACCGCACCAGGCACCGGCGGCTGGTCCAGCAACGTCAGTACGGGCGACTCCCGCGCCTGTACGTGATGCGCCAGTTCCTCAATGCTGCGCACGTGCGGATGCGCACTGCCGACGTCCGCGGGGGCACCGCACGACTGCAACAGCCGCCGAGCCGCGTCCTCCCACTCCGGGGTGACGTGGTCACCGGCCAGCCAGCACACCTGAGCGTCGCGTAGCGCGGACAGCGGCACCGCGGACTGCTGGGCCAGTGGGCTGCGGACCGGCACCAGCAACGCCATCGGCTCCCAGCGGACCAGCCGATGGGCGAGGCCGCTCGCCGTTGGGCCCCGGCGGCCGAACGTCGCATCGAGGCGATGCTCGCCGAGCAGCAAGGTCGCGCGGCTCATCCCGCCTTCGAAGCGGGCGAAGAACTCCGTCACCGGATCCCGCGACCGGGCGGCAGCCAGCACGCGCGCAGGGGTCAGGCCTGGTGCCACGACGTTCACCAGCAACGCCTGCTCGTCACCGCGCAGCTCGCGCACCGCCTCGTCGTGCAGGATCAGCAGTCGCCGCGCTCGGGGCAGCAGCATCTCACCGGCTGCGGTCAGCGCGACCCGGCGGCTCGTCCGGTCGAACAACGCGATCCCGACGCGTTCCTCGAGGCGCTGCACATCCCGGCTGAGCGCCTGCTGGGCAATGAAAAGCCGCGCCGCGGCACGACCGAAGTGCAGTTCCTCGGCCACCGCGACGAAGCGCCGCAGCAGTCGCACATCGAGGTCGGGCCACGTTCCGGAAGTCATCATCACCATGCTCAATCGCGCCTGAACGCCCTTCGATCCCCAACCTGAAGTGGCGACGTCCGACATGCCGACGGTACGCCAAACGCAGTCGGGCTTCGCGCACCGCTCGGGCCGCCGATTCCGGATCCGGCGGCACGGATCGCATTCCTGTCTGGCCGCCCGGAGGTTGCATACCGGCTCCGGACAAGGATGGATGGACTCCTGACCTGTACCCGTTAGGAGTCCCCACCCTGAACGAGGACGTCCCGACCCCGGAACGGCTCGCCGCCATCACCACCCTGGCCGAGTTCGGCGCCGCCCTGCAGTCCGTCCGCCGCGACTCCGGCCTCTCGTACGACGCGATCACCCGGCACGCCGCGCGGAAAGGCCATCCGGTCGCGAGGGCTTCCCTGGCCAACGCGCTGCGCGGCGACCGGCTACCGCGATGGCAGACCGTTCACGCCTTGCTGAGCGGTGTCGGTGTGCCGCCCGATCGCATCCCGCTGTGGCAGCAGGCGTACGAGCGCGTCCGGCCCACCGTGCCGCTGTTCGCCGCCACGAGCCCGCCGGCTCGGCGGCCGCGGTACCCCGGCTACAGCGCCGACTTCTGGGACGGGCCGGATCTGCTGGGCCGGGCCGAAGCGGCGACCGCGCTGGCCATGCTCATCAGCTCCCGGCACACCCGGCCGCCGCTGTCGATCGGGGTGTTCGGCGACTGGGGTACCGGCAAGTCGTTCTTCATGGAGTGCCTGCAGCGCGAGATCCGCCTGCTCAACCGGCTCTCCGCGGCCTCACCGCCGGACGCGCCCAACGCGATGTGCCGCGAGGTCCGGCAGATCGTGTTCAACGCCTGGCACTACACCGACGCGAACCTGTGGCCGAGCCTCGTCGCCGAGATCTTCGCCGAGCTGGCCGAGCCGCGCACCGGTGAGAGCCGCGAGGACGCCGCCGTACGCTGGCAGGCCGAGCGTGAGCGGCTCGTCGGCGAGCTCGAGACCACCCGGTCCGAGCTCGTCGCGGCCGAGCAGCGGCTCGAGGCGGCCGAGATCGAGGCGGAGCGGCTTCAGGCCACCCTCGCGGACCTGGAGGAGCGCCGCACCGAGGGTCGCGACGCGCTCGCCGCCCTCACCGTCGTCGCCGAGACGGTGCTCGACGATCCCGCCGTCCACCGGTCGCTCGACGAGGCCCGGCGGCAGGTGGAGCTGGCGGCGGGACACGAGCTTGAGCAGCTGGGCGCGCTCACCGACGACGGTGTGTCGGTGTCGCGGCGGGTCCTGCGCCTGTGGCGGATGCTGGTGCCGGGGAACCGCGACGCGATCCGGTGGCGGCTGTGGGCGTACGGCATCGCGGCCGCGCTGCTGTGCCTCGGGCTGCCGATCGCCATGGCTGCGGTGACGCCCGGTGCGGTACAACTCCTGTCCGGTCTTCTCGGGCTGTTCGTCCCGCTCGTGCTGGCCGGTCGGGCCGTGCTGGCGGTGCTCGGCCGGGCGCTCGGCGCGGCGGAGCGGGCGGCCCACCTGGCCGGTGAGGTCCGCCGGCGGCTGGCCGAGCAGCGCTCCGCGCAGGAGCGGGCGGTGCTGGATGAGCTGGAGCGCCTCGCCGAGCAGGAGGCGGCGCTGCGGCACGAGATCCTCGCCGCGCAGGCCCGCGTCGACGAGGCCGAGCGGGCACTGGACGAGGTACGCTCCGGACGGCAGCTGACCGAGTTCGTCCAGGAGCGCAGCGCCTCGGCCGACTACCGCTCCCAGCTGGGCACGATCGCCATGATCCGGCGCGACTTCCAGCGCCTCGACGAGCTGCTCGAGCGCACCGCCCAGGACGGCCAGGAGGCCGCCATCGACCGGATCGTGCTCTACATCGACGATCTCGACCGATGCCCGCCCGACCGGGTCGTCGACGTGCTCCAGGCCGTCCACCTCCTGCTCGGCCTGCGCCTCTTCGTGGTCGTCGTCGCCGTCGACCCGCGGTGGCTGCTCAGCTCCCTGGAGCTGCACTTCGAGCGCGTCCTGGGCCACCGGCGCGGCACGGCCGCCGAGCACTGGGCGGCGACGCCGACGAACTACCTGGAGAAGATCTTCCAGATTCCGTACCGCCTGACGCCCATGGACGACGCCGGTTTCGGCCGCCTCGTCGACCATCTCGCGGCGCCCGGGCCTGCCGCGACGCCGGCGACGGGGCCCGGGCCCGACGCCGCGGACCCGCCCGCGATCGAGGCGCCGGACCCCGAGCCGGTGCCCGCGGACCAGTCGCGGCTGGACCCGGGCTGGCTGACGCTGTCCCCGCCGGAGGTCGCGTTCGTGCGGCGGCTGCGCCGGATCGTCGCCACCCCGCGGGCCGCCAAGCGCGTGCTCAACCTGTACCGCCTCATCCGCACCACCCTCCCCGCCGTCGACGACCACCGCGGCGTCCTGCTCCTGCTCGGCATCATCGTCGGCGCGCCGACCCAGGCCCAGGCGGTGTTCTCCGCGCTGCTGGGCGCGCCGGACCCGGAGCCCTGGTACGACGTCGTCGCGCGGACTCTGCCGGACGCGCCGCTGCTGCGGGCGTTCGGACCGCTGCGCGAGGACTCCGGCGCTGCCATCGCCGCGGGGGCGCTCAAGCCGCTGGTGCCGATCGTGGCCCAGTACTCGTTCCACACCGCGCCGCGGCACGACTAGGACGGTTGCGCCAGGATGGACCCGTGATGCCACTCGCCGTGTCGACGGCCGACTACCACACCGCCGGGGAACCGTTCCGGATCGTCGCCGCTCCGCCCGTGCCGTTGCCCGGCGCCACCGTGGCCGAGCGGCGGATGCGCGCGCTGGACAGCCCCGACGCGCAGGCGCTGCGCGAGCTGCTGTGCTTCGAGCCGCGCGGGCACGCCGACATGTACGGCGGGTTCGTGGTGCCGCCCGACGACGACGGCGCGCATCTGGGTGTGTTGTTCTGGCACAAGGACGGCTTCTCCACCGCCTGCGGGCACGGCACCATCGCCCTCGGCGCGTGGGCGGTGGACACCGGGCTCGTCGCGGCCCCCGCTGACGGCTCGGTCGATGTCGTCATCGACGTGCCGTCGGGCCGGGTCACCGCTCGGGTGCACCGCGCCGGTGGACGTACCGTGGCCGTGGACTTCGTCAACGTGCCCAGCTACGTCATCGCCCGCGACGTCGCGCTCGGCACGTCCCGCGGCGACGTCGCCGTGACCGTCAGCTACGGCGGGGCGATCTACGCGAGCGTCGACGCCGCGAGCGTGGGCCTGGCGGTGCACCCGTCGGACTATCGGGACCTCATCGCGCTCGGTCGCGAGGTCAAGTGGGCGTTGAACGACAGCGAGCACGCGGTGCACCCCGGCGATCCGCGGCTGAGCGGGGTGTACGGCACGATCCTGTTCGAGGATCTCGGCGAGGTCGACGGCCAGGTGTACCAGCGCAACGTCACGGTCTTCGCCGACGGGGAGGTCGACCGTTCGCCGTGCGGGTCCGGCACGTGCGCCCGGCTCGCCGTGCTCGCCGGCGAGGGCCGCGTGACGGCCGGCGGCGCGGCGCTGCGCCACGAGTCGATCGTCGGTTCGCGGTTCACCGGCACCGTCGTGGCCGCGGTCGAGGCGGCCGGGCGCCCGGCCGTCGTGCCGCAGGTCACCGGCATGGCGTACCCGACCGGCGAGCACACCTTCGTCGTCGACCCCGCCGACCCGCTCGTCCCCGGCTTCGTGCTGCGGTGAGCGCCCCGCCGGGGCGGGACGTCAGATCTTCGCGCCCACCGCCTGGCCGTTGGCCGGGACCAGGAAGTTCGACGACGCGATGGAGCCGTCGGCGGTACGCGGGCCGGTGATCGTGGACTGGTCGGTGCTCTGCAGCGGCCACGATCCGCCGATGTTCCACGAGTTGCCCGACGCCGTCGACTTGCCCAGCGCGACCGTGGTCTTGTTCCCCACGGCCAGGTTGGCGGTCAGCTTGGAGGTGGAGCCGCCGTCGAAGTCGAAGCCGGTCTTCGCGTTGTTCCAGGCGGTGTCGCGGCTGACGGTGATGGTGCCGGTGTTGCCGTTGTCGGTGAAGCCGTGCGCGGCGTTGGCGAAGGAGAAGCTGTTCGTGACCGAATGGTTCGCGGCCGGGCCGGTGCCGCCGCTGCCGCCGAGCTTGAAGCCGTTGCCGTCGCCGGAGAAGTTCGGGATGTTCCAGCGGTTGTAGCCGTTGCCGTAGGCGATCGTGTTCTGGATCGTCACCGGCGAGGTGAACATCCACAGGTCGAGGCCGTCGTCGATGTTGTTCCACAGGCGGGTGCCGCGCACCACGTTGCCGCTGCCGCTGCCCTCCTTGATGCCCAGGCCGTCGGCGCTCTCGCCGTTCTTGCGCGGGTCGCGGTTGTTGTAGCTGTCCAGGTTGAGGATCTGGTTGTTGGCCGAGGTGCCCTGCAGCTGGAAGCCGGTCTCGTAGTTGTCGTGGGTGGACAGTCGCTCGAACGTGTTGTTGTTGCAGTTGTTGCAGTAGACGGCGTACGGGCCGTGCACGATCTCCAGGCCGGTGATGCGCCAGTACGACGCCTCCATGTGGATGGCGCCGCGCTGTCCACTGGGGATGGTCGAGCCGACGGCGCCCGGGGTGTAGCCCAGCGCCTCGCCGTCGACGGTCACCTTCTCGCCGTTGTACGCGGTCAGGGTGATCGGGGCCGACGCGGTGCCGCTCTTGGTGATCTGGACGTTGGTGGTCAGCGCGTACGTGCCGCCGCGCACGGCGATCGTGCCGCCCGCGGTGACGAGGCCGACCGCCTTCTGGATCGTGGCGAGCGGGGCGGCGAGGGTACCGGCGTTGGCGTCGGAGCCGTTGGGGGCGACGTAGAGCGTGGCCGCGGCCGCGCCGGCGGGGGCGGCGGCGGCCAGGGTGCCCGCGGCCGTCGCCAGGGCGGCGGCCGCGAGCACGCGAAGGTACCGATGCATGGTCTCCTCCTGAGGAAAACGCTTTCCCCGCGAGGCTAGGCCAGGCATCGACCCGGGTCAACGGATGGCGAAACTTACAGCGGCGGGGTCGCCCGGCGGGCGGCCACGCTGATGCGGTTCCACACGTTGATGATGCCGATGGCCAGGACGAGGTTCGCGACCTCCTCCTCCGACCAGTGCTTGCGGGCCGCCGCCCACACCTCGTCGCCGACCCCGTCCTCGCCGAGCCGGGTCAGCGCGTCGGTCAGCGCGAACGCGGCCCGCTCCCGCTCGTCGAACAGCGTCGACTCCCGCCACGCGGCGACCGCGAACAGCCGGCGCTGGTGGTCGCCGTCGGCGAGCGCCTCCGCCGTGTGCATGTCGAGGCAGAACGCGCAGCCGTTGAGGATCGACGCACGGATCTTGATCAGATGGAGCAGACCGGGCTCGACCGTCTTGCGGCCGTACCGCTCCAGCTGCGACATGACCGCGTACCCGTCGGGGACGACCTTCGCCCATTCCATTCGTTGTTCCATGCTTCGACGACGGGAATCCGCGCCGCGAGCGTGACAGTCCCCGCTGTGACGACGCTCACGCGACAACACTGAGCCCATGGTGAGCGGCCCCTCCGCTCCGCTCCGGACCGCTCACGCCGCCACCTCCGCAAGCTCCGGCGACGGCGCGACAACACTGAGCCCACGGTGAGCGGCCCCTCCGCTCCGCTCCGGACCGCTCACGCCGCCACCTCCGCAAGCTCCGGCGACGGCGCGACAACACTGAGCCCACGGTGAGCGGC